>NZ_JAQYXB010000651.1:0-434 GCF_036322405.1 Streptomyces sp. SP17BM10 | reverse complement strand
TCATCTGGCCGAGCTGCGAGCCGGGGCCGGCTCCCGCCTGGCCGTGCTGGGTCTGGCGCATCTGGTAGAGGGTGGTCGCGCTCATCGTGATCAGCGGGATGCCGAAGATCGCGAACTTCCGGGTGAGGTCCTTGAGTTGGCTGGAGAGGTAGCCGAGACCCCAGCCCGCCAGCACCGCCGGGTAGCAGCCGGTCCCGGCGCCGCCCGCGACGAGGGCCGCGGCGAGCAGGAGCAGCGGGGACGCACGGCGGCCGGCGAGGGAGCTCTTCTTCGGGGACTTCGCCGAACCGGCGGCCCCGGCGGCGCCGTAGACGCCTGCGTAGGCTCCGCTGACGGCGAAGGAGGCGTCGGTGGGGCGGAAGATGACTGAGGTCGTCCGCCCATTGCAGTACCAATCGACGACGAAGACATGCTAGCCGGCGTGGCCCCACGAT
>NZ_JAQYXB010000650.1:0-283 GCF_036322405.1 Streptomyces sp. SP17BM10 | reverse complement strand
GCGGACGAGGTCGCCGTGGCTGATGTCGTTGGTCCAGGTGGCGCCGCTGTTGGCCTTGCCGGCGAAGGGGTTGGTCTCGGTGGCGGCCTGGGGGGTCCAGGAGCCGTTGAGGCTGGTGGCGGTGAAGGAGCGGAAGTAGCGGTGTTCGTTGGCGCCGCGGGCTTCGACGATCATGAGGTACTGGTTCTGGCCCTGGACCTTGTAGACCTGGGGGGCCTCGAAGAGGTTCTTCACGGTGTCGGTCATGACGGTGGTGTAGGAGGAGCCGAAGTTTCCGGGGAAG
>NZ_JAQYXB010000649.1:0-1666 GCF_036322405.1 Streptomyces sp. SP17BM10 | reverse complement strand
GCGGACGCGCTCCTCGGTGAGGAGCCCGTCGGGCCAGGACCAGTCGGCGGTGAGCTGCGGGCCCTCGGCGGTGTCGAGGGTGGCGGCGTTGAGGTCGACGGCGTGGGCGAGCGGCATGGCCGGGTCGCGGCCGTCACCGAGGTCGGCGTCGGTGCACAGCGCCCAGTCGGTGTCTTCCCCGGCGGCGGCGAAGCGGCCGAGGTAGTTGAAGCCGAACTGGGGGCGGGGGGCGTCGGCGAGGGCGCCGCCGGCGGTCGAGTAGCGCAGGAGGCCGTAGCCGACGCCGTTGTCGGGGAGGGCGTGCAACTGCTCCTTGACGGCCTTCAGCGCGCGGCCGGGGTCGCCGGGGGCGCCCGGGTCGAGGCGGACGGGGAACATGCTGGTGAACCAGCCGGCCGTGCGCGTGGTGTCGGCGTGCTCGACGACGTTCTCGCGGCCGTGGCCCTCCAGGTCGACGAGCACACCCGTCCCCCGGCCGGGGCGCCAGGCGTTCACGGCGAGCGCGAACGCGGTGAGCAGCACGTCGTTGACGGTCGCGCGGAAGCGCGCGGCGGTGTCGGTGAGCAGCGCCGTCGTGACGTCCGACGGCAGGGTGAGGTTCAGGTGCCGGGCGGTCGCGGCGGTGTGCACGGCCGGATCGAGGACGGCGAGCGGCGCGTCCCCGCCGTCCCCGCCGTCGTAGCCGTCGAACTGGGCGTGCCAGAGCGGGAGTTCGGAGGAGCGGTCGAGTGCGGTGAGCTGCTGCGCCCAGCGGCGGAACGACGTCGGTACGGGCTCCAGGGCGGTGCCCTCGTAGGCGTGGGCGAGGTCGGGGAGCAGGATGCGCCAGGTGACGCCGTCCACGACCAGGTGGTGGGCCATCACGAGCAGGCGGGCGGTGTCCTCGAACCAGACGGCCTGGAGCATCACGCCGGCGTCCGGGGCGAGCCGCAGCTGGGCGGCGCGGGCCTCGGCGGCGAGGTCGGCGCCCTCGGCGCGGCGCAGCACGTCCGTGGCGCGGACGGCGCCGGCGGCCGGGACGTCGAGGTTCCACGCGTCGGCGCCGCGCACCAGCCGGGCCCGCAGCACGTCGTGGTGGTCCAGCACGGTCTGGAGGGCGTCCGCCAGGCGCTCGAAGGTGGCCGCCGCAGGGGTGCGGACCAGCATCGCCTGGTTGAATCCGTCGATCGGGCCGTCCACCTCGCGCAGCCAGCCGACGATCGGCGTCTCCGGCACCGGTCCGAGCCCGGCGCCCGCCTCTTCGGTGGGCAGGACGTCGGCGGTGGTGGCGACCGCCGCGAGGGCCTCCGGGGTGCGATGGGTGAAGACGTCGCGGGCGGTGAAGACCAGCCCGGCCTTGCGGGCGCGGCTGACCAACTGGATGGAGACGATGCTGTCGCCGCCCAGCTCGAAGAAACCGTCCTCCACCGACACCGACTCCAGCCCGAGCAGGTCGCGGAAGATCCCGCACAGGACCTCCTCCGCCGTGCCGACGGGCTGCCGTCCTCGGGCGGTGCCGGTGAACTCGGGGGCCGGGAGCTGCTTGCGGTCGAGCTTGCCGTTGACCGTCAGCGGCAGCTGCTCCAGCGGGACGAAGGCGGAGGGGACCATGTAGTCGGGGAGCGCGGCGGCGATGTGGGTGCGCAGGGCCTCGGTGTCGAGGGCGGTGCCGGGGGTGGCCGGGACG
>NZ_JAQYXB010000648.1:0-249 GCF_036322405.1 Streptomyces sp. SP17BM10 | reverse complement strand
GCGCACCCGGCGCAGCAGCTCCCGGACGCTCGGGTCGCCCGACAGGTCCGTCCGCAGCACCAGCGTGTTGACGAAGAACCCGATCAACTCGTCCAGCGCCTCGTCCGACCGCCCCGCCACCACCGTCCCCACCGGGATGTCATTGCCCGCACCCAACCGCGACAACAACACCGCCCACCCCGCCCGCAGCACCATGAACAACGTCGCACCGCACTCACGCGCCAACCCCACCAACCCGGCGTGCACGTC
>NZ_JAQYXB010000647.1:0-109305 GCF_036322405.1 Streptomyces sp. SP17BM10 | reverse complement strand
GCCGTACAAGAACATCGCCAACGACATCGCGATCGATCCCAAGGACCCGTCGAAGGTGATCCTGGCCGTCGGCTGGCGCGGTGGCGACACGTACAACGGCTTCTACAGCAAGGCCGCGGACGGCAGTTGGCAGCGCGTCGCCTCGCTGGGCGACCTGCCGACGGACGCGGCGAACGTCGGCAACATGACCTTCGCCCGCTCGGCGGACGGTTCGCGCTACTACGCGATCGACCAGTCGCCGGCCGTGATGGCGAGCAACCCGGACACCGGTCTCAAGGGGATCTACGTCTCCAAGTCCGGCTCCCCGTTCGGTCCTTGGACGCTGATCGCGGACAAGGACAAGATCAAGAACTCGGGCTCCGCGCTCCAGGGCGCCGGGTACCAGCCGGGCATCCAGTCCTGGTACAACCAGTTCCTCCAGGTCGACCCGGCCAACCCCGACCACGTCTACGCCGGCCTGGAAGAGGTGCTGGAGACGAAGGACGGCGGAGCGTCGTGGTCCGTCCCGGGCCCGTACTGGAACTTCCCGTTCCCGTGCTGGAGCATCGACCCCACCAAGGTGACCGGCGACTGCTCGCCGACCGTCCACTCCGACCAGCACGCCGTCGCCATCGGCACCTACCAGGGCAAGCCCAGCGTGTACGTCGGCAACGACGGCGGCATCTACACCCGCCCCGTGAACGGTTCGGCGGACGCGTCCGGCCACGCCACGGACTGGAAGTCGCTGGCCGACGGCACCATCGACACCCTGCAGTACTACTCGGTCGGCGTCGGCAAGGACCCCGCGGACCGCTCCGGCAAGGGCGTCATCGTCAGCGGCGGCATGCAGGACAACGGCGAGTCGATCCTTCGCGCCCACGACAAGGTGATGGGCTCCAACTTCGGCGGCGACGGCGCCGACACCCTGGTGGACCCGAACAACGGGTGCAACATCGCCGAGGAGTACGTCTACCTCGACATGTGGGTCACCCAGAACTGCGCCGTCAACGACGGCTCGGGCAACAGCGACCCGAGCAAGGCCACCTCCTACGAGGTCGCCCCGCCCGACAAGGCCACCAGCTCCGCCCGCTTCATCGCACCGATCACCAGCGACCCGAAGGACGTCAACACCTGGATCGCCGGCGGCCAGCACGTCTGGGTGCAGCACAAGGGCTACGCGATCCGCAGCGGCGGCGAGTGGACCGCCGCCTACGACCTCGGCGCCGGCCACTTCGCCACCGCCGTCGCGATCGTCAACGGCACCGTGTACGCGGGCTGGTGCGGCCCCTGCAACAACCAGGGCTTCACCCGCGGCATCGCGGTCGGCAAGACCGACGGCACCGGCTGGCACCAGCTCAACCTGCCCGTGGACGGCACCGTCCCGAACCGGTACGTGTCCTCGTTCGCGGTCGACGAGAACGACGCCCAGCACGTCTTCGTCGCCATGAGCGGCTTCTCCCGGACCTGGACCGAGGGCCCCGGCGCCGGCATCGGGCACCTCTTCGAGACCCACGACGGCGGCGCCACCTGGACCGACGTCTCGGCCAACCTGCCCGACGTCCCGGCCACCTCGGTCAAACTCCTGCCGAACGGCGGCCTCGCGCTCGGCACCGACCTCGCGGTCTTCTACCGCGCCCCGGGCGAGACCCGCTTCTCGGTGCTCGGCAAGAACCTGCCCACCACCTCGGTGCAGCAGCTCAAGACCGGCCCCGACGGCCGCCTGTACGCGGCGACCTTCGGCCGCGGCATCTGGTCGATCAACCCGCGCGAGCTGTACGAGGACGGCGACAGCCAGGGCTGACCGCGACACACCCGAACACCGGTGCCCGGCACGCTCACCCGAGCGCGCCGGGCACCGGCACACTCGGAACCGTCGGCGCGCCGCCGACGTCCAACCGCGGAGCCGACCGAGACCGGAGACCACTGCCCGTGAAGAGAACCGCCGCCCTCCCGGCAACCGCCCTGCTCCTCGCCCTCACCGCGACCGCCTGCGCATCCGGCGGCGGAACCGCCCCGACGCCGCCCGCCCGGACCACCGTCCCGGCGTCGACGGTGGTCCCCGGGCCACCGCCCGGCATCGCCTCCGGCGAGCCCGCCCCCGTACCGGCCCCGGCCGGCACGAGCCCCACCGCACCGCCCCCGCCCCCGGCCACGGGCGCGGCCACGGGCGCGGCCCCCGGCCGAACGGCCCCTGCGGGCGGCACCGGCGCGGCCCCCGCGGGCACCACGGCCCCGACGCCGAAGCAGGCGCCTCCGCCGCAGGTGAGCCCCGCGCCCACGCTCCCACCGAACGACGGCGAGAACCCGGTCGACCTCCAGCACCGCCCCGGCGGCGGCCCCGTCCGCCCGACGGGCTGACGGCCTCCTGGCGCTCCTCATCCGGGCACACGGTGCACGGGACGAACGTGCTCGAGTGCTCGTCGGCGGCCGTTGGAGCAACGTCGTCCAACTCGTCGCTTTGCCGCTCTTGATGGCGGGGTAGACCGTACTCGGAAGGTCCGCGGACCGGCGGGCCCGTGCGACTCATGACGCCGTCCCCGCCGACCAGGACCTCATTCGCGAAGAGCTCGCGCTCCTGCGCGCCCGACTCGCCACCCGCAACCCACCCCCACCCTCACCTCGTCCGTCCCCACGCGGAGGCGCCCAGTGACCTGGGGAGTCGACTACCCGTGGACGCATCCGTCGGCCAGTGCGCTTAAGGCCGCCGGCGCGTCCTTCGCCATGCGCTACCTCTCCACCGACCAGAGTAAGAACCTGACGTTCGCCGAAGCCACCGACCTTGCCGCGCACGGCATTTGGTCCGGCGTCGTGTGGGAGACCACCGAAGGCCGGGCCCTCGCGGGGCACGCCGCCGGCGTCTGCGACGCCGGCGAGGCGGCAGCACAGGCCGCGGCCTGCGGCATGCCCGCGGACCGGCCGATCTACTTCGCCGTCGACACCGACACCTCGTGGGCCCGCGTCGAGCCGTACTTCGCGGGCGTGTCGGGCGTCCTCGGCGCGGCGCGGACGGGTGTCTACGGCGGCCTGCACGTCGTCCGGGGCGCAGCCGCCTCCGGGCTCGTCACCTTCTACTGGCAGACCTCCGCCTGGTCCGGTGGCGTCTGGGATCCGCGCGCGCACCTGCGGCAGGGCGGATCGATCACGATCGGCCGGGTCGAATGCGACCGCAACGACGCCACCGTCGCCGACTACGGGCAGTGGATGCCCGGCCGCGCCCCGATCCTGCAGGAGGACGACATGCCGTACACCGAGGAGCAACTCCGCGCGATGATCCGCGAGGAGGCCGCCAACGCGGTCAGCAGCCAGCCCGTCCGCGACGCGATCGCCTACGCCGTCCACTACGGGGACGACAACGCGGACGGCATCCGGACCCTGGTCCGGTCGCTGCCCCAGCAGGTCTGGGAGCACGGCCTGCCGAACGTCACCGCCGACTGGCGCCAGAAGACCGGGCCGGACGCCGTCGTCCCGGCCCAGTGGCTGCTCGCCGCCGCCAACCCGATCCAGCTGCAACTCGCCGCGGCCCAGGCCCAGATCGCGGCGCAGGCCGCCGTGATGAAGACCCTGCTCGAGCACGCGAGCGGCGTCGACACGGCGACCGTCACGGCCGCGATCGAAGCCGCCGTGGCGAAGGCCCTGGCGGCCGGCGTGGAGATGCACGTCACCACCGGCCCGGCCCCGACCACCCCCGTCCCTCCCCCGGCCCCGACTCCTGCGACTTCCTGAGGAGACCCAGATGTCCGACTCCCTGCGCCGCACGATCCGCACGATCCTCCAGACGGTGCTCGGCCTCGCCGCGGCCCTGCCCGTCCTGGTCCACACGACCGGCGTGCCCTCGGCCCTGCCCGGCCTCGGCGTCGCCCTCGCCGTCGCCGCCGCGATCACCCGCGTCATGGCGCTGCCGGCCGTGGACGCGCTCCTGCCGGCCTGGCTCAAGATGGCACCTTCCGCACCTCCCGCACCGCCCGCACCGCCCACTCCGGCGGAGGCGAGCACCGCCGGAGCTCCCGAAGCGTCATAACCGCCCTCCGGTCACGCCGGAGGGGCGGGCGCAGCATGTGCGCTGCGCCCGCCCCTCGGCCGCCTCAGACGCCTCGGCCGCCTCAGCCGGCGAGGACCGGCGGGCGGACGTAGCGGGTGCCGGAGGACTGCACCCAGCCGTGCCGGGTGGCGAGGTAGCCGGTGAGCTGTTCGGCGAAGTACTGGACCATGTCGTTGCGCTCGGGTTCGCCGTGGACGAGGACGTCGAGGCCAGCCTTCTCCTGGTAGGCGATGACCTCGCGGACCTCCGCCTCCATGCGCTCGCGGTAGGCGGCGGCGCCGATCCGTCCGGCGGACAAATCGGCGCGGGCGACGCGCAGTTCGGTGGTCTGCGGGAAGGAGCCGATGGTGGTGGTCGGCAGCAGGGGCAGGCCGAGGCGGGCGTGCTGGGCCTCGGCGCTGGGGGTAGGCCTGGGCGCGGCGGGTGTCATCGAGGGTGACGGCGGCGGAGCGGGCGCGGACGGCCGGGTCGCGGGTGATCGGGGAGGCGGCCCGGGAGGCGAGGTCGGCGCGGTTGGCGGCGAGTTCGGCGGTGATCGCCGCGGTGCCCTCGCGCAGGCCGCGGGCCAGCAGGGCGGTCTCCCGCGCCTTCTGCTTGGCGAAGGCGAACCAGCGCAGGATCTGCGGGTCGACGTCGCGCTCCGCGGCGGCGTCGATGGGCACGTGGAGGAGGGAGCAGGACGGCGCGACGTCGACCCGGTCGGCGAGGCCGAGCAGGGTGGCGAGGGTGGCGAGGTCGTCCAGATTGGCGGCGGCCGGCCCGGTGAAGTCCAGCGCGAGGCCGTCGACGGGGGCCTTGGCGAGGACGGGCAGGGCCTCGCCGAGGCGGTCGAAGTAGCTCGCGACCAGCAGCTTCGGACGGTCGGCCGGCGCGCCGAGCTCGTGGTAGGCGCGGGCGGCGACGTTGAGCTCGGCCGGCGTGCGGTCCTGGACGAGCGCGGGCTCGTCCAGCTGCACCCACTCGGCGCCCGCGGCCTTCAGGGCGGCGAGCAGCTCCGCGTAGACGGGCAGCAGGCGGTCCAGCAGGGTGATCGGCTGGAAGTCCTCGTCGACGCCGGGGGCGGGCTTGGCGAGCAGCAGGTAGGTGACCGGGCCGATCAGCACCGGGCGGGCGCGGTGGCCGAGCGCGAGTGCCTCGGTCAGCTCGCCGACCGCCTTGGCGGGGTTGGCGGCGAAGACCGTACCCGGGCCCAACTCGGGCACCAGGTAGTGGTAGTTGGTGTCGAACCACTTGGTCATCTCCAGCGGCGCGACGTCCTGCGTGCCGCGCGCCATGGCGAAGTACCCGTCCAGCGGGTCCGCGTCGACGGCGGTCCGGTGGCGGCCGGGGATCGCGCCGACGGCCACCGAGGCGTCCAGCACGTGGTCGTACAGCGAGAAGTCGCCGGTCGGGACCTCGGCGACACCGGCCTCTGCGAGCAGCGCCCAGCCTTCGCGGCGCAGCCCGGCGGCGGTGGCCTGGAGCTGTTCGGCGGTGACGACGCCCTTCCAGTAGCCCTCGATCGCCTTCTTGAGCTCGCGGCCCTGCCCCTGGCGGGGGTAGCCGTGTAGCGGAGCCCGGACCGGCCGACAAGGTCGGTGTCCATGCCATGACCGAGGCTTTGACCACCATGACCCGGCCTTGACCAGGCGTGATGCCGCCAGTGGCGGTCACACGCCAACCCGCGGGGCCGGACCGGGGTTCGCCACGCACACGGAACGCCCGTGGTCCGTGCGGGTTGCGGGGCGGGAGCCGCGCCGGGCTCCCGCCGCACCGTCAGCGCACCGCGGCCGGGCGCACCGGGTGCTTGCTGAGGATCGACACCCGGTTGAAGGCGTTGATGGCGATGGCCACCCAGATCACCGCGGAGATCTGCTCGTCCGTCAGCGCCTCGCGCGCGGCGGCGTACGCCTCCTCCTGGAGAGCTGCGTCAGCGGGCGTCGTGGTGGCCTCCGCGAGGGCGAGGGCGGCGCGCTCCTGCGGGGTGAACAGCCGGGTGTCGCGCCAGGCCGGGAGGGTACCGAGGCGCTGGGTGGTCTCGCCGGCCCGCAGGGCTGCCGCGGTGTGGAGGTCGAGGCAGTAGGCGCAGCCGTTGACCTGGGACACGCGCAGGTTGACGAGTTCCACGAGCCGCCGGTCCAGCCCGGCCTCCGCCGCCGCGCCGCCCGCCGCGTCGGCCGTGGCACGCATGGCGCGGAAGGCCGCCGGTGTCTCCTTGTCGATGAACACCCGGCGGCGGGCGGGGGCGGCGGTCACGGTCGTCGTCACATCGGTCACGGGAACTCCCTGGACGTTTCACTGTCGGTCGGCACTGCGCCATGGCATGATAGTTGAAAATAGAACTTTCTGGGAAGCGAGCACACCGTGACCACCACCGGCACCAATCCTGCCGAACCGCACGCCGGAACCCGGGAGGCCGGGCCCCGGGTCGAGATCCTGCCCGCGCGGGACGTGCCGCTCGGCGGGCCGCGGGCGATGACGGTGCGCCGGACCCTGCCCCAGCGCGCCCGCACGCTCATCGGCGCCTGGTGCTTCGTCGACCACTACGGCCCCGACGACGTCGCCGACACCGGCGGCATGGACGTCGCCCCGCACCCCCACACCGGCCTCCAGACCGTCAGCTGGCTGTTCAGCGGCGAGATCGAGCACCGCGACAGCCTCGGCGTCCACGCCTTCGTCCGCCCCGGCGAGCTCAACCTGATGACGGGCGGCCACGGCATCAGCCACAGCGAGGTCTCGACGCCCGTGACCACCGTCCTGCACGGCGTCCAGCTCTGGGTGGCGCTCCCCGAGCAACACCGGCACACCGCACGGGACTTCCACCACCACGCGCCGCGGCCCGTCGCCCTGGACGGCGGCGAGGCCCGCGTCTTCCTCGGCACCCTCGCCGGCGACACCTCCCCCGTCCCGACCTTCACCCCGCTGCTGGGCGCCGAGCTCACGGTCCACCCGCACTCCACGATCGCCCTCACCGTCGACCCCGCCTTCGAGCACGCCCTGCTCGTCGACCGCGGCGACGTCACGCTGGCGGGCGACGTCGAGCGCGCGGGCACCCCGGTGCGCCCGGCCGCACTCGGATACCTGGCTCCCGGATCCACCACCATCACCGTCACCAACACGGGCGACGAGCCGGCCCGGACGGTCCTGATCGGCGGCACGCCGTTCGAGGAGGAGATCGTCATGTGGTGGAACTTCATCGGCCGATCCGGTGACGAGATCGTACAGGCACGAAACGACTGGGAGAAGGGTTCCCGGTTCGGCGAAGTGCACGGCTACGACGGCGGCCGACTGCCCGCCCCGGAGCTGCCCTCGATTCCCTTGAAGGCGCGGGGGCGGGTGCGCTGAGCTGCGGAGACGCGTGCCGGTGGATTGGTAGGGACGGTCGGCCGCCGGAGCTGCGGTGGCCCGTCGACCCTGCCCGGGCGGCGATGGATGGGTCGTGTGCCGGAGGGCGGGCGAGACGGGAGTCGAAGATCCGCAGAGTCTTACCTGTGTGGGTGTGACAGCGCTTGCTCGGATGAATGCTGACCTTTTGCTGACGTACCTGACGGTGAATCAGATCTTCGGTACCTGGCGCTCAGGTCCTCCGGCACGCCGGACGACCTGCCCGTGAGGTTCTGTCCCGGCCTTCCGCTCGCTCCCCCTACTCCGGGAGGAGTACGGCGACGCCGGTGACCCGGTCCGTGGCGAGGTCCGCGAGCCCCTCGTCCGCCCGTCGCAGGGGGTAGCGGGTCACGTGCACGGCCGGGCGGGTCCGGGCGGCCGAGGTGACGGCGTCGGCCGAGGAGTCGCGTGCGGCGGTGGGGAACTTCGTCCTGCGCATCAACAGCCTCGGGCGCGGGCAGATCACCTTCCCGACCTACGCGGGGGAGAGCGGTGTCACCACCGGGACGCTCTGCCCCGTCGGCACCCGGGTCACCACGATCACGGGGAAGGTCTCCACTGCCGGGGTCGAGGGCAAGCTCGACTTCACCGCTTCCCGTACCTGACCCCGGGGCGCTGACGCGCACCACGACGGCGGCTCTGCCGGTGTTCGGCTCCTCGGAGCCCGGTCACGCGGGCAGGGCCGCGGTCGTGGTGGGCCGGGTCCTGGGACGTCGGCCGAGCAGTACGCCCGTCCCGACCGCGGAGAGCACCGACACGGTGCCGCCGAGCAGGAGTCCGTAGCGTGGGCCCGCCGTCTGGCAGAGCCAGCCGATGCCGGGTGCGGCCAGCGGGGTGGTGCCCAGTGAGGCGAGCATGTAGAGGCCCATGACCCGGCCGCGCAGCGCGGGGGCGACGGCGAGCTGCAGCCGGGCCTTGGCGGCCGTCATGAAGAGCAGGAGCGCCGCTCCGGTCGGCACCAGCGTCAGGACGAAGGTGCGGAAGTCGGGCATCAGGCCGCTCGCGGCCTCCAGCGCCCCGAAGGCGAGCGCGTAGCCGGCCGTGTGCCGCCAGCCGCGGGGGCGCGCGCGGGCCGCGCGCAGCGAGCCGGTCACCGCGCCCACGGCGAGCGCGGCGGAACCGATGCCGAAGGCGTCGTCCGGGCTGTGGAAGACCTGGGTGGCCATCAGCGCGGTGGTGATCTGGAAGTTCATCCCGAAGGCGGCGACGAGGGCCACCAGCACGAGTGTCAGGCCCAGCTCGGGGCGCTCGCGTACGTACCGCAGCCCGGCCCGCACCTGCCGCCCGGCGGCGCCTGCGGGAGCCGGTGCCGGGCGCAGGGCGCGGGTGTCCATGCGCAGCAGGTTGGCCAGGACCACGGCGTAGGAGAGGGAGTTGAGGGCGAAGGCCGGGGCGACGCCGAAGGCGGCGATGACGGGGCCGGCCAGTGCGGGGCCGACCACTCGGGCGAGGTTGAGCACCGCGCTGTTCAGCGCCAGCGCGCTCGGCAGGTCGTCGGGCTCGACGGCCTCGGCGATGAAGGCTTGCAGGGTGGGCTTGTCGACGACCATGGTCAGGCCCAGTGCGAGGCAGAGCGCGTAGACGGCGCCCAGGGTGGCGGAGCCGGTGGCGGTGAGCAGGGCCGCGGCGAGGGCGAGCGTGCCGTGGAGGGTCTGGGTGAGCAGCAGCAGCCGGCGTTTGGGGAAGCGGTCGGCGAGTGATCCGCCGCAGGCGCCGAACAGCAGTATCGGCAGGAGTTGCAAGGCGGTGGTGATGCCCAGCTGTGTGCCGTCGCCGTGGGACAGCTGCAGGACGAGCCAGCCCTGGGCGATGTTCTGCATCCAGGTGCCGGTGTTGGAGACCGCCTGGCCGATCGCGAGGAGGCGGTAGTTGCGGTGGCGCAATGGTGCGAGGGTCGATGTGCGCGCGGGTGGGGTCGGTGCGGCCGGTCCGCGGGGGTGGGCCATCGCTACACCCGGGCGGTCAGTCTGGCCACGCAGGCGGCCACGACGGCCGGGGTGACCTCACCCATGTGCTCGCGCCAGCCGACGTTGGCGTTGACCTCGCAGATCGTGAACCCGCCGTCCGCTTCGAAGAGCAGGTCCACCCCCGCCACCGCCAGGCCCAGCGCCTGGGCGGCACGGACGGCCAGTGCCTCGCCCTCGGGGTGCCGGCCGGGGCAGAGCACGGAGGTCGCGCCGAGCGCCAGGTTCGACCTCAACCCGCCGTCGGAGGCGGAGCGGACCTGGGCCGCGACGGCCCGGCCGTCGACCACCACCACCCGCAGGTCACGGCCGTGCGAGTGGGCCACGTACCGCTGGAACAGGTACGGCGACTCCGCCCTCAGGCTGCCGTGGACCTCCCGCAGCATCTGGGTGTCGGGGGCCAGGAACACCTGCCCGCCGCGCTGGCCGCGCACCGACTTCACCACCGACGGCACGAGGACCCCGGCCGCGATCACATCCTCCAGCTCCGCGTGTGCGTAGCTGCGGGTGTCGGGAACGGGAAGACCCGCCAGGGCCAGCTGCTGCAGCTGCCAGAACTTGTTCGCACCCGCCAGCACCGCCTCCAACGGGTTGAGCAGCACCGTGCCCATCGCCACCAGCTGACGCAGCAGCGTGCCCTCCCGGTCGGTGCTCAGGCTCGGGGACGCCAGCCGGGCGTAGACCACACCCGGCGCCTCCAACCGGCAGCCGTCCAGATCCCGCAGCGTCAGCGTCCCGCCCTCGATCCCGAGCAGCAGCTCGTCGGTGCGCCACACGGCGAACCGGCCGGGCAGCGCGTCCTCAAGAGCCGTGGTGAGGCCGGCGACGATGCCGTTGTCCAGCAGCCCAGGCCCGGTCAGCAGCCAGCACTGGGCACCTGTCCGGCCGCCGAGCCGTCGCCGCTCCGAGGCATCACTCACCGTCACCACAACAACTCCTCCCCTGGCCCAACCGGCAACCCTGCGATGCTGACACCCGACGCCCGGCAGGGCCGGGCATTGGCCCGGGCAGCGGCGCGCCACGCCGACAATCGGGTCTAGGGCGGTGTGCATCTGCACAGCGGCGAGGGTGGAGCGGAGCCAGATCTCGCTGTCGATGACGTAGCGCTCACGGCGCTCGCCGGGGACGCGTTCCCGGCGGAGCAGGCCCTGCTGTTCGAGGAAGGCGACGGCGTGCGAGACGGAGGCCGGGCTGACCCGGAGCTGCTGGACCAGGTCGGCGGCCGTGAGAGTGCCCTCGTCGGTCACGAGCAGGCAGACCAGCACCTTGGCCGTCATCGCGGGCATGCCCTGCTGCTCGATGAGCTTGGCGACCGACTCCGCGACGTCCCGGACCACCCGTGGGTCGCGGCCCCGGCCATCGGCGAGCGGCGGCGCCTGGGGCGCGTCGTGCTTGGGCCGGCGCGCGCGGTGCCGGATGGCCTCCTGGGCCCGGTCCGCCCGGTAGTCGTCCGGTCCGCCCTTGCCGGTCCGTCGAAGGGGGGCTGTACAGCTTCGAGGTTCGGTCGGACGGGCCGGATCCTGCTCGGGCGCCGCGCCGAACGCATTGAGCGGTCCGTCTACGTCAAGAGACAGCGGCGGACGTGACACACAGCCGCGCAGACGAACGGGACTCCCTGCTGAACAGATGCGGGAGCCCCGGTTCTGGCAGACCCTGGCAGAGGAGCCGACCTCGGAGGAGAGCAATGACGAGTACCAGTGGCTCACGGGAACCGAGCGCCATGGTGCACATGTCGATCTCCGGTGCACCACGCATGGCCAACATCGTCGCCGACACGGTGGGACAGTCGTACCGGTTGATCACCGTCCCCGGTGCGAGCACAGCAGGGGACTACGTCTCACCCGCCGACCAGGTGGTCCGCAGCCGCTGGCAGGTGGACACGTCGGCGCCGGTCGAAGAAGCCGCCGCCCAGCCGGTCGCCCTCGCCGATGCCGACTCCGACACGGTGAAGGTGGAGCTCAGCGGTCGGGCCCAGGCGTCCGCCAAGGTTGATGCGCTGATCCGCGCCCGTTTCCGCGCGGGACCGCCGACGGGGATTTCACAGTCCTTCGAAGTGTGGCCAGGGAGCCCGGCGGACGCCACCGACCGACCGTGACTGAAGCAGCACGCGGATGGCAGAGTGTCAGGCCTCCGCTGAACACCGGCCGCCAGCGCCACGGTGATCCAGGAATGGCGAGTGGCCGCCCGGTCATGGGTTCGCACGCGGGGGCGGCCGCTCCGGCGAGCGCCCCGCCGTCTCTTGGGTGCGTAGAAAGGCTGCCCTGCCCACGCTGCTCATCACCAAGGTCTCGCCGGCGCATGCGACGTGCCACCGGGCAGCGCCCCGGATTCCGGATGCGACCCGACCCGCGCTACTCCTTCCCCGAGCCGGGCTGGGTGGCCGGGATCCGACCGGTGAAGAACAACGCGAGGAGTGCGCTGAGGGCGAGAATGGCGAGCGCTGCGCGGAGGCCGTCGAGTCTCGCTGCCGCGTTCGCGTCGAGCGCGGCCTGGGTGATCTCCGGACTGGTGCCCGCTTCGCGGAGTGCGGTCTCGACCTGGGCGTCCGACAGGAAGGGAACGCCGCTTTCGAGTTCGACACTCGCCTGGCTCGTGACCGCGGCCGGGACCGCCGGGTTCTGCTCGATGGTGGTCAGGAACGACGTGGTCAGTGCGGCGATCAGGATCGATCCGGCAAGTGCCGTGCCGATCGAGGCGCCGAGGTTGGTGACCGCGTTCTGGACACCACCCACCTCGGCACTCTGCTCGTCCGGTACGGCGGACACGGTGACCGACCCCAGCTGCGAGGCCAGCGCGCCCATGCCGAGCCCGACCAGCAGCAGGGGAAAAGTGACGACTTCCGCGCCCGCGTCCGCGTCCAGGGCGGCCATCAGCGTCACCGTGCCGGCCAGCAGGGCGAGGATTCCGATCCGCACCACCCGCCGGGGCGAGACATCGGGGAGCAGTTTGGGGATCAGGACCGCGGCGGCCAGCAAGGTCAGCGAGAGGGGCAGGAGGCGGGTGCCGGTTTCGAGGGCAGACAGGCCGAGGGCGACCGAGAGGTAGAGCGGTACGACGAAGAAGACGCCCATCTGAACGAGGTACTGGAAGAAGAACATCGTCAGGCCGCCGGTCAGCTGCCGGTTCTGCAGGAGCGCCGGGTCCACGAGCGGCTCCTTGCGCTGGGCCACGAGGTGGGCCTCCCAGCGCAGGAAGAGCCAGACCAGCAGGATGCCGGCGAGCATCAGCCAGACGACCAGCGAGATGCCGAGCCAGGCGGGCGCGTCGGGCTTCGGCTGGAACCAGCCCCACTCGTCGGAGCGCAGGACGCCGTAGACGAAGGCCCCGAGCCCGAGGGCCGAGAGTACGGTGCCGACGAGATCGATGCGGTGCCGCTCGTCGACCGGCGCGTCCGTGACGCGGCGGGCGAGCAGCAGGATGCCGAGCACGATCACGACCTCGCCGGCGAACACCCAGCGCCAGGAGAAGTACGTCGTGGCGACTCCGCCGATGAGCGGTCCGAGCGCGATCGCGATGGCGCCTGCGGCGGCGACGAGTCCGTAGGCGGCGGGACGGCGTTCGGGGGCGAAGTTGCCGGCGACGAGGGCGACGATCGCCGGCAGGATGAGCGACGCCCCGATCCCTTCGAGGAACGACCAGCCGATCAGGAGAACGGTGAGGTTCGGGGCGACCGCCGTGGTCAGAGACCCGCAACCGTAGATGGCGCAGCCGATCAGGAAGGCGCGCTTGCGGCCGATGATCGCGCCGACCTTGCCGCCCGGGATCATGAACATCGCCATCACGAGCGTGTAGGCCGTGATCGCACCCTGGACCCCGGTCACGGTCGTGCCCAGGTCCTGGGCCACCGTCGCGATCGAGACGTTCATGACGGAGCTGTCGAGCGCCATCAGGAACTGCCCGGCGGCGAGCGTCAGCAGGATGAGTCTCGCCTTGGCCGAATCCGCGGTTCCCGACTGAGGTGTCATGGTCGTATCGTCGCGGCGCCCCGGGAAAACGCTGCGGGACCCGCCGAAGGGTTCAGCCGGTCGGCGGCGTACCGCCGAGTCCTTGCTCGCCAAGGCCCACACCCGCGACAGCACGCAGGCGCTGGGCAAGCTCACCGTCCTGGCCGACGGGCGGCGACAGATCATCAGCGACCCCCCGGCGGTCGTCCCCGTGGAGGAGCACGGACGGCTTCAGGCACCGTGCGGCCCGGGCGGGGTGCGCAGGGCGAGGACGGCGAGGTCGTCGCGGCCGTCGCCGAGGTGGGCGTCGGCCAGCGTCCGGCACAGGCCGTCGAGGGGCACGTCCGCGTGGGCGGCAGCGGTCCGGGCGAGCGCGGTGAGCCCCTCGTCCAGGGGACGCACCGGGTGTTCGATCAGCCCGTCGGTGTACAGCACCAGGGTGGCGTTCGCGGGCATCGGGTGCTTGTGGTCGGGTCGGGGCACATCGGTGTCCACCCCGAGCGGCAGACCGGGTTCGGAGTCCAGGTAGCGGGCGGTGCCGTCGGGCCCGATCAGGAGCGGCGGCGGGTGGCCGGCGGTGCTCCAGTGCAGCGTCCAGCCGTTCTCGGCGGGCTCGATGCGTACCACGCAGGCGGTGGTGATCGGGTTGTCGGTGATCGCGTCGAGGGTGCGGTCGAGCTGGGTCAGGATCGCGCTGGGCGGGGTGCGGCGGTCATAGAGCAGGGCTCGGAGCATGTTGCGGGTCTGGGCCATGGTGGCCGCGGCCTTGAGGTCGTGGCCGCCGACGTCGCCGATGACCAGGGCGCAGGTGCCGTCGGGGAGCATGAGGGCGTCGTACCAGTCGCCACCGACGTGGTGCGGGGTGGCGGCGGGCCGGTAGACGGCGGCGGTGACGAAGGGGGCGAGGTCCGGCAGTTGCGGGAGCAGGAGGCGCTGGAAGTACTCGGCGCCGGCGCGGACCTGCCGGTAGAGGCGGGCGTTCTCGATCGCGAGGCCGGCCGCGCCGGCGAGCGCCACGACGATGTCCTGGTCCTGGCGGTCGAATGGCTGTCCGTCGCGCCGCTGGGTGAGGTAGAGGTTGCCGTAGACGCGTCCGCGGGAGCTGACCGCGACTCCGAGGAGTGTGTGCATCGGCGGGTGGCCGGGCGGGAAGCCGACCGCGTCCGGGTGGGTGCCGATGTCGGCGACGCGCAGTGGTTCGGGGTGGTGGATGAGGTGCCCGAGCAGTCCGCGGCCGTGTGGAAGGGCGACTCCGGCCAGGTCCGCCGCCTCCTGTTCGCTCAGGCCGACGGGGATGAACTCCTCCAGGTGTTCGCCGTCCTCGCTGAGCACGCCGAGCGCGCCGTAGCGGGCGTCGACCAGGCCCATCGCCGTGGTGATCACCCGCCGCAGCACGACCGGGAGCTCCAACTCCCGGCCCACCGCCATCACCGCGTCCAGCAGATCCTGGAAACGGCTCTGGGCATGGGCCAGATCCCACAGGCGCCCGACGATCTGGTCCATCTCGTCGTCGAGGCGACGGCCGAGGCCCGGAATGTCCGACCGCGCGGGCCCGTCCTCCGGATCCATCACAACCGCCTTCCCTCGACCTGCTGAGCAACCGCCGCAACACTCACATCGACGCGTCCTGGCGCGCCCAGTAGGCGCGACTTCCGCCTGACCCGATCGGGGGCAGTCGCACAGGCGGCCCGTCCGTGCCCCGACTCCCGCTCGAGCGGCACCGCATCCGATCTCCCGTGGAGGCCAGATCATGCCGATCCACGAGCGGCACTCTCATGGGCGACGCCTTGGGCCGTCTGCCTCAAGCAGCCGGGGGTGGCGCGCTCGCGTGACCGGTGCCGGTCGGCGAGGTGGCGGAGGTCGTCGGCCCGGTGTCGAGGAACTCGCGGATGGCGAAACCGACCAGCACCACCACGACGATCCACCACACCACCGCCGCCGTCGGGTAGCTCCAGGTGGCGAGGACGACCGCCGCCACGACGAGGATCCCGGCGCCGATCCACCGCTTGTACCGGTGCACGAACCGGCCGACCGGCCCGAGCCGCATTCCGTGCACTGTCAACACCCCGCGCAGCGCACCGATCGACGAGCTGCAGGCGGTGCGGATCGCCACCGCAGGCCTGGACGGGCCGATCAGCAGGGCGCCGACAGCCGTCACCAGCGCGGTCACGCCCACGGCGCGGATGCTCGCACGCAGAAAGCGGATCAGCGCGTCGTAGATCGCACCGGCGGCGGCCTGGGACGCGCCGGGCGGCAGATGGTCGAGGTAGAAGGACCGGAACACGGTCAGTACGACACCCAGCAGGAGCATGGCGATCGCCACCCCGAGCGCTGCGCCGATCAGTCCGTGGCGCCGGTTCACGGCGGTGAACACACCGGCAGCGGCGACCAGCACGGCGATGATCGGCAGCCAGGTGCCCATGATCTGCAGGAGCCGGAAGTAGCTCTTGAACTTGCCGATGTCCTTCGACTGGTAGACCACGAAGCTGGTGTGCACCTCCGGGATCTTCGCGGCGGGGCCGAAGCCCGAGGCCACCAGCTGGTCCTTGACCTTGGCGACGAACGGGCCGATGTCGATGGCGACCTGATTGTTCTCCAGCGAGACCGCGCCACCGCCCTTGCCCGTCAGCGCCTTGTCGAGCGAGGAGTGCACCGCCCGGTTCGCCTCGACCCACAGAGTCTCGAACTGATCGCTGGTCACCACCTTGTTGACCGTGCTGCTGACCAGCTGGGTGAGGCCGCTGGTGATCGGCCCGCTCAGACCGCCGATCAGCTTGCCGAGCTCCGGCGGCGCACCCTGTTGGACGGCTGCCTGCGAGAGCTGGTCCACCACGGCCTTCACGTCGATCTGGGCCAGGACCTCCGACGTGACCCGGTTGGTGAGCGCGGCCTGGATGTCCGGGTTGCTCGCCAGCGGCGCCACCGTGGCGACGTACCGGTCGGTGTCACCGATGATCGAGTTCGTCCACACCGCGATGACCGAGAGCAGCGCCAACAGGGACGAGATGACGATCAGGACGACCGAGCCGGAGGTGCGCAGGCGGTGGTGACGCGCCCTGGGCGGCGCTGTCGACGCCTCGAGTGCGGCGAGACGCTTCCGGAGCTCTTCCAGCTCGGCGTGCTCGATGGCGGCCCGGGACTCGGCCGCGGATTTCGGCGGTCGGCCGCTCCCGGGTGGCTCGTCGCCGGCCGGGCCCTGCTGCGGGCTGTGGTCGCCCGTCGGATCGGGTTCACCGCTCGGCATGGCATGCTCCTTGGGTCGGGTCCTCCGGCAGAGGGAGACGGCCGGACTGTCGACGCTCCCCTTTCAGGAGATACCGTGAGTGACCTTGTCGCGACCGAAGGCGACTGCTCGGGTGATCCCGCCTGCGCCGGGTCCCCGGAGCCGGGGAGACCGTGAGGGCTGGAGGCGCCGTCCGCCGGCGCAGTTCGTAACGCACCGTGGGCAGCCCGGCCGCGGTCCGAGCCCGACGGGAACGGCGGCCGGGCGCGTGCGGAAGACCGGTGAGTAAACGCCACCCCCGCCGGTTCGATCACGTGCCGCCCGAAGAGCGATGGCCGCGGCCTCCACGACCGCGACGGGTTCCCGGGAGGGCCGCGCCGTCGCGGTTGCCGGGTCTGGCTGGGCCCGGGCCGTCTCGGGGTCGTCGTGCCCGGCTGGCGCCGGTAGCGCGGACCAGTTGGCCGCTGATCCGGGGTTGTGGTTTCCGTGCGGATCGTCCGGCGGGGGCGAGCGGTCCGAGCCCGTGATTCCCGCGCTACGGAACAGTCCTCTGCAGTGTCGGGGTCACTCGCGCGGGTCGACCTGCTCTGCGGCACACTGCGCCAGACTCGTCATCCACCAGCCGGGCCTGTCGTCGGTCCAGTCTGACGCGCGAGCAACTCACCACCGCCGACGTGCCGGCGGGCACATCCGGGCCGTAACCGTGATCGTGATCGGCGCTGGCGACCGACGGCACATTGACGATCCGGGACATGCCGACTCCTTGATCAGACCGGGAGAAGCCGACCTTCGGAAACGATGCCAAAAGCCCGCCGGGCGAGCTGTTGTCAGGCCATTCTTGGCTCATGACCCAGCCCCGGACGCGATCTGCCAGGAACAGCGCGCCGAAGCGCGAAGTCACCGTCCATCAGCGGCCGTTGTCCCCGGTGCAGGACAGCGGAGCCGCGTCCCCGTCGCTCAACCCGGAAGGCTTCGCCATGAGCCCAACGCATACCCGCCCGAGAGTGCTCATCGTCGGGGCGGGCCTGGCCGGCACCGCCACGGCGATCCGGCTGCTCCGCTTCGCCCGCAGCCCGCTCGAGGTCGTCCTGCTCGAACGGCGGTCCGACTACCGGTCCGCCGGCGTCGCCTACCACCGCGACGGCAACCCCTGGGACCACGTGTTCAACATCCAGGCGGGCCGGATGTCGGTGTTCCGGGAGGACGTCCTCGACTTCGTCCGCTGGGCCAACCGCGAAGCCGACCGCCGGGACTGGCCGGCCCCCTGGGACGAGCTGGAGTTCGTCGAGCAGGGCCCGGCGCCCCGGCGGATCTTCCAGGACTACCTGACCGACCGGCTGGCCGAGGCCCGGCGGGAATCCTGTCCCGGCGTCGTGCTCGTCGAAATGGACGGCGAGGCTGTCGACCTGGACGTACGCTCTGGACGCGTCACATTGACCGTACGTCAGCCAGCGGGAGTTGAGCGCGGAGAGGAGCCGACCGTGCTCTTCGCCGACCACGTCGTCCTCGCGACCGGTCTCGAGCTGAGGGATCCGCCCTTCGCCGCCGACGTGCGCGCGCACCCGTCCTTCGTACGGAACCCGTACTCCGCGACCGGCGTCCGGAAGCTCGAGACGCTCCCGCCCGAGGCGACCGTCGCGATCGTCGGATCCGTGCTGAGCGCGTACGACTCGGCGGGCCTCCTGTTGCGCCAGGGCCACACCGGGAGGATCCACCTGATATCCAAGACCGGGACGATGTTCCGGACGTACCCCTCCGGTCACGAGCACGGAGTCTTGCAACTCCCCTGTCCCAAAGCACTGCTGGAGCCATACCGGAATCGTGAGGAGTTCCTCGCCCGGGTCCGGTCCGAGTGGGAGGCGGCGCGCTCGACGATCCTCCGCGAGCGCCCCGACGTCGACCCGGCGGTGATCGCGGAGCGGGTGGCCAAGGCGTGGGAGCCGCACCTGCCCGCGGCCATCGAGCGGATTCCCTCCGCCGAACTGCGCAGTCTGCTGGACGAGTTCGGCACCCTGATAGCCGCGCTCCGGGTCGGCGCGGTGGAGTACACGATGGCGGTCATCGAGCGCGCGATACGCGCGGCGGACGGGCCGGTGAAGCTGGTCGTCGGCAACGTGGAGGGGATCAGGCCGACGGCGTCGGGCCGGCTGGTCGTCTCGGTCGCGTCCTCGGAGGAGAAACGCACCGTCGAGGCCGACCTGGTGGTGTCCAACGTCGGCCGGGAGTCGGACTACAGCAGGGTCGGCCAGTCGCTGTGGCGGAACCTCCTCCGCAGGGGGATCGCGGTGCCCCACGAACGCACCGGGCGCGGCGTGGAAGTCGACGAACACGGAACGCTGCTGAGCCCCGGTGGGGAGCCGGCCGGACCGATCTCGGCGGTCGGTGTGCCGAGGGAAGGCGACGAGATCGTGCGGAACGGCCGGACCGGTGCGTTCGCCTTCAATCTCGCCGCCATCAAGAACCATTCGATCGCGGTCGCCGCGCGGGTGATCGAGCTGCTGGAACTGGGGGAAGACAGCCCGCCCCGGGTGATGGCTCGATTCCGTGGCCACGA
Organism: Streptomyces sp. SP17BM10; assembly: GCF_036322405.1. Classification (NCBI taxonomy): domain Bacteria; kingdom Bacillati; phylum Actinomycetota; class Actinomycetes; order Kitasatosporales; family Streptomycetaceae; genus Streptomyces; species Streptomyces sp. SP17BM10. The sequence goes on along the minus strand of NZ_JAQYXB010000647.1, from coordinate 90,239 downwards.
CAGCAATTCAGAGGAAGCGGCCCGCGCCGGATTCGAGGACGCTGTAAGCCTGGAGGTGAGGAGGTTGGCCACGCGCGCTCGAAACGAGCGGGAACGGCTCGATTCCCGGCTCGACGCGAGCATCCGCTCACTGGGCGAACTCCCGCTCCTTCCAGCGGCTACGCCTCGGAACGACCGCCTGATGAGGGCCGCCGTGAACCGGGCCGCCGTCGAACGGCTCACCGACGTCACCGTGACACCGAGGCAACTGCGTCGACACCTGGGGATAGCGAACGCCGACGATCTGGAGGATTAGTTGAACGGGCGACGGATTCAGGGATTCCTACTGACCGGCGGTACACAGAGCGTGTTACGAGGCACCTGCAACCGCACCAGAAGTCCGCTCAACGGATCCATTCTCGTCGCCCCCACCCTCGAAGCGGCCCTGTACGACGCGATCATCTCCGCGCGTGCCGTCGTCTGCAGTTCGGGCGGGCTGACCGGCCACATGCAGTCCCTCTGCCGCGGCCGGGGCATCCCCGTGCTCCGCGTCGACCACGCGGACCTCGCCGACCTGACCGGCGAGGTGACGCTGCACCTGGAGAGCCAGACCGTCGTCATCGGCCCCGACGCGAGCGCCGGGGCCGCCGGCTCGCGGGCCGAGACCTCCCTGCTGGACGACCTCGGCTCGGCGTGCGCGGTCATCGCGGACCTCCAGGACATCCAGACGATCAACTCGTGCGGGCCGAACGCGAAGCGGGTCGAATCCTTCTTCATCCGGGAGGAGTTCCTCTGCCTGGCCGCGGGCCTGCGCCCGCTCGACTCCCTCCACGGCGGCCCCGCCGACGTCGTGGCCTACGGGCGGGCCGTCGCGGACCGGCTCTGCACCTTCGTCGAGGCGCTCCTGCCCGATCAACGCCTTGTCCTGCGGCTCCTCGACCTCCGCTCCGACCACGCCGCCGGCGTCACCGAGCTGGCCCCGGTCGCGGTCGAACCGAACCCCGAGCTGGGCCTGCACGGCGCCCGCTGGCTGCTGGGCTCGACCGCCTACCGCGACGCCCTGCACGCCGTCCTCGGGACCCTGCGCGAGCGACTCGGCGACGAGGCGCGCCGCGTACACCTCTCGGTGCCGTTCCTCAACGACGCGACGGAATTCGCCCGGCTCAAAGCACATCTCCGGCTACCGCCCGACGTCCCCGTGTCCGCGTTCGTCGAGACACCCGCAGCGGTGCACGCCACCCCGGCACTCTGCGCCGCGGGCGCCACCGAACTGTTCGTCGGCACGAAGGACCTCGTGCAGTTCTACCTCGCCGCGGACCGCACCAACCACCTGGTGGCCGACTCCTACCAGACCCGCCACCCGGCGGTCATCGACGGAGTGCGGAGGGTGGTGGAGTCCGCACGCGCAGCGGACACCCCGGTGCGGGTGTTCGCACTGGGCGCCGACCTCACCCACTACCTGGAACGCCTGCCGACTCCGGACGGCTACATGATGTGTACGGCCGAACTCCGGCAGGTGATCCGGCACTCGCGGCTTCCTGGCCACCCCCGCACTTGAGCTTCGGCCAGTCGCCGTTGCGGGAGAGCAGCAGGCTGCCCCGCGCGCTCCGGTCGGCGAGGACGCGGATGCCGTCGGGCTTCCGCTCGAACAGCCAGCCGTGGTCGAAGTCCCGGCGACCGGATCTGGACGACGAACGAGGGCCGCCCGCCCGGCCCGCTGCGGCCGCCCTCCGGTTCGGCGGTCTTCGAGAAGTCCCGGCGCCGGTGGTACTCGGTCAGGGTGGCGTTCACGGCGTGTGCCTGCGGCTCGTGTTCCGTTCCGCCGACCGGGCCCGCGGGAGGGCCGTCCGCAGCAGGCGTTCGACCTGCGGGATCAGGGGCGGTGCCGCCACCGCGACGGCGATGGACGCGGCGACTCCCGCCCAGGCGACCGGGCCGAGCGGGGTGCACCCGAAGAACCGGCTCACACCCGGTGTCTGCACCACGGCCGCGAGAACGGCGGCCGAGCCCAGGACCGTCGCGAGGACGAGCGGGCTGCGCCGCCGCCCGGTCAGCGTCTGGGCGAGCTGGGCGCCGACGACCCCGCACAGGGCCATCGTGCCGGTGCGCCTGGCGGAGCCGGGGGTCGCGGTGCCGATGAGCCACGCGGTGGTGGCGCCCAGGGCGGTCACCAGGCCCCGGTGCCGGATCCCGCGGGCGAGCGGCTCGTCGAGGGCGGTGGCGCCCGCGCGCGGGGTGTGCGCGCCGGTCCGCGGCTCCCCCTCGGTGTCCGGATCGTCCTCGGCCGGCGGTTCGTCCCTCGGCGTGACCGCGACGGCCATCGCCGGGAACATGTCGGTCAGCAGGTTGACCAGCATGATCTGGCGGGTGGACATCGGGGCCCGGCCGGAGAGCAGGGTGCCGAGCAGCGAGAAGCCGATCTCGCCCGCGTTGCCGCCGATCAGGATCGTGATCGCGTCCGCCACGCTGCGCCACAGCGCCCGGCCCTCGTCGACGGCACCGGTCAGGACGGTCAGTTCGTCGTCCGTGACCACGAGGTCGGCGGCGTTCCGGGCGGCCGCCGAGCCCCGGGCCGCGATGCCGATCCCGACGTCGGCGGAGCGGATGGCGGCCGCGTCGTTGGCGCCGTCGCCGACCATGGCCACGACGCGTCCGGCTTCCCGCAGTGCCTCGACGACCAGCACCTTCTGCTCCGGCGCGACGCGGGCCACCACGCCGCAGTCGCGCAGCCGTTCGGCGCGCCCCCTCCGGTCCAGGCCGGCCAGCTCGTCGCCGGTGGCCAGGTCGACGTCCTCGGGCCAGCCGAGGGTGAGGGCCACCGCGCGCGCCGTGGCCGGGTGGTCGCCGGTGAGCATGACCGGCCGCACCCCGGCCTTGCGCAGAGCGGCGACGAGTTCCGCGGACCCGGAGCGCGGAGCGTCCGCGAGGGCGACGAACCCGACCAGTTCCAGACCGCTCAGCGGACGGTCCACCGGCTCTCCCGCGGACTCGACGGGCCGGACGGCGACGGCGAGGACGCGCAGGCCGTCCGCGCCGAGGGCGGCCACGGTCGCGGCCTGCGCGTCCCCGGCGCCGGTGCAGGCGGGCAGGACGCTCTCGGGGGCGCCCTTGACCACGAACAGGTGGCGGCCGTCGCCGCTCGTCCCGGTCGCGGCGGCGTAGCCGCGGGCCGCCTCGAACGCGAGTGTCCGGGCGGGGGTCCAGTCGAGGTCGTCCGGGGCGGCGGCGAGGACCGCCTCGTCGGTGGAGTGCGCGTGGACGGCCGTGGCATCGCCGGCCGGCGGGCAGGCGCGGGCCGCCATCCGCAGGACGGGCGTCGCGGCGTCGTCGGCAGCGGCGTGCCGGGCTCCGTCGGGCATCCCGACGAGCGCCACGCGCAGGCGGTTCTCCGTCAGGGTGCCGGTCTTGTCGAAGCAGATCGTGTCCATCCGGCCGAGGGCCTCCAGGGCGCGCGGCGTGCGGACCAGGACGCCGCGACGGCTGAGCCGGCGGGCCGCCGCCAACTGGGCGACGGTCGCGACCAGCGGCAGGCCCTCCGGCACGGCGGCCACCGCGACCGCGAGCCCGCCGCGGACGGCCTCGCGCACCGGGCGTCCCCGCAGGACCGCGAGGCCCGCGACGGCGGCCCCGCCGAGCAGGGTGAACGGCAGGCTACGGCTGGTCAGCTCACGCAGCCGGGCCTGGACGCCCCCGGCCGGCGGCGTGCGGGCGGCGAGGTGCGCGGCCCGGCCCGCCTCGGTGTCGCCGCCGGTGCCGACGACCACGGCGCGGGCGTGGCCGGCCACGACGGTGGTGCCTTCGAAGACCATGCACCGGCGGTCGGCGACGGGCGCCTGCGGGGTGGCGTCCAGCTGCTTGGTGACGGGCAGCGACTCGCCGGTCAGCGAGGACTCGTCGACCTCCAGGTCGTCGACGTCGAGCAACCGGGCGTCGGCGGGGACGATGTCGCCGGTGTCCAGCTCGATGACCTGGCCCTGCGTCAGAGCGGTGGACCTGACCGTGCGGGTCCGCTCACCTTCCACCACGCGGGCGGTCTGTCGCTGCGTCACTTCCAGTTCAGCGATCGCCTGTTCGGCACGCATGCGCTGGACGCCGCCGATCAGCGCGTTCATCGTCAGCGCGCCGGCGACCAGCAGGGCATCCACGGTCGAGCCCAGCAGGGCCGACGCGACGGCGCCGACCAGCAGCACCGGCGTCAGCGGATCGTCGAGCTCCGAGCGCGTGGCTGCGACCAGCCGGCCCGCCAGGCGCACGGGCGTGAGCGCCGGCCACCGCAGGACGCGCCGCACGGCCGCCCGTGCGACCCGCAGGCCGGCGGACGGCTCCGGACGGCCGACGGCCTTCAGCCGGGCGAGCGCCTCGCGGGGACCGAGGGCGTGCCAGGGCACGCGCGGCGGCGGGTGAGGAGCGCTCCGTGCGCTCACCCGCAGGGCGGCTCGCCAGCCCGAGACCAGGGCGGCGGCCGTGGCGACGTCGACGGGCGAGAGCCGGAGCCCCACCGGGAGAGTGGCGTGCGGCCGCCGGCCCCGGGTGACGACCAGGAGCCCGGACAGTGCGGCGCTCGCTTCGGCGAGGGTCCTGGAGTGCCGCGCGACCGTACGGGCCGCGGGGATCGCGGCCAGCAGGCGCCATGCCGATGCGAGGCCGTTCAGCAGCATGAGGTCCGCACCCCACACCACCGCGCTGCGGTCGTCGACGACGGCCGCGGCGAGGTCGCTGCGCCGCAGTGCGGCGAGCAGGTCCCGCCCCTCGTCCGTCAACTCCTGTGCCCCGTCGGCCGGCACGCGGGCGATGGTGAGCACCACCTTTCCCTCGCGCCGGAGTTGGCGCACGACATCCTCCAATGCTCTTTCCGCACCCTCGAGTTGATCGGCCAGTGAACTGAAGTCGCCGAGCGTTCCGTCATCCACCACCACGACGTGCAGTCCTGCACGGCGGGCGGCGTCCAGCGCGGCTTCGGCGAGCGGGTCGATCTCCCGCCCGATCAGGACGGTACCGACGTCGACCCCGTCCGCGGCCGCGACCATCAAGCCGACACCGTCGTCCAACTGACCTGGCACCGGACGGAGTTCGAGACCACGACCGGATTCCGACGGCCCCAGGGCGGCTTCGGCCGACTGCCACAGCCGGTCGTGGTCCCAGCCAGTCGCAGTGGGATGGACCTCCAGGACGGTCCGGCCCGCACCGCGCAGGGAGTCGGGGTGCAGGACGACGGTGTCGACGAGCTCCAGCCGGCGCAGCCGCTCCGGGGAGCGGACCAGGACGCCTTCGCGGGCGAGCTCGGTGCCGAACACGGCGGTGAACGCGGCCGGGCCGCAGCGCGCGGCCTTCGGGTTCCCGGCCATCAATCCTTCGGCCGCCTCGGCGACGTTCCGGGTGAACAGCAGGGCCGCGGCGGAACCGAGCAGCGTGCTGCCCACCGCCTGGTCCGCGAAGCGGTCGCACGGCAGCCGGCGCAGCGCCGGACGGGCCAGCCCCTCCCCCGCGAGGCTCATCCGGCCGGGCGCGCAGACCCTGTCGTGCGCGGTGTCGAAGGCGGCGGCACCGGCCAGCGCCTCCAGCAGCCGCCCGGTGCGCAACACCGCGTCCAGCGCGAGCGCGGCGGGCGACTGCCCGACGCCGTACGCCGCCGCCCCGGCCGCCGCCAGGACGAGGTCGGAGGCGGTGTCGCCGAGGCGGCGCCGGAGCAGGGTGCGGACCAGCGGGTCCTCACGGAGCAGCGCGGCCGCGGCGGTGGCGAGCCGGGGCGCGGTCCGCAGCCGGACCGTCCGTGCGCCGACGGCGGTCGCGAAGCCGACGGCGTCGCAGCCGAGCGCGATCGCCTGCGCGCGAACGCTGCCGACCCGGCCGGGGTGCGCGGACTCCAGGACCTCTTCGTCCGCCCGTTCCAGGCGCTGGTCGGCGGCCAGCTCAGTGGCCCGGTCGACGACGCGCTCGGCGACGGCGTCCTCGGTGAGCTGGACGACGAGCCGGGCGAGCCCGCCGTCCCAGTACGCGGCCACCACGTCCGGCCGCTTGGCCAGCCCCAGCGCCACCTTCCGCGCCGCCGCCTCCACGCTGCGCACCCGCCCGGCGGCCCCGGGCGTCGGGCGCAGCGGCACCTGCACGCGGGAACCCGCCTGCCAGTAGCCCCGGCCGGCCTCGGCCGCGTTGCGGGTCACCCGCCCCACCCGCCGCGCGGTGGCGGCGGCCGCGCCGGCGGTGTGCGCCGTCGTGCGGACGCCGGCCCCGGCGGCCTCGGCCGCGACCCGGGTGGCGGCACGGGCCACGGGCAGCGCCGTGCGCGCGACGGCGACCGGCACGGCGAGGGTCAGGCCGAGGCCGGCGGCCGACAGGCGGGTCACGTGGCGGAGAACCATGGCTCTTGTTTCCGATCAGGCGTCCTACCGGTCGCGTATGCCCGGCTCCGCCCGCATAAACGGGAACGCCGTCAGGGTGTCACGGCGCTCAGGGCGCCATCAGCACCAGGACCCCAACGAACCCGGCTCGCCCGCGACGGTGCCCGAGGCGCCCACGTTCACCCGGGCCCCCGCACGTGCTGCCGCAGCAGGACCGCCAGCAGCTCCGCCAGGGTCGGGCCGCTGTCGGCGGGGTGGCGCAGCTGCTTGCCGCCGATGACCCGGTACCGGTTGGTCCGGCCGACCCGGTGGTGAGCCAGGTAGCCGGCCTCCTCGAGGTCGACGATGATCCGCTGGACCGCGCGCTCCGTCAGCAGGCACCGGCCGGCGATGTCCCGCACCCGGATGCCCGGGTCGCGGGCGATCTGCACCAGCACCCGTGCGTGACTGGTCAGGAACGTCCACTGACGGCCGACCGGCGGCTGCGGTTCCACGGCTCCAGGTTAGGCCCCGTCGCCACCTCGAGGGTGTCCTCGAACGCACGAAAACACATTCGTGCGACCGGGAATGGACCGGCCGGGGACGGGCACACGCCGTGTTCGAACGTCCGCTACCCCCGAGGGGGCCGAGTCCCATGCTGATACTCGTCCTTGTCCTGCTCCTGGCCCTGATCCTGGGCGGTGTCGGCTTCGCCGTGCACGTCATCTGGTGGGTCGCGCTGGCCGTCCTGGTGATCTGGGTCCTGGGCTTCGTCTTCGCCTCGGGCAGCGGCGGCCACCGAGGACGGTGGTACCGATGGTGACCATCCGTGACGCCTCCGGCCGGGGCCGGCCGTGACCGGCCCGCTCCCCGGGCCGCCCGAGGCCCGGGTGCTCGGGCCGCCCTGCACCGGGAGCGCGAGGCCTACGAAGCCGGCGACGAGCGCCCGATCGGCGGCTACCTGGCGGTCATGGCCGCGTACGTGGGCGGGGTGGCCGCCCTCACCGCCGCCGCGCGCCGCACCGGCCGGCCGGTCCCGGCGCCCGGGCCGTGGGACGTCCTGCTCATGGCGGGCGCCGTGCACCGCCTCTCGCGCCTCCTCGCCAAGGACCCGGTGACCAGCCCGTTGCGGCTGCCCTTCGCCCGCTTGCGCGGCCAGGCCGGCCCCGCCGAGGTCAACGAGGACGCCCGAGGCACGGGCGTGCGCCGCGCCGTCGGCGAGTTGGTCACCTGTCCGTTCTGCACTGGCCTGTGGATCGCCACCGCAGTCACCGGCGGCCAGGTCCTCGCGCCGCGGACGACCAGGCTGGTCTGTTCCGGCCTCACCGCTCTCACCGTCGCCGACCTGCTGCACTTCGCCCGCGTCGGCCTCCAGCACGCCGTCGAGTGAGCCGGCCCGGACCGAGGGCGAGCACCGGTTCGCCGAGGCGCTGCACCTTCTCGAAGCCCCGCCCGCCGGGCGACCGCGGGGCGGAGGTCTGACGCCCGCCGGGCACGGCGCCGGCCTACGCCGTTGGAGTGTTCTGCCACCGCCCGACGGCGGAGCCGCCGCGCTCGGCCGTCCTTCGCTCCCGGCCTCGCACTAGGTTGCCTCGCGTGGAGCCAAGCGAGCGGGTCGAGTCACCCGAGGTCACGAGCAAGCCCCCCGCAGGGGAACGCGCCGCCACCGCCCTGGACAAGCGCCTCCCGGTCATGGAAAGCGGCCGGGAGTTCCTGCGCAAGGTGTTCCCCGACCACTGGTCCTTCCTCCTGGGCGAGCTCGCGCTGTACAGCTTCGTCGTCCTGCTGCTGACGGGCGTCTACCTGACGCTCTTCTTCCAGCCGAGCATGAGCGAGTCCGTCTACGACGGCTCCTACCTGCCGCTGCGCGGCGTACGGCTGTCCGAGGCCTACACCTCGACGCTGCGCATCAGCTTCGACGTGCGCGGCGGCCTGATGATCCGGCAGATCCACCACTGGTCGGCGCTGCTGTTCACCTCCGCGATCGGCGTCCACCTGCTGCGCGTGTTCTTCACCGGTGCCTTCCGCCGCCCGCGCGAGCTGAACTGGGTCATCGGCGTGACGCTGTTCACCCTCGCCCTGCTCGAAGGGTTCTCCGGCTACTCGCTGCCCGACGACACCCTCTCGGGCACCGGGCTGCGGATCGCCGAGGGCGTGCTGCTGTCGCTGCCCCTGGTCGGCACCTACCTCACGTTCTTCGCCTTCGGCGGCGAGTTCCCCGGGCACGCGATCATCCCCCGGCTGTTCACCGTGCACATCCTCCTCGTGCCCGGCCTGCTGCTGGCACTCATCGGGGCGCACCTGACCCTCGTCGTCGTGCTGAAGCACACGCACTGGGCCGGCCCCGGACGCACCAACCGGAACGTGGTCGGCATGCCCTTCTTCCCGCAGTTCCTCTCCCGGAGCACGGGCCTGATGTTCACGGTCGGCGGCGTCATGACGCTGTCGGCCTTCCTCGCGGAGATCAACCCGATCTGGCGCTACGGCGCCTACCGGCCCGACGTCGCCGGGTCCGGCGCCCAGCCCGACTGGTACATCGGCTTCATCGAGGGCGCGCTGCGGCTGATGCCCGCGGCGGAGACCCGCGTGTTCGGGCACACGGTGTCCTGGAACGTCCTGCTCCCCGCGGTGGTCCTGCCCGGCCTGATGTTCGCGCTGCTGTACGCGTACCCCTTCGCCGAGCGGTGGCTCGACCCCCACCCGGGCGAGCACCACCTGTGCGACCGGCCGCGCAACAAGCCCACCCGCACCGGGCTGGGGGTCGCCGGGATCACGTTCTACGCGGTGCTGCTCATCGCCGGCGGCAACGACGTGATCGCGTTCGAGTTCGGCGTGTCCGTCAACGCGCTCACCGACGTGCTGCGCGTCTGCCTGATCGTCCTGCCGGTCCTGGCGTTCACGATCACCCGGCGGCTGTGCCTGGCCCTCCAGGCCAGGGACCGCTCCCGGCTCCTGGACGGCGACGAGACCGGCCGGATCGACCAGTCCATCGACGGCGGTTTCGAGGGCCACCACCGGCGCGTGCGGCCCGCCGAGCGCCAAGTCATGCTGGTGCGCGACGCGCCGGTCCCGCCGCCGGCCCCGGAAGGGGCCCCGCGACGGGATCGGGCGCGGGCCGCCGCGAGCTCCTGGTTCTACCGCGACCGGGTCGACCTGCCCGCCTCCGAGCGGGAGTCGGAGCGGGTCGCGGCCATCCTCACCGCCCCGGAACACCCCCGTACCCCTGCCGGGCGGACGCCCCGGGCGGCCGCGGCCGGCCCCCTGCGCCGACTGCTTCGCCGGATCACGCGCCGTCGCGGTACTGGAAGATGAACCCGAACACGGCCAGCGCGAGCATCACGGCGCCGACGACGACCAGCCACAGGGCGAACACCACGCCCAGCGCGAAGACCGTCACGGCCACGGCCGCGAGCACCGGGTAGCCGCTGCGGGGCGGGAAGAACCCGATCGGGCCCGCGGTCTCCGCGATCTCGGCGTCCTTGCGGTCCTGCGGCCGGCCGTGGCCCCGCCGCTGGTGCTGGACGAACCAGAAGAGGGCGATCAGCGCCGACATCAGGAACCCGACCGTCAGGATCGCCTTGCCCGCGGGCTCCCGCGCCCAGAGTCCGTACACGAGCCCCGTCACGGCGAAGAACGCCGCCATGACGGAGAACAGCCATCCTTCGGCCTTCATCGCGCGTGCCCCCTCGTGCCCGGGTCGCCGGAGGACCGGCTTTCGCTCTCCCGCGCCGGAACCTCCGGGTGGTGCAGGTCGAAGGCCGGGGATTCGGAACGGATGCGCGGCAGCACGTGGAAGTTGTGCGCGGGCGGCGGACAGGACGTCGCCCACTCCAGCGACCGGCCCCAGCCCCAGGGATCGTCCCGGTCGACCGTGCGGCCGTGCCGGGTGGTGATCCAGACGTTGTAGAAGAACGGCAGGTTGGAGATCCCGAGCAGGAACGCGCCGCACGAGGCGAGCACGTTGAGCGCGGTGAAGCCGTCCACGTCCAGGTACGTCGCGTAGCGCCGGGGCATGCCCTGGGCGCCCAGCCAGTGCATGACCAGGAAGGTGGCCTGGAACCCCACGAACAGGATCCAGAAGTGCGCCTTCCCGATCCGCTCGTCCAGCATCTTCCCCGTCAGCTTCGGCCACCAGAAGTAGAAGCCCCCGAAGGTCGCGAACACGACGGTGCCGAACAGGACGTAGTGGAGGTGCGCCACGACGAAGTAGCTGTCGGTGACGTGGAAGTCGATCGGCGGGGCGGCCAGCAGCACCCCGCTCAGCCCGCCGAACAGGAAGGTCACCAGGAAGCCGATCGACCAGAGCATGGGCGTCTCGAAGGACAGCGAGCCGTGCCACATCGTCCCGACCCAGTTGAAGAACTTCACGCCGGTGGGCACCGCGATGAGGAACGACATCATGGAGAAGAACGGGAGCAGCACCTGACCGGTGGCGAACATGTGGTGCGCCCACACGGACATCGACAGCGAGGTGATGGCGATCGTCGCGCCGATCATGCCGTTGTAGCCGAACACCGGCTTGCGGCTGAAGACGGGGATGATCTCGGTGACGATGCCGAAGAACGGCACCGCGACGATGTAGACCTCCGGGTGCCCGAAGAACCAGAAGAGGTGCTGCCACAGCAGCGCACCGCCGTTGGCCGCGTCGAAGACGTGCGCGCCGAACTTCCGGTCGGCCTCCAGGAGCAGCAGGGCCGCGGTCAGCACCGGGAAGGCCAGCAGCACCATGATCGACGTGAACAGCACGTTCCAGGTGAAGATGGGCATCCGGAACAGCGTCATGCCGGGGGCCCGCAGGCAGGTGATCGTGGTGATGAAGTTGACCGAGCCGAGGATCGTGCCGAGGCCCGCCACGACCAGCCCCAGCGCCCACAGGTCGCCGCCGGTGCCGGGCGAGAACACCGGACCGTTCAGCGGCGCGTACGCGAACCAGCCGAACGCCGGCGCCCCCGTCGAGGTGAGGAAGCCGCTCAGGACCAGCAGCCCGCCCAGCAGGAAGGCCCAGTAGGTGAAGGCGTTCAGACGGGGGAACGCGACGTCGGGCGCCCCGATCTGCAGCGGCATGATCGCGTTGGCGAAGCCGGCGAACGTCGGGGTCGCGAACAGCAGCAGCATGATCGTGCCGTGCATGGTGAACATCTGGTTGTAGCGCTCGTGCGACAGGAACCCGGTGTCCGGCCCCATCAACTGGACGCGCATCAGCAGGGCCATCACCCCGCCGACCAGGAAGAACCCGAAGGCCGTCACCAGGTAGAGGTTCCCGATGACCTTGTGGTCGGTGGTGAACAGCCAGCGCAGCACCGTACTGCCCTGGTGGAGCCGGGTCCGGACGCGGGGCGGCGCGGTGGTCGGAGCAGTCATGGAACCTCCGCAGCGGGACGGGCGGCGTCCGCGAAGACGGGCGGGCTTCGCGCGCCACCGGCGACCCTAGCGGCGCCCGACGGCCCGCCCGGCTTGCCACGCTGCACGCCCTCCGACCGGCCCACCCACCGGTGGCGCGGGACGGTGCTCCGGCCGACCCGCGCCACCGGTCCCGCCGCCGGTCCTCAGCTGCTGAGGAGCCGGTCGAAGAAGGCGCGGTACTGCTTCAGCGCCACCCTCAGCTCCTCCGTGTCCGCCTCCCCGTCCCGGTTCCACTGGCTCTCCAGGCCGTGCTTGCGGCCCGCGAAGTACTCGGCCAGACGGCGCATCAGGTCGGCGACCAGCGCGTCCGCGTCGCGGACGGCCTCGCGGGGGTCGTCGACGAAGCGCGTCTGGACCTCCTGCCACCGCGAGCGCAGTTCGTCCGCCTCGCCCGGCGGCAGGAGGGCTTCGCGCTCATGCCGCTCCCCCTCGCCGTCGGACGGCAGCTCACTCTCCGCGGCCCGGCCCGTCGTTCCCCCGCCGCTGTCCGTGCCCGCCGTCTCCCCCTCCGGTACCGCCGTCTCGCCCTCCGGCGTGGCCGCCTCCCCCTCCGGTGCCGCCCTCTCCCCCTCCGGCGTGGCCGCCTCCCCCTCCGGCACGGCCGTGGCCTCGCCGGGGTAGACGGGCCGCTCCCTCGTCTGCGGCTGCTCGTCGGCCCGCACACCCGCCAGGATGTCCTCGGTCGACGACCGCCGCTCGTCGTCGTGGTTCATCGGCGTCATCTCGGTCGCTCCGTTCCGCCTCGGTCCGTTCCGCCCCGGTCCGTTCCGTCCCGCTCCGGGCCGCCGGGGCCGCCGTCGAGGAGCTCGTCGAACAGCGCGTGGTAGTGCACCATCGCGCCCCGCAGCTCCTCGGTGGTGGCCTCGCCGCGCCCGGCCTGGGCGTTGACGGCGTGCGCGGCGCGGTAGTGCTCCAGGGTGCGGCCGTGCTCGACCGACAGGTCGCGCAGCCGCTGTTCGTAGTCGTCCGTCGGGTAGCCGCGGTCCCGCATCAGGGTCGTGACCAGCCGGTCGGCATCCTGGACCGCCGTACCGGGCCGGTCGACGAACTCCTGTTGGACGTGGATCCAGTCCCGGCTGTAGCGCTGCCTCGCCTCGGCCGGCAGCGGTCTGATGTCCAGCTCGCGGTGGCGCTGCTCGCGTTCCCGCAGGTCGCGTTCGGCCGCCAGCCGGCTGTCCGACCGGTCCACGGCCCGTTCGTACTCGGGGCCGAAGCGTTCCCGCAGCCGGCGGCGGCGGTTGACGAACCACAGCGCCGCGGCGACGAGGACCACCACGACGGCGATCGGCACGATGATCGCGACGAGTTCTCCTGTCGACATCGGGCCCTCCTTGCTTCTTCGGTCCCGGGCCGCTGCCCACTATCGAGGGCTCGAAACCCGCCGGGGTGGCGCACAGGTTGCTCCTTCCCCGGAAAAGCGGCGACCGGGCCGGTCAGCCCTCCAGCGCGTCAGCGATGCGGTGCAGCACGCCGCTGCCGGTCGGACGGCGCGGCGCGGTCTCGCGCACGGCCCGCATCCGCTCGCCCAACTCCTGGAGCTCCTTGCGGCCGAGCGCGGCCCGGACCTGCGGGAACCAGGAGCTCTCCTCCTTGTCGATGTGCCGCTCGACCGCGTCGATCAACACTGCCGCCTTCGCGTCGTAGCCCGCGTCGGCGGGGGTCATCCGGGTCAGTTCCTCGCAGAGCACGTCGGCGACGTGGTGCTCCTCCTTGGCGAGGTCCATGTCGTCGGCGAGGCCGGGCACCTCCCGCCGGACCCTGGGGTAGAAGAGCTCGTCCTCCAGGTAGGTGTGGACGGTCAGCTCCTCGACGATCCGTTCGATCTTCTCGCGCCGCGCGTCGTCGCCCCCCTGCCCGTCGCCGTCGACGAGCCCGCGGTACTCGCGGAACAGGTGGCGCACCTTCCGGTGGTCCTCGCGCAGCAGCACGATGGCGTCGTTCGACATCGTTCGCTCCTCTTCGCCGGCTTCCGGGGTCCGCCCGGGCGTCTCCCCGGGCGGTCCACGGCCAAACGGTGTTTCCGCCGTGCGTCCCCGGGCAGCCGCCTGATCATGGACCACTCACGAGCTCCCGTCCTCGACGCCCTCGGCGACTACCACGAGGAGGGTCGGCTGTCGTACGCGCCGCCGGGCCACAAGCAGGGCCGCGGCGCCGATCCGCGGGTCCGGGCCGTCCTCGGCGACGCCCTGTTCCGGGCCGACGTCGCCGTCGCCGGCCTGGACGACCGGCGCTCGACCGGGCGGGTCCTCCAGCGGGCCGAGGAGCTGATGGCCGACGCCGTCCACGCGGACCTCACCTACTTCTCCACGTGCGGCAGTTCGCTCTCCGTCAAGGCCGCCATGCTCGCCGTCGCCGGGCCCGGGGAGCGGCTGCTGATCGGCCGCGACGTGCACAAGTCCGTCGCCTCCGGTCTGATCCTCTCGGGAGTGCACCCCGTGTGGGTCGACCCGGAGTGGGACCCCCAGCTGCACTTCGCCCACCCGCCGTCGGCACGCGCGTTCGCCAAGGCCTTCGCCGAGCACCCCGAGGCGGCCGGTGCGCTGGTCACCAGCCCCACCCCCTACGGCGGCTGCGCCGACCTCACCGGGATCGTCCGGGCCTGCCACGAACGCCGCGTGCCCCTGATCGTCGACGAGGCCTGGGGCGCCCACCTGCCCTTCCACCCGCGGCTCCCGACCTGGGCGATGGACGTGGGCGCGGACCTGGGCGTCACCTCGGTGCACAAGGCGGGCGCCGGCCTGGAGCAGAGCTCGGTGTCCCACCTCCAGGGCGACCTGGTCGATCCCGCGAAGCTCCGGGCGCGGGCCGACCTCCTCGGCACGACCAGTCCGTCCGTCCTCGTTTACGCGGCCCTGGACGGCTGGCGGCGCCACATGGTCGAGCACGGCCGGGAGTTGTACGACCACGCCCTGCGGCTGGCCGCCACCACCCGCCAGCGGATCGGGCTGATCCCCGGTCTGCGGCTCTACGGCCGCTCCCAGTTCTGTGCGATGCACCGGGCCGCGGACTTCGACCCGCTCCAACTGGTGATCGACCTGGCCGCGCTGCGCACCGACGGCTACCAGGCGGCCGACTGGCTCCGGGCGCACCACCGCATGGACCTCCACCTCGCCGACCACCGCCGGATCGGCGCGCAGCTCACCGTCGCCGATGGCCGCGACACGGTCGACGCCCTGGTGGTGGCGCTGCGCGACCTCGTCGACCACGTCGGCGAACTGCGGCCGGCCGCCGCGATCGACGTGCCCGACCCGGCGGACCTGCGCCTCGACCAGGTACTGACCCCGCGCGAGGCGTTCTTCGGCGACAGCGAGGCGGTCCCGGTGGAGCACGCGGCCGGGCGGATCGCGGCCGAGGTCCTCACCCCGTACCCGCCCGGGGTGCCCGTCGCGCTGCCGGGCGAACTGCTGGACCGCGCGGTGGTGGACTACCTGAGCTCCGGTGTGGCCGCGGGAATGGTCGTGCCGGACGCCGCGGACGATTCGCTGGAGACCCTGCGGGTCGTGGCCGCCTGACCCGGCCGGCGCACGTCCCGGGGGCGCGGGGAATACGGCGGCGCGAACGGGGCAGGCGCTCCTGTTCACCGGTCCACCCCGAGCCAGCCGGACGGAGCAGCCATGAACGGCCCCGAAGCGTTCCCGAGCGAACTGTGCGCCGAACACCGGGCCGTGGAGACGGTGCTCCGCAGACTCGACGGCGCCCGCACCGACGACGGGCCCGTTCCGGACGACGACACCCGGTTGCTGCACGCGCTCCGGGAACTGCTCGACCGGCACCTCGCCATCGAGGAGGAACACGTCCACCCGCTGGTCCGCCAGTACCTTCCGGCCGGCGGCGCGCTGGCGGACGCCGCCGTCCACACCCACACGACGATCCGCCTGCTGATCGACCGGGCGCTCGACGAACGCCTGCCCGTCGCCGAGCGCCACCACGCGACCGACACGCTGCTCGTCGTGCTCCGCACCCACCTGAGCGGCGAGGAGAACCGGCTCTTCCCCGCCCTGCGGCTGCGCGCCCCGGCCGAGGAGCTGAGGCGCTGCTCGCGGCGCGTGCGCGAGGCCCCTGCGACGGCCCCTCCCCGGCCCGTGTGGGGGCTTCCGCCCGGCACCGGCTCCATCGCCGCCGTCCGCGACCGCCTCACCGGCCACGGCTCGTCGGAACGCCGGCACTCGCCCTGACCGGAGAAGGGCCGTGGCCCGTTTGCCGCCGGGCCCGGCGGCAACCCGCAGGACTGTGGCCCACCCAGGACAGCCCGTACCCACCGTCCCGCGCCCGATCGCCCGCGGCGACGCCGTCGCCATCGCGGCCCGGCCGCCGGGGCGCACGCGATCCGCGTGTCCGAGGCGCCGTCCCGGGCGGGCGTGCTGACCACCGCCGGGCGGCGGCCGGCCCGGTCCAGCCCGCCGATCTCGTGCTGCGGCACTGACCTCCCACCATCCCTGTCCCCAACCACCGCGCCCACCACCAGGACGGAGAACGCGCGATGAGCATCAATCCCGCAGGCCCCGAGCACCGACCGCCCGCACCCCCGGCATCCGAGAGCCACAACCCCGGCCCGCCGGAGCGCCGGCCCGGGGACGCCAAGGAGGCCGCCCTCGAAGCGGCCCGCGCCCCCGACCCGGACGGCCCGCTCACCACCGACCAGGGCGTGCGCGTCGACGACACCGACAACTCGCTCTCCGCCGGCGGACGCGGCCCCACCCTGCTGGAGGACTTCCACCTGCGCGAGAAACTCACCCACTTCGACCACGAGCGCATCCCCGAGCGGGTGGTGCACGCGCGCGGAGCCGGCGCCTACGGCTTCTTCGAGACGTACGAGTCCCTCGCCGAGTTCACCTGCGCCGACTTCCTCCAGGAGGCCGGTGCCCGCACGCCGGTCTTCGTCCGCTTCTCGACCGTCCAGGGCCCGCGCGGCTCCGCCGACACCGTGCGCGACGTCCGTGGCTTCGCCACCAAGTTCTACACCCGGCACGGCAATTACGACCTGGTCGGCAACAACATGCCGGTGTTCTTCATCCAGGACGCCGCGAAGTTCCCGGACTTCGTCCACGCCGTGAAGCCCGAGCCGCCGAACGAGATCCCCACCGGCGCCTCCGCCCACGACACCTTCTGGGACTTCTGCTCCCTCCAGCCCGAGTCCACCCACATGCTGATGTGGGTGATGTCCGACCGGGCCATCCCGCGCAGCTACCGGATGATGCAGGGCTTCGGCGTGCACACCTTCCGCCTGGTGGACCGGCACGGGCGCGGCACCTTCGTGAAGTTCCACTGGCGGCCGGTGCTCGGCGTGGCCTGCCAGGTCTGGGACGAGGCCCAGCTCACCGCCGGACGCGACCCGGACTTCCACCGCCGCGACCTCTGGGAGGCGATCGCGGCCGGCGACTTCCCCGAGTACGAGCTCGGCGTCCAACTCGTCCCGGAGCAGGACGAGTTCGCCTTCACCTTCGACCTCCTGGACCCGACCAAGCTGATCCCCGAGGAGCTCGTGCCGGTCCGTCCGATCGGCCGGATGGTGCTCGACCGCAATCCGCGGAACTTCTTCGCCGAGACGGAGCAGGTGGCCTTCCACACCGCCAACGTCGTCCCCGGCATCGACTTCACCAACGACCCGCTGCTCCAGGGCCGCAACTTCTCCTACCTGGACACCCAGCTGATCCGCCTCGGCGGCCCCAACTTCACCCAGTTGCCCGTCAACCGCCCGCTCGCCGACGTACGCACCAACCACCGCGACGGGTACGGCCAACAGGTCATCCACGACGGCGCGGGCTACGCCCCGAACTCGGTGGGCGGCGGCTGCCCGGCCACGATGGGTGGCGGCCACCTGCCCGACGGGGTCTTCCAGCACTACCAGGAGCGGATCGACGGCGAGGCCGTCCGTCTGCGCAGCGCCAGCTTCGCCGACCACTACAGCCAGGCCGCGCTGTTCTGGCACAGCATGGCGGACTGGGAGCAGCGGCACATCACCGAGGCCTTCGCCTTCGAGCTGGGCAAGGTGGGCCGTGAGGAGGTGCGCCGGCGCATGGTCGGCAACCTGGTGCACGTGGATCCCGGCCTGGCGGCGGACGTCGCCCGGCGGATCGGCGTACCGGAGCCGGAGGCGACCCCCGAGGACGGTGCGCTCGCCGGGGAGGAGAACGCGGCCGGGCCGACGGTCTCGCCCGCGCTGAGCCTGGAGAACCTGCGCGGCTCCGGCATCCGCACGCGCAAGGTCGCCGTCCTGACCGCCGCGGGAGCGGACGGCGATCAAGTCCGGGCCGCGCACGAGAGGTTGGGCGCCGAGGGCGCGACGGTGGAGACGCTCGCCGCGCACGGCGGGCAGGTGCTCGCCCAGGACGGCGACCACCTGCCCGTGGACCGTCCGCTGCCCACCACCGCCTCGGTCCTGTACGACGCCGTGGTGGTGCCGGACGGCTGCGAGCCCGTGCTGTCCGCCGACCCCGACGCGGTCCGCTTCCTCGCCGAGGCGCTGCGCCACGGCAAGCCGGTCGCGCTGCTGGGCTCGGGAGTCGAACTGGCCCGAGCGGCCGGGTTCGGCGCGCCCGGCGGCCTGCACGGCGTCGCTGTCAGCGGCCCGGACGAGCCGGCCGGCCGGGCGTTCTGGGACGGCTTCGCCCGCCTGGGGGAGCGCCACCGCTTCCCGTCGCGCCGAGCCGGCGGACGGCGCTGAGCCGGCGGACGGGCTCGGCGCTCAGTGCCCTGCGGCAGCGGAGGTCCGAAGCCGCAGGGCCGCGTCGATCCCGCGCAGGAACTGTTCGAGGTCCTCGGGCTTGCGCGAGGTCACGAGGCGCCAGCCGTTCGCGTCGTCCGTGACGAGCGCGGCGTCCGTCCAGCTCGCGCCGGCGTTGGCGAGGTCGGTGCGCAGCGACGGGAAGGAGGTGACCTCCTTGCCGTACGCCACGCCGGCCTCGGCGAGCAGCCACGGGCCGTGGCAGATGGCGGCGACGGGGCGACCGGAGGTGGTGAAGGCGAGGAGGATGTCGACGGCCTCCTGGCGCATCCGGAGGCTGTCGACGTTGAGCGTGCCGCCGGGGATGAGCAGCAGGTCGTATCCGGTGGCGTCCACCTCGCCGAGGGTGTGGGTCGGGCTCACCGTCTCACCGGGCTCCTTGTCGCGGACGAGGGTGCGGATGCCGTCGCGGGTGGGCGCGGCGATGTCGACGTGGACGCCGTCGTCGCGCAGGTGCCGGACGGGGACGAGGAGTTCGTCCTGTTCGACGCCGTAGTTGTTCACGATCGCGAGGACCTTGGTGTGCTGGTTCACGGCTGCCTCCTTCGGGCGGATTCGCGGGCGGGCCGGGCCGTCGTCGTCCGTGCCCCCGGACGCCTGCGGGTACCCGGCTTCCGGACGGCCACACCGGATCGCCGAAGTCCCCTCCGGGTGGCCGCGCGGCGCCGTGAGGACGCGACCGCGCCGAAGCCCCGGGCGCGGTGCCCGGGGCTCCGGTGTGGCGTCAGTCCAGCGGCTCGGCGCGGGCCGGCCGGCCGATCGGGAGTGTGGTGGTCACCGTCCGGACCTCTCCGTCACCGTCGATCTCGGCGCGGACGGCACCCGAGTCGTCGACGTACACCTCGGTGCCGTCGTCGCCCATCGCGCCGGTCGCGGTGAGCACGACCTCGCGGTAGGGGTCGGTGACGACCAGACGGTAGTGCTTGGCCCTCTTCATGGTCGGTCCCTCGCTGTCAGTCGTCGCCCGGATGGCCGTACCGCGCCCGCCACTCGCGGGCCCTGGCGTTGTGCCACTCGACGCCCCGCTCGGCCTGCGCCTCGGAGAGGCCGCTGAGCGCGGCGACCATGCTGAGGGGGACGGGTTCGTCGTCGTACTCCGCGAGCGCCCGGCAGACCTTGCCGGCCCACTGCTCCTCCTGGACGAACGGGCGCCGCCGGTACTGCTCGATCAGCTCGCCGAGGTGGCCGACGCTGCAGGCGGTCAGCACCCGCTTGCCGTCCAGGTCCGGGTCGCTGACGTGCAGCGCGGACGAGTCCGGCACGAGCGCGCTGAGCAGGTCGTCGCGGGGGACGGCCTGGCCGCATAGGTCGCACAGGTCGAGCGTGTCGGGGGTGCCGTCGGACGTGTCGTCCGCCGGGGGGCCGAAGTCCTCCATACGGCGCACCTACCCCCTGGTCCGAGGCCCAATCGCCGTCCGCGGCCCACGCGCGCCGGTGGTCCCTTTCCGGCGACTTCCCCTGTTGTCATCGGATGGACGACATGCTAGAACGGTGTCAGGTGAGGCGCACTGGCACCCATCGATGAGTGGAGGTGTTCCGCGATGCTGATGCGCACCGACCCGTTCCGCGAGCTGGACCGGTTGACCCGGCAGTTCCTGGACACGACGACGGGCACGTGGTCGCGTCCGGCCCCGATGCCGCTCGACGCCTACCGCGTCGGCGACGAGTACGTGGTCTGCTTCGACCTGCCCGGGGTGGACCCGCAGGCGATCGACATCGACGTCGAACGGAACACGCTGACCGTCAAGGCCGAGCGCCGTCCGCGCCACGAGGGCGAGGACGTCACGTGGGAGCTGTCCGAGCGCCCGCTCGGTGTCTTCTCCCGCCAGGTCGTGCTGTCCGACACCCTCGACCCCGACGGGATCAGCGCCGACTACGACTCCGGCGTGCTGACGCTCAGGATCCCGGTCGCCGAGAGGGCCAAGCCCCGCAAGATCGCGATCAGCCACAGCGGCGACCGCAAGCAGATCAAGGCCTGACCGGACCGCCCGGCCGGCCCCGTGAGCGGGGCCGTCCCGCGCCGCCGATCTCTCCCCCTCCGGCCACGGGACGGCTCTGCCCGTACTCCAGCCGACCCACCGCGTTGTGCAAGGCCGAGCCGAAGCGAGGACGCCATGCACACCCTGTACAGGACCGCCGCGGTCGTGACCGCCGGCGGCGACATCGACCTCGACACCGCCCCCGGCCTGCACCGCGACCTCGTCGCGGCGCTCCGGTCACACCAGGAGGTGGTGCTCGACCTGTCGGGGGTGGAGTTCATGGACTGCTCGGGCCTGGGAGCCATCCTCCGGGCCCAGCAGGAAGCCGACCGCCGCGGTGCCCGCCTGGTCCTGCGCACGGCCGGCCGCCAGGTCCGGCGCCTGCTCGACCTCACCGGCGCGAACCGGTGCCTGACCGTCGAACCGTGACCAGGCGCACGAGCGCCGTCGAACGGAAGGGAGACGAGAGGTGACTCTGCGTTGGGAAGCGTTTCTGGACCGGGTCCAGGAACGCGGAGAATACGACACGCCCGAGGAAGCCGAGCGGGCGGTCCGCGTCGTCCTGGCCCTGCTCGGCGCCCACCTCGCGGGACAGGTCCGCGCCGACCTCGCGGCACACCTGCCGGAGACGTTCGCCCTGGTCCTGCTCAACCCGCTCCAGGCCGCCGAACCGCTCACCCCCGAACGGTTCATCCGCGCCACCGCCGCGTGGATCGAGGGTGCCACCGAGGCCACCGCCGTGTGGGACATCGGTGCCGTCCTCAGCACCGTCGCCGACGCCGTCGGCGACGACATCATGCAGCGCATCCTGCTCCAGCTCCCGCCCGGCTACGACGTCCTGTTCGGCCGCCCCCAGCTCGCCCGGCATCGTTGAACCCCCGCCGTGCCCGCGTGCGCCACGGACTGCTGTGCCCGCGTGCGCCACGGACGCCCCCGCCGGCGGCGCGTCCGTGGCGCGACGGTTCTCACCGGTCCACGCCGCCCATCACCGGGTCGATGCTCGCCACCGCGACGATGACGTCCGCGACCTGACCCCCCTCGCACATCGCGGCCATCGCCTCCAGGTTGGTGAAGCTCGGGTCGCGGAAGTGCACCCGGTACGGCCGCGTGCCGCCGTCCGACACGACATGCACGCCCAGCTCGCCCCTGGCGGATTCGACGGCCGTGTAGGCCTGTCCCGGCGGGACGCGGAAGCCCTCCGTCACCAGCTTGAAGTGGTGGATCAGCGCCTCCATGGACTCGCCCATGATCGTGCGGATGTGGTCGAGCGAGTTTCCCAACCCGTCCGGGCCGACCGCCAGTTGGGCGGGCCAGGCGATCTTCTTGTCCGCCACCATGACCGGGCCCGGGCGCAGCCGCTCCAGGCACTGCTCGACGATCCGCAGCGACTGGCGCATCTCCTCCAGGCGGATCAGGAACCGCCCGTAGGAGTCCGCGGTGTCGGTCACCGCGACCTCGAAATCGTAGGTCTCGTAGCCGCAGTAGGGGTCGGTCTTGCGCAGGTCGTGCGGCAGACCGGTGGCCCGCAGGATCGGGCCGGTGGCACCGAGCGCCAGGCAGCCGGCCAGGTCCAGGCGGCCGACGCCGACCAGTCGGGCCTTGAAGGCCGGGTTCTTGGTCGCCAGCTTGTCGTACTCCTGCATCCGCGAGCGCAGCAGCTGCACGCCCTCGCGGATCTGGTCCAGCGCACCCGGTGGCAGGTCCTGCGCCAGGCCGCCCGGCCGGACGTAGCCGTGGTTCATCCGCAGGCCCGTCACCAGCTCGAAGATGTCGAGGACGACCTCGCGGTCCCGGAAGCCGTAGACCATCAGCGTGGTGGAGCCGATCTCCATCCCGCCGGCGGCCAGCGCCACCAGGTGCGAGGAGACCCGGTTGAGCTCCATCATCAGCACCCGGATCACGCTCGCCCGCTCCGGGACCTGGTCGGTGATCCCGAGCAGCTTCTCCACCGCGAGGCAGTAGGCGGTCTCGTTGAACAGCGGGGTCAGGTAGTCCATCCGGGTCACGAAGGTGGTGCCCTGGACCCAGTTGCGGAACTCCATGTTCTTCTCGATGCCGGTGTGCAGGTACCCGATGCCGCAGCGGGCCTCCTTCACCGTCTCGCCGTCGATCTCCAGGATCAGCCGCAGCACTCCGTGGGTGGACGGGTGCTGCGGGCCCATGTTGACGATGATCCGCTCGTCGTCCACGCGGGCGGCGGCGTCCACCACCTCGCCCCAGTCGCCGCCGGTGACGGCGAAGACCCGGCCTTCGGTCGTGTCCCTCGCTCCTGCCGACTCGTGCTCGATCCCGCTCATCAGTCCCATGACCTCCGCCCGGGTCGCCGGTCGAGTCCGAGCGCCCTGGTAGCGGCGCACGATCGGGCACGACAGGCCGCCGTGCCGGCCGGCCGCTCCCCGCGCCGACCGCACGGGCACGACCTGGCCGCAGGCCCACTCAGATCCAGGATCACGCACATCCGCCTCGAACACCCGGGGAGGCGGGCGGCGGGTGGGGCGGGGTCGGGTGGGTGCGGCATCGGGACGGCGAGGCTCAGGTGTCGGCGGTGACGCGCACGGTGTCCAGGGCGGGGTCGGCGCTGTCGGGGACGAGCATGCCCGCCTTGAGCCCGCTGCGCAGGTAGTCGAGGACGTCGCCGGTGAGGCGTTCGCCCGGCAGGGCGGCGGGGATGCCGGGCGGGTAGGGGGTGAGCATCTCTGCGGCGATCCTTCCTGCCGCCTTCTCGATGGGCACCTGCTCGGTGGGGCCGAAGAACGCGTCACGCGGCAGCAGGGCCTGCTCCAACCGCAGGTCCTGCGGTTCGGGGATCTGGACGCGTGGTGCGGGCCGCAGGTCTTCGGCGATCTGGGCGAGTTCGGTCAGTCCGCGCAGAAGCGTCTCGGTGGTGGTGGAGTCGTCGGCGTGGGTGAGCTGGGCGCTGATGCGCCGGTGGTCGCAGATGTGCAGGGTCAGCTGGCGGTGGGAGCGCAGCCAGTCCCCGGCTCGGTAGCCGGTGGTGCCGAGGGCGGAGATGTCGATGATGACCTGGAGGGGGTCGAGGTCGGCGGCAAGGTGAGGGCCGCAGAAGTCGTCGCGGCCGTGGACGTGCAGGCCGTCGATCCGTTCGGCCCGGGCCCGGACGCTGTCGGCGAGGTCGAGGGCGTGGTCGTAGAGGGTGCGGCCGTGCTGCACCATCTGGCGGCGCCAGCCGTCGAGGGCGGCGTAGACCAGGGTGGAGGGGCTGGTGGTGGCAAGCAGGTCTTCGCGCTGCTTGAGCGCAGCCGCATCCACGAGGTCGCCCTGGAGGTGGAAGACCGAGCTCTGCTCCAGGCCGGAGCCCATCTTGTGGACCGAGGTGACGCACACGTCCGCGCCCGCGTCCATCGCCCAGCGCGGCAGACGGGGGTGGAACGGGAGGTGCGCGCCCCAGGCCTCGTCCACGATCAGCGGCGTCCCGCGCTCGTGACAGGCTCCGGCGATCGCTTCGAGGTCGGCGCACGTCCCGTAGGGCGTGGGCGAGGTGACCAGCGCGCCCCGCACGTCCGGGTGCCGATCGAGGGCTGCGCGGAAGGAATCGGCGGAGGGCGGATGCGCCAGGTGCAGCCGCGCATCCCACGCGGGTTCGACCCAGACCGGGCGGATCCCGGCCAGGATCAGTCCGGCGACGACCGCCTTGTGGGCGTCCCGGCCCACCAGCAGCTCCTCGTGGGGGCCGGCGACGGCGAGCATCGCCGCCTTCACCGACAGGGAGCTGCCGCAGGTGGAGAAGAACGTGTGGTCGGCGCCGACGGCTTCGGCCATCAGCTCCTGGGCGTGCTGAAGGATGCCGCGGGAGTCGAGGCGGTCGTCCAGTCCGCCGGTGGCGAGGACGTCCGCGCGGAAGACATCCGGGCCCAGTGCTTCAAGGACGCGGGGGTCGGCGCCGCGGCCCTGTTTGTGGCCGGGCGGGGTGAAGGTGGTCAACGGGTTGGCGTGGAACGCGGCGAGCGCTTCGAGTACCGGTGCCTGCGACTGGTCCATGCCGCTGCGTGTGCCCGTCCCCCCGGACGGAAAACGGGGCCACCGACCGCGCAGGACGCTCGAACGTGACCGCGCCCGTCTGCTGGTCCTCGCCGCCCGGGTTCCGCCGGGCGATCTCCTGGTCGGGCAGCTGGTCGACGATCTCGCTGCCGACCTCACGAGTCACCCCGGCGACCTTGGCCATTCGCACCCGACTGCGGTCCCCCTGATACCCGGAGTGCTGCCATGCACAGAGGGCCGCCGAGCAGACCACCCACATGCGCAGCCCGCCGAGCGCACCCTGGGCTGCCGCGCCAGACTCGGCTCGTCGACCACCCCCGCCCGCCCGGCGGCCAGACGAACCGAGGAGCCCCGCCAGCCGTGATGAGCGACGAGCACACCCCCGCCGACCCCACCGGCCAGCACCCGCAACCGCCGTTCCCCGAGCAGTCCCAGCCCCACCCCGGCACCGGCGAACACATGCACCCGGCCCCCGACCACGGCGAGACCAGCTACCACGGCACCGGCAAACTGACCGGCCGCGTCGCACTGGTCACCGGTGCGGACTCCGGCATCGGCCGCGCCGTCGCGCTCGCCTACGCCCGCGAAGGCGCCGACGTCGCGTTCTGTCACCTGCCCGAGGAGCAGACCGACGCCGAGGAGACCACCCGCCTCGTCACCGAGACCGGCCGCCGGGCCCTCGCCGTGGCGGGTGACCTGCGCGACGAAGGCTTCTGCACCGACCTGGTGGCCCGCTGCACCGACGTGTTCGGCCGCCTCGACATCCTGGTGAACAACGCCGCCTACCAGTGCTCCCAGCCCGACGGCCTCGCCGCGATCAGCAGCGAACAGTTCGACCGGGTCATGAAGACCAACCTGTACGGCATGTTCTGGCTCACCCGCGCCGCCCTCCCCCGCCTCCACCCTGGCGCCGCGATCATCAACACCGCCTCCGTCCAGGCCTACAAACCCAGCCCGCACCTGCTCGACTACGCCATGACCAAGGCCGCGATCGTCGCCTTCACCCAGGGCCTCGCGACGCAGCTCGCCCCCGACGGCATCCGCGTCAACGCCGTCGCCCCCGGTCCGGTCTGGACACCGCTGATCCCAGCCACCATGGACGAGGAGAAGGTCTCCCACTTCGGCGAGCAGTCACCGCTCGGCCGTGCCGCCCAACCCGCCGAGATGGCCCCGGCCTACGTGTTCCTCGCATCCCAGGAGTCCTCCTACATCACTGCCGAGATCCTCAACGCGACCGGCGGCACCCCACTGCCCTGAGTCGTCATCGCGTCGAGGTGGATGCGGGCCCCGGCGTGCCGGTCGAAGGTCGCACCGTGGCCGATCGACTTCCTCGGGAAACCGCGCGGGCCCCGGTCCTGGCGGACCGGGGCCCCTGCGCGGATGGAGCGGCTCAACTGGGAGTGATCCGCCCTCGCCAGCCGCCCTCCTCTCGGCCGCGTTCCTCGATGAACGCCTTGAAGCGTCGCAGGTCGCCCTTCACCCGCCGGTCGACCATGCCCATCATGTCTCCGGCCCTCTCGGCCATGCCCTCGGGGTGGAAGTCGATGGCCATGTTGACGCGGGTGTGCAGGTCGTCGAGGCGCTGGAAGGTGACGACGCCCTTCTGCTCGACCTCGCCGTCCGTCGTCCGCCAGGCGATGCGCTCGTCGGGCAGCTGGTCGACGATCTCGGTGTCGAACTCCCGGGTGACGCCGCCGATGCTCGTGCGCCAGTGGTTGTGGCGCTCGTCCAGCTGGGTCACCGAGTCCACGCCCTCCATGAAGCGGGGGAACTCCTCGAACAGCGTCCACTGGTTGTAGGCCGTGTGCAGCGGCACCTCGACGTCGACCGACTCCTTGACCATGCTCATCCGGGGCCTCCTCACGGATCGCGGCCGGGTGTTTCCCGGTCGGCCCCGCGTCTGCCCGCTGCTCGGCGACATAACCATCCCAGCGGCCCCGGCCGGGTGGCCGATCGGGGCCCCAGGGGTTTGCATGGAGCGACCGCGCCCAGCGATCCGGAGGTTGTGCCGTGTACGAGATGTGGGCCGAGTTCGACCCGGCGGTGTCCCCGCCCGCCGTGGTCTGGCACGTGGTGGCCAAGGACGACGCGAGTGCCTCGCTGTGCGGGCGGTTCCTCGAACCGTCCCAGCGCGTGGTCCCGTCGACGGACGAAACCGGTCCGGCGACACCGGACCGGTACTGCGATCCCTGCCTGGGGACCGTCCGCGAGGCGATGGCGGCCGCCGGGCACTGACCTCCGTCAGGTCGGTGGCCGTTCAGGTCAGCACGAAGATCATGGCGACGAGCATGACCGACACGGCCAGGGCGAGCACCACGATCACGACCGCGGGCCAGATGCCCCAGGCCGTGCGGAGTTCCTCGGGTTCGGGGTGGGAGATGCCGGAGATGCCGCCCTCCGCCGGCGGCGTGTCCCCGCCGGGCAGGGTGCCGCGTTCGTCGAGCGCCGGGGTGCGTTCGGGGTCGGGGTCGGGTGTGGTCATGATGCGTCCCGGGGTGGAGTGGGCTCCGATGCCGGGCGGCTGCCCCGGGCCGGGGGCCGGAAACGTCACCGGCCCGGCGAACCCGTGCTCCTCGCGCCCGCCTCGCTCCGGGCCCGTTCGAGGGCCCGCTGCGGGCGCTCGCGGCCAGGACGTCGACCGCTCTTCGGGGCCGGGCTCAGCCCGTGCCCCGTCGTCGGGGTCAGCCGTCATCGGTCCCTTCGATGAACCGCCGCCGCTCCACGACCTCGTGCGCCGCCTCGTCGATCTCGCGGTCGTGGGCGAACGCGTGGGCGCGCAGCCGGTCCAGGGCCTCGTCGGCGGACACCCCCAGCCGCGCCATGATCATGCCGACCGCCTGGTCCACCTCCAAGCCGTTGAGCAGCGGGTCGTCCAGCCACGGCTGGACCTGCGCCCCGCCGGACGGCGCCATGAAGGAGCCGACGATCGCGAGGGTCACGCTGGTGGCGGCGACCCGGATGTCGGCGATCTCCCCGGCACCGGGCAGGCCCGGCTCGGAACGGTACAGGCTCAGCACGCCGATGCCGGAGGAACCCAGGTGGAGCGGTGTGGCGTAGACGCTGCGCAGTCCCCGGTGGTCGAGCGCGGGAGAGGCGAGGTCGGCCGCCAGCACCGGCCAGCGCACCTCGTGCGGCGCGAGCAGGTCGGCGACCGCCACCGGCCGCCGCCCGCGGAAGGCGTCCACGCCCGGGCCCTCGCCGAGGCTGAACTGCCGTTCCTCCAGCCGCCGGGCGCGTCCGTCGCTGGCCCAGACACCGGCGCGGTGACCGGTGTCGGCCATGAGCGTGATGGAGGCGGCCTCGACCGCCAGGGCCTCGACGCAGGCCCCGCAGAGCCGCTCGGGCAGGGCGGGCCGTCCCGGGCCGTTGACGGCCTCGGCCATGATCTGCGCGATGCGCGTCAGATCGGCCATCTCCGCGCCTCGTGTCTCCTCCGCCCCGCCGTTCAGGGGGCCGACTGTCGTCGGTGGTCACGGCGGTCCGCACCGCGGCGTGATCACCGCAGTAGGTGGCCGGGCCGCCGTCACGGCCCGTCCGGCGCTGCGCGCGTACCCGGATCGGCGCCCGGCACACGTCCGGCCCGGGGTTTGAGCGCCCGGAACCCGGCAAGCCGCCGGGCATGGACGCACACCTGTATGCCTCTGCCCTGCCCGTCGACCGGTGGTCCCGTCGGCTGCGGCGCGCGCTCGACGCTCCGGCGCACTGGGAGGTCCTGGACCGCCCGGCGGGGAAGGTCGCCGACGCCGTGGAAGCCCTCCCCCTCGGCCCCTACCGCGACGCCCTGCACGGCGCGTGGCTCGGCCATCCTCTGCACCCGGTGCTGGTCCAGGTGCCGATCGGCTGCTGGACGTCGGCCGGTCTGCTGGACTTCCTCCCGGGCGCGCACCGTTCGGCCGACGCCATGGTGGCCGTCGGGCTGCTGGGCGCCGCCCCCGCCGCGCTGTCCGGGTGGGTGGACTGGGCGCGGCTCGACCCGCCGCGCCGGCGCACCGGCCTGGTCCACGCGCTCGCCAACACCGCCGGAGTGCTGCTGTACGGCGGATCGCTGCTGGCCCGCTGCCGAGGTCGCCGCGCCCGCGCCCGACTGCTCGGCCTGGCCGGGCTCACCGCCGTCTCGGTCGGTGGCACGCTCGGCGGGCACCTGGCCTACGCGCAGGCCGCCGGCCCCAACCGAGCCGCAGCCGTGCCCCGGCTGGCGCCCGCGGACTGGGTCGACCTCGGGCCGGTCGACGACTTCCCACCGGGCGAGCCCGTCCGCCGGACGGCCGGTGACCTGCCCGTGGTCGTGGTCCACGAGGGCGAGCGCTACCACGTGCTCGCGGAGCGCTGCTCGCACCTGTCCGGCCCGCTCGCCGAGGGCACGGTGACCGACGGCTGCCTGCGCTGCCCGTGGCACGGCAGCGAGTTCCGGCTCCGTGACGGCGAGGTCGCGAGCGGCCCGGCCACCTCGCCCC
The DNA here is from genome assembly GCF_036322405.1 of Streptomyces sp. SP17BM10. NCBI lineage: Bacteria > Bacillati > Actinomycetota > Actinomycetes > Kitasatosporales > Streptomycetaceae > Streptomyces > Streptomyces sp. SP17BM10. The sequence goes on along the minus strand of NZ_JAQYXB010000647.1, from coordinate 61,384 downwards.
AGCCGGTCCTGGAGACCCGGGTGCTCTCCGGGCACCTGGAGGTACGGCTGCCCGGCGCCGGCTGACCTGCCCTCACCGTTTCGCCCGCGCGGCCGCGGGCAGCCGCCCGGCGCACGAGCCGCAGAACGAGCCGCTGGAGGAGCCATGCCCGCCGTCGTCCACGATCTCCTGGCCGAACGCACCTCGCCGAGGCCCGAGCCCGCTCGTCCTGCCGCACCCGCTTGTCCGCCCCGGGCCCCGACGGCCGCACTTCACGATCGGCGTCCACCCGAGGAACCGAGCCGACCCGGACCGCCGCGCCGCCGGACGCCGATGGCTCGCGACGTACACCACCGGAGCGTCCACCGGGCGCTGCCGGCCCGGCGCTGAAAGGCGGCCCCCCGACATGCTGCTGATCAGACCGCCCGGCGTCTACCGGCCCCAGGGCGACACCGAGTTGCTGCTCTCCTGCCTGCACCACGAGCGCCTCGACGGCGCCAGCCGGGTGCTCGACCTGTGCACCGGGACGGGCGCCGTCGCCCTCGCGGCCGCGCACGAGGGCGCCCGCGTGACGGCGGTGGACCTGTCCCCCAAGGCCGTCGCCGCGACCTGGCTCAACGCCCGGCTCCGCGGACTCGCGATCCGGCTGCGCAGGGGCGACCTGCTCGCCCCGGTGCCGGGCGGGGACTACGACCTGATCACCGCCAATCCGCCCTACGTCCCGGCCCCGGCCGCCCGCCGCGGGCACGGGCGCGGGCTCGCGTGGGACGCGGGGCCGGACGGCCGCCTCGTGCTGGACCGGATCTGCCGGGAGGCGCCCCGACGGCTGGCGCGCGGCGGCGTGCTGCTGGTCGTTCAGTCCTCCCTCGCGGACGTCCCGGCGACGCTGGCGGCCCTCGTCGCGGCCGGGCTTCGGACGGCCGTCGTGGCTCGCCGGCGGCAGGCCTTCGGGCCGGTCATGACGGCGCGCGCCGCGCTCTTCGAGGGGCTCGGGCTGATCGCCCCGGGCGAGCGGCAGGAGGAACTGGTGGTGGTGCGCGGTGTCCGGGAACGCTGACCGGCCGACGACCCGGGTGATCGTCGTGCCCGGCGGACCGCTCCTGGTCGAGGGACCGGTGGAGGTTGTCCTGCCGGACGGTGAGGTCCGGCTCTCCGAACGGCCGGTGGTGGCGCTGTGCGCGTGCCGCCGGAGCCGGTGCTACCCGTTCTGCGACACCAGCCACCGGCGGCGTGGGCGGAGCCGCTCAAGCGGCGGGGGTACGGACGGCGGGCTCGGGCAGGGGTGAGCGCAGGGACGTGCGGCCGGCCCGCCAGCGGCCGAGCAGGTGGTCCGCGAACCGGCCGTCGACGAGCTCCGAGGCCGCCAGGCCGAAGGCGATATCCGGAGCCAGACCGGGCTCGTCCGCGATGAGCCGCTCCACGACGCCGTGGCGGACCAACTGCTCGTGGACGGCGTCGGCCTCGACGTGCTCGCGGTAGAACAGCGTCCCGTCCGGCCCACCGCCGAGCCGCTCCAGCGCGGCGGCCAGCCGGGCGGCGCCGGGCGGGGAGGTGATCTCCAGGGCGGCGAACTGCCCGACGGCCGCGCCGCGCAGCGCCCGGTGCAGGCCGAAGAGCGTCATCAGGTTGACCAGTGCGAGGGCGGGCGCCGGGACGAGGTCCAGGTAGTGCGCGTAACCCGGGTCGAGGCCGAAGGCGGTCATCATCCGGGCGTACAGCCCCGCGTGGGCGCGTTCGGGACGCCCGGCGCCGTACTCGTCGTAGAGGATCGCCATCAGGACCGCCTGCGCCGGTCCGTGGATCCTCGGCAGCATCCACACCTGCGGGTCGGCCTCCTTGAGGTGGTAGACCGAGCGGTGCACGAGGTACTCGCGGACGTGCCGGAGCTCGCCCTCGTCGCGTAGGAAGTGCGAGGGTCCGGTGTCGTCCGGGGACTCCGTCAGCAGCCGGTCCAGGGCGTCCGGCACCGGCGGGACGGGCTCCGCCTCCGCGCGTACCGCGGCGAGGAACGAGCGCTCCAACGCCCGCCGCAGGAGCAGCAGTTCGGGCTCCCACTCCCAGCCGGGGTGCACACCGGCGAGGCCCCGGTCGTGGAGTTCGTAGCAGAGGTACAGCGCCAGCTGGTGGTCCTCGCCCCACGGGTCCGTGAACGGGCCCGGCGGGGCGAGCAGCCGACCCGCGCCCGGCGGTCCGGCGGTCACCAGGCCCAGCACCGCCGCGGACAGCGGGCCGCGCGGGCCGAACGGGGCGGTCATCGTCCGCCCCCGCCGTCCGCGGCGCACGCGCGGAGCACCGCGCAGGCACTCGCGAGCATCAGGCCCCAGCAGCCGGCGAACGCCCAGACGACGAACGCCGGCGCGGTCCGCAGTCCGGCCACCAGCAGGCCCAGCGACAGCAGGACCAACGCCAGGACCGTCCGGGGCCGCACCCCCTGCATGACCTCCCAGGCCCGGCTGCGCAGCCCGAAGGCCAGCCCGCTCGCCAGGGCGTCGAGCCCGCGCTCCTGCCGCGGCTCGCACCCCATCGCGGCCGATGCGTCCCGTTCCCGCCCGTCCATCGTGTCCTGCCTCCTCGCGCGCCCGTCCCCCGGTCCGCCGGTGCGGCTTCCCCGTCCGGGCGCGGACTAACGCGCGGGTTGGAGCCGGACGGCGAGGAGGCAGCCGCCGTCCGCGGGGCCGGGGTCGCCGAGGCGGTCGGCGATGTGCTCGAGGAAGTCGGCGAGGGCGGCCGCCGCGAACCCCTCGGCCGCGAGCTCCTCGGCGGCGCTCTCCTCGGCGGCGCGCAAGAGGCGGTCGGGGTGGTCGGGGCCGGCCTCGCGCCGGTCGAGCAGGCCGTCGGTCCAGAACAGCACGGTGTCGCCGGAGCACAGCGGCTGGACGGTGTCGCGGTAGCGGGCGTCGGCGATGGCTCCGAGGGCGGTCCCGGTGGGGCCGTTGGCGAGGTCCGCGGTGGCCCCGCGCACGACGGCCGGGGGCGCCTGACCGGCCGCGCTCCAGGTGAGCGTGCGGGCGGCCGGGTCGAGCAGGCCGCACAGCACGCCGACGAGTCGGCGGCTGCCGTGCCGGCAGAGCACGGTGTTGAGTCGGCCCAGCGCACCGGCCGGATCCAGGCCCCCGCCGCAGAGCCCGCGCAGGGCGTGCCGCAGCTCGGACGCTCCCACGGCGGCCGTCGGACCGTGCCCGCCGACGTCGCCGACCGCGAGCAGGACCGGGCCGCCGGGCAGCGCCGTCAGGTCGTACCAGCCGCCGCCCACCCGGTGGTGGTCCCCGGCCGGCAGGAAGCGGGCGGCGTGGTCGAGGCCGGCGATCGGCGGGGCCGGCTCCTCCGGGGCGGCCATCATCCGCAGGGCCCGGGTGGTGCGGTGTTCGGCGGCGGTCCGGCGCTGCTGCTCGGCGAGTTTGCTCCGGACACCGGCCAGGGCCTGCTCGGCGCGGTGCCGTTCGGTCACGTCCTGGAGGACGCCCCGCACATCGCGCGCCCGGCCGGTGTCCGGATCGCCGACGGGCTCCGCACTGATCCGCACCGTCCGCGCGCCCGCGTCGCCCGGCCCGACGCCGACGTCCACGGCGGCCGGGCGGCGCCCGCCCAGCAGCAGGCGGGCGAAGGCCCGCACGGCGGCGCGGTCCGGCGGGCGCACGCCCGCCAGTGCGTCGGCGGCCCGGACCGGGCCCGGCCGCCCGGGGTCGAGACCGAGCAACCGCCGGGCCTCCGCCGACAGCTCCAGACCCGGTCCGCCGCGCGACCACGCGAAGCTGCCGACGCCGGCCAGCCGTTCGGTGGCGCCGGCCCGCGCCGCAGCCTCGGCGGCGCCGTCACCGGGGCGCCAGGTGAGGAGCAGGCCGTCCAGGAAGGGCACCGCCCGTACGGCGAGGACCGTCCCCGGCCCTCCACCCGTGAAGTCGCCGGCCCGCCCGTCGTAGCGGACGCCGGTCCCGGCGGCGTCGAGGATCCGGGCGAAGACCCCGGTCGCGACGAGCCCGGGGAGGATCTCGGTCAGCCGCCGCCCGACCATGGGGGCGGGTCCGGCCGCCGCGTTCGCGTACCGGACGCGCAGATCGGTGACCGCCCTCGCGCCGCCGCCCTCGCGGACCACGGACAGCACCAGGACGGGTTCGAACATCGCGTCCAGCACGCCGCGGAACCAGTACTCGCCGCCCGGCACCACCAGCCCCGGTTCCCCGCCGCCGGCCGCGGCCACCCGCAGCAGGTGCCCCGCCACCAAGCCGGCCAGCGCGTCGAGGTACCGGGTCGCAGCGCGGGCCCGCTCGGGCGGGCCGTCCCAGCCGAGGCTCATCGCCCCGACGATCCGGTCCCCGCTGCGCAGCGGCACCGCGCAGGCCGTCCGGCCGGGGACGATCCGGCCGGTCTCGGGCGACCGGCCGCCGCTGTCGTCCGCGTCGAACTCCCACACCATGCCACCGCCGTGCGCGGCCGTGACCAGCGGCACCCCGGTCTCCGGCGGGATGCGCCGCCACCGGCTGACCCGGCCCGGCTCCACCCCGTGGCTGCCGACCAGCACGAGGGCGCCGTCGGGCTCCAGCAGACCGAGGACGACGGCGATGACGCCGAGCGGCGCCGTGGCCACCTCGTGCACCAGCCGGGCCAGTTCCTCCGGTGTCTCGGCGCCGGCCAGCGCGGAGACGGCCAGGTGGTAGCGGGCGGCCAGGCCGGGCACCGGGGCGAGCCGGGTGGCGCCCGGCGGAGCGGGGACGGGCGGCGCGGAGGCGGGGGCCAGGAGCTCGGGCGGCTGTCGCGCGGGCCGGACGAACGCGTCGACGGCCTCCTGGAGCGACTCGTCGCCGGAGGGGTCCGTGACCGGCGCCGCGAGGCCGACCAGCCCGGCGGCGATGTCCGCGACCCTGCGGTTGGTGTCCTGCGACAGCCGGACCAGGTGGCCGAAGGCCTCGTCCGGCGTGCAGCCCAGCCGCTCGGTGAGCATGCCCTTCGCCTGCTCGATCACGCCCCGGGTGCGCATCGCCCGGCGCAGCCCCTCCGCCTCGGCGCGCAGCCGGTCCACCGCCGCCAGCAGCACGGTCGTGTCGTCGGCCCGGTCGCCCGCGGGGGGCCGGTGCTCAGCCACAAGCCGCCGCCACGTCCGGGAAGAGCGGTGGCACCGCCGCCACCCCGCTCGGCTCCACGACGAAGCCGACGGCGGTCGGGGCCACGACGAGCCGGGGCGTGCCGTCGTCGCTCAGCACGTCGAGGAGCCTCCGCGGCCCGCGAGCCGCGAAGTCGTCGAGGTCGCCGCCGGACAGCGGGACGACCGTCCAGCCGTTGAGCTCGGAGAAGCCCTTCATCCGGATCACCTTCGCCACCTGGGTCCTCTTCCAGGCTAGGCCCTGCCGTCCCACTCGACCGGCCGCGGAGACGGCCTAGGCTGCGCGCAGGTGTTTGCGGGCGGCTTTCCGTACGGCGTCGCGGAGCTGGTCGCGGTCCATGGTGGACCGGTGCGGGATCTCCAGGGCGGTGGCGCGCTTGTACAGCTCCGCCTTGGTGAGTCCGTCGAGGTCCTCCTCCTTCGCGGTGACGCGCTTCTTCGGCGCGCTCCCGGCCTTGGCCGTCCGCGTCGACGTGGACTTCTTGCCGGGCGCGGCCTTGGGGGTGCGCTGCGTGCGGGTGCGCTGCGTGCCCGCACCCTTGCCCTCCTTGGCGCCCTCCAGGCTGCGGCGCAGGACGTCCATGAGGTCGACGACGTTGGTGGCCTCGGCCGGCGGGCCCTCGGAGACGGCGATCTCGCGGCCGGCGGCCTTGTCCTCGACGAGCTTGCGGACCTCCTCGGCGAAGGTGTCCCGGTACGCGTCCGGGTCCCAGTCCACTTCGAGCATGCCGATCAGCTGCTGCGCCGTGTCGAGCTCCCGGGCGGTGGGTTTCACGTCGTCGCCCGGGAGGCCGTCGATCTCCCGCCGCGGGTCGCGGACCTCGTCGGCGAAGTGCATCGTGTGCAGCTCCAGCAGCCCGTCGTCGGCCCGCACCGCGGTCAGGTACTCCTTGCCGCGCATCGCGAACATCGCCAGCCCGGCCCGGTTCGACCGCTCCAGCGAGGCCGCCAGCAGCGCGTAGATCTTCGCGTACTCGGCCGAGCGCGGCCCGAGGTAGTAGGTGCGGTCGAAGAAGATCGGGTCGACCCGCTCCAGGTCGACGAAGCCGGAGATGTCGATCGTCTTCGACCGGCCGGGCGAGATCCGCTCCAGTTCCTCCGGTTCGACGATGACGTACTCGCCCTCGGTGAGCTCGTAGCCCTTGACGATCTCGTCGTACGGGACCTCCTTGCCGGTGCGCTCGTTGACCCGCCTGTTGCGGACCCGGTCCGACGTGCCCCGCTGGAGCTGGTGGAAGCGCACCGAGTGGTCCTCGGTCGCCGTGTACAGCGCGACGGGCACGGTGACCAGGCCGAAGGTGAGCACTCCCGTCCACACCGGTCTCGCCATGGCCGTCTCCCTTCCGCCGTCCGCCGTCCTCTCCCGGCTCCGGTTTCGCGGGGCGGACGACGTCCTGCTCAGCTCGTTCCCGCACGTGGACGGTCGAATCCGTCCCGGGCGAATCGGCCGGGAGTGCCGGACGGACGGGTCCGGGCTCTGACCCCGGACTCTGACTCCGGGCGCCGAATCCGGGCGCCGTCAGCCGTCCCGGCCGCCGGGGTGCCATTCGGCGAGGGCGATCGTGGCGTCGTCGCGCAGGCGGTGGTCCTGGTGGGCGAGCAGCGAGTGGATCAGGTGGCGCAGGGCCTCGGGGGCGGGTTCACCGCTCGCCATGTGGCGGACCAGGGTGTCGGTCAGGCGCTCCTCGCCGAAGATCTCGCTGGTGGCCGAGCGGGCGTCGGTGACGCCGTCCGTGTAGACGAGGAGCCGGTCGCCGGGCTGGAGCCTGACGTGGTGGACGGGCTGCGGGCCGCGGTCGTGGAAGCCGAGGCCGAGGGGCAGTTCGGCCCGCCGTTCCAGGGCGCCCGCGACGACGTGCCGGCCGCGGATCAGCAGCGGCGCCGGGTGGCCGCAGTTGATCCAGGCGAGTTCGCCGGTGGCCGCGTCCAGATCGGCCACGACGGCGGTGAGCAGCCGGTCGGGGATCCAGCGGCCCAGGGTGCGGTCGATGGCCTGCGCGATCGCCGCGAGGTCGCCGCCGGCCCGGCGGGTGCTGCGGCAGGCGGCCAGGGCGACGGAGCTGGCGCCGCCGGAGGCGAGGTCGTGCCCCATGGCGTCGAACACGGAGAGGTGGAGCCGCCCGCCCGCCACGGAGTGGTCGAAGGCGTCCCCGCCGACCTCGTAGGCGGGTTCGAGGACGGCGCTGGAGGTGAGGTCCCGGGTGCCGATGGTGCGCGGTGGCAGGAAGGCCCACAGGAGTTCGGCCGACAGGCTCATCGGCCGGTCACGCGTCGTGCGGACGAGCGCGTCGCTGTACGCGCCCTTGGAGAGCACCAGCAGGGCGACGAGCGCGGCCAGGGCCTCCCAGCGATCGGTCTCCTCCGGCTCCCGCGTCCGGAACTCGACGCACAGCACGCCGATCCGCTCGATGCCGTCGACCAGGGGGAACCAGCCGACCGGGGGCGGCCCCGCGGAGAGCCGGGTGCGCTGGAGCCGGTAGGCGCGGCCCGCGAGGGTGGTCTCGACGTCGAGGCGGTCGCCCGGGTCGCCGGTCCGCGGGTCAGGCAGCGGTACGAGGTGCCGCTGCTGGACGTCCGCCAGGAACACCCGCGTTCCCGTCCCGCCCAGGGCACGGACCGCGTCCTGCACCAGGCCGGGCAGGTCGCCCGGTCCGCTCGCCCGGGACCGGGCCAGCAGCCGCGACAGGACTGCGCCCAGCACCTTCTCTTCGCTCTGCGACACCTGGCACCTCCCGTCGCGGTCGCGCCTACCCACGCACGGCCCGGCCGCACACGGTGGTCACCTCCGAAACGGGAATCGCCGGGGACCGCTCCGGCCACCCGGCGCCCGGACCGGCGGACGACGGCGAGGTTTCGCCGGGCCGGGCCCGGTTAGCCGCACCTGCGAAGGACACCGAGCCACCGACGATCCGACGAACCGAGGCTGCCATGACCGCGTTCGGCTACTTCCTGTCCTGCGAGGAGTTCACCCCCGCCCAGCTGGTCGAGCAGGCCCGGCTGGCGGAGCGGGCCGGTTTCACCCGGCTGGCGATCTCCGACCACTACCACCCGTGGAACGACGCCCAGGGCAGCAGCCCGTTCGTGTGGGGCGTGATCGGCGCGCTCTCGCAGGTCACCCGGCTGCCGGTGACGACGCTGGTGACCTGCCCGAACGTCCGGCTGCACCCGGCCGTCGTCGCCCAGGCGGCGGCGACGGCGGACGTGCAGCTGGCGGGCGGTCTGCGGCTCGGCGTCGGCACCGGCGAGGCGCTGAACGAGCACGTGCTGGGCGACCGTTGGCCGCCGTTCGACGTGCGCACGGAGATGCTGGAGGAGGCCGTCGCCGTGATGCGCGAACTGTTCACCGGCGGCCTCGTCAGCCACCAGGGCGCGCACTACACCGTCGAGAACGCCCGGCTCTACACGCCGCCGCAGGACGGGCGCCTGCCCGTGTACGTCTCGGCGTTCGGCCCCAAGGCCGCCGAGGCGGCGGCCGAGTACGCGGACGGTCTCGTCACGATGACCCCGGACACCGAACTCGTCGGGCGCTACCGGGCGGCGGGCGGCACCGGGCCGGTGCTCGGCGGCGTGAAGGTGTGCTGGTCACCGGACCGGGAGCGGGCGGTCAAGACCGTCCACCGGCTCTGGCCCAGCGAGCTGCTGCCCGGCGAGCTCGCCCAAGTGCTGCCCACGCCGAGCCACTTCGAGCAGGCCACCGAGCTGGTCACCGAGGAGATGGTCGCCGGGGCGGTCACCTGCGGCGACGACCCCCGGGAGCACGCCGACCGGCTGCGCGGATACGTCGACGCCGGGTTCGACGAGGTGTACGTCGGCCAGATCGGCCAGGAGCAGGAGGGGTTCTTCGACTTCTACCGCGAGCAGGTCCTGCCGCAGCTCGCATGACCGGCGACACACCACAGGAGGTGGGTAGTTGAGCACACCCGGCACCGCCCCCGCCCCGCACGCCCTGCGGGACTACGCCCTGCTCGCCGACGGACGACGAGGCGCCCTTCTCGGCCCCCGCGGCGACCTCGTGTGGATGTGCGCCCCCGGTTGGGAGGACGACGCCGTCTTCGCCGCCCTCATCGGCGGCGCCGGATGGTACTCCGTCACTCCCGCCGAACCGTTCGTCTGGGGCGGCTACTACGAGCCGGGCAGCCTCGTCTGGCGCAGCCGCTGGATCACCACGGACGGGATCGTCGAGTGCCGCGAGGCCCTCGCCGGGCCTGGCGACCCGCACCGCGCCGTCCTGCTGCGCCGGATCGAGGCCGTCCACGGGGACGCCCGGGTGGAGGTCCACCTGCGCCCGGCGGCCGGCTTCGGCGCCCACCCCCTGCACGAGCTGCACCGCGACGAGCGGGGCGCCTGGACGGGCCGCACCGGAGGCCTGCACGTACGCCTGACCGGTGCACCCGACGCCCGGCCCGACGGCTCCGCCCTGCGCACCGCGGTGCTCCTGGAGGCCGGCGGCCGACGGGACCTCGTCCTGGAGATCTCCGACCGGCCCCTGCCGCCTCCCGCCCCGGCGGACTCCCTGTGGCGGGCGACCGAGGCCCATTGGACGGCCTGCGTGCCCGAGCTGCCCGGTGTCGTGGGGCAGCGGGACGCCCGCCACGCCCACGCCGTCCTGGCCGGTCTGACCGGCCCCGGCGGCGGTACGGTGGCCGCCGCCACGACGAGCCTGCCGGAGCGCGCGGAGCAGGGGCGCAACTACGACTACCGCTACGTGTGGGTGCGCGACCAGGCGTACATCGGCCAGGCCGCCGCGGCCGCCGGCGTGCACGAGCTGCTGGACGGCTCCGTCCGGTTCGTCACCGCCCGGCTGCTGGCGGACGGCCCGGAGCTCGCCCCCGCCTACACGGCCACCGGCGGGCCCGTACCGGACCAGCGCACCCTGGACCTGCCCGGCTACCCGGGCGGCTTCGACGTCGTCGGCAACCACGTCAACCGCCAGTTCCAGCTGGACGTGTTCGGCGAGGGCCTGCTCCTGCTCGCCGCCGCGGCCCGCCACGACCGCTTGGACGCGGACGGCTGGCGGGCGGCGCTCACCGCCGCCGACGCGATCGCCGCCCGGCACCGCGAGCCGGACGCCGGCATCTGGGAGCTGGACGCCGACCGCTGGACCCACAGCCGCCTGATCTGCGCCGCCGGGCTGCGCGCGATCGCCGCCGTCCCCGGCGCGGGCGGCGGGCGCGCGGCCCGCTGGGAGGCGCTGGCGGACCTGATCGTCGCCGAGGCCTGCGCCGACTGCCTGCACCCGGACGGCCACTGGCAGCGCTCACCCGGCCGGACCGGCGTGGACGCGGCCCTCCTGCTGCCGCCCCTGCGCGGCGCGCTGCCGGCCGACGACCCCCGCACCACGGCCACGCTGCGCGCCGTCCGGGAGGAGCTCGGGCAGGACCACTTCCTCTACCGCTTCCGCCACGACCAGCGGCCCCTGGAGGACGCCGAAGGAGCGTTCCTGCTGTGCGGCTTCCTCATGGCGCTCGCCGAGCACCGCCAGCGGAACGACGGCGAGGCGTTCCGCTGGTTCGAGCGCAACCGCGCCGCCTGCGGCCCGGCCGGCCTGTACGCGGAGGAGTTCGACGTCGCCCAGCGCCAGCTGCGCGGCAACCTCCCGCAGTCCTTCGTCCACGCGCTGCTGCTGGAGTCCGCCGCCACCCTCACCCCCGGCCCCACCCCCGGCCGATGACCGCCGGAGTCGCACGGGCCGTGGCGGGCGCGCAGGATGGGCCCATGGGTGAGAGGCACTCCAGCGAGCCGCGGGCCCCGATCGGCCGGACAGAAGCGCGGCGGCTGACCGACGACCTGCGCGCGGCGGTCGCCGACCCCCGGACGTCGGTCCTGGAGCTGACCGGCCGGGTGGACGCCGCCCACCGCGGCCGGGCCTGGGAGGCGCTCGGGCACGGCTCCTGGGGCGCCTACGCGATGGCCGAGCTCGGGGTCACCCGACCCACGGCCTACCGGCTGCTCGACCTCACGGCGGTGGCCGAGGCGGTCGGGGCCACCGTGGAGCGGGAGGTGGGCGTCTCGGCGGCCCACGTGTGGGACGACTGGCCGGTCCTGTCCGTCCAGGCCGTCGTCGACCTGCGCGGCCGGCTGGCCGAGCTCACCGACCTGCTCGCGGAACGACTCGACCCGCTCCGCCCTCGGGAGGGCGGCGCACCGCCGGATCCGGCGCAGGTCGGCACCGCGGTCGCCGACGCCGTCGCGGAGCTCCGCGAGCGCCCGGACGTGCCGCCCGCCGACCTCCGGAGCGTCCCGGGCCCGGACGGCTGCGACGTCGAGGCCTGGCGCGCCGTCGTGGCCGAGGGCCTGCACGCGCAGGAACGGGTGCTGGACGGCTTCCGCGACCTCGGCCTGCTCGCCCTGCGCATGGCGCCGGGATACCTCTCCGACCACGACGCGGAGCCGGTCCTGCACCTCCTCGCCAAGGAGACCGGCAGCACCATCGAGGAACTCCTCGCCTGCCGCCGCTACGCGCTGACCGGCGACCCCCGGGCGATCGAGGGGCACTGACCCGGCTCCCGGGGACCGCCGGAGGCGGACAGGAAGCCGCCCGCCACGGTCGGTGATCGTGGCGGGCGGATCCGGCAGGGCGGGGCGCTCAGTGCTTCATCGCGTCCTTGGCCTTCTGACCCGCCTGGGAGAGGTCACCCTTGACCTGCTCCGCCTTGCCCTTGGCGGTGAGCCGCTCGTTCCCGACCGCCTTGCCGGCTGCTTCCTTGGCCTTGCCCTTCGCGGTCTCGGCGGTGTGTGCGACCTTCTTGCCTGCGCTCACGGCTTCCTCCTCGTCGGTTCGTGGTCCCATGTCGCGTGTGCCCGGAATCCTCCGAATAATCCTCCTCTTGTCATGAAATCCGGCGGATCCGGCTCAGGGGCCGGAGCCGAGCAGCGGGCCGAGCGGGCCGAGGTCGATGTCGAGGTCCTCGGGAGCGAGGCCGAAGTGATCGCGCAGCTCGTCCATCCGCTGTTCCAGGGCCATCAGCGTCACGCCCAGGGCCTCGACCTGGTCCTCGCTCAGGTCACCCTCGTCGATGCGGCGCAGCGCCTGCCGCTCCATGAGCTCCCGCAGGAGCTCGACCACGGTGAGGACGAGGCAGGCGAGGTCCCGGCCCACCGTCTCCGGGTCGACGGCGACGCGCCGGGCGACGCGGGCACCGCGGGGATCCTCCGGCGGCCGCGCGGTCACGGCGACTCCTCGTCCCGGACGGTCGCGGTGCCTTCGACGGTCCGGGTCGCGGACCGCACGGAGGCCACCAGCGCCCGCAGACTGATCCTGACGAGGTCCACGTCGGCGATGGCGAGGGTGATCTCGCCCGCGATGACCACGCCGCCCGCCAGTACGCGGTCGAGGAGGTCGACGAGCGCGACGCGCTCCGCGCCGACCGGGTAGTCCACGCCGACCGGGTAGGGGGCGCGCGAGCGGTCCGCGGCCCGTCGGTCCGGGGTGTTCATCACACCTCCCCCGGGTCGGCGAACGAATAGGGCGGCCACGGGCCGGTGAGTTCCAGGCGGAGGCGGGGGTGACCCTCCGCGATGTCGGCCACGGCATCCGCAAGGCGCTTCCCGTCGACGAGGTCGACGAGGTAGGAGCCGTTGAGGACCATGGGCTCGGCGCGGCCGCTCGTCTCCGCGGACTGAGGCGGGTGCAGGGCCGCCGCCACCGCCAGTCCGGCGAGCTGCGCGTGGATGCTCCCCGCATCGTCCGAAGCCTGGCGCAGGGTCTCCTCGCGCTGCTGCCGCCGGGCCCTGCGGCGCAGCAGGTAGGCCGTGCCGGGCCGGTCCCCGTCGTCGGGGCCGGTCTCCTCCTCCGGTGCCGGCGGCCGGTCGGTGAGGTACGCCTTGACGCCCCATTCCGTCCGCCCGTCGATCCGCCGGAGCGCCTCGGCCAGCTCGTCGTGGCGCTCGCGGAGGAGTGCCTGGGCCCGGGCGTCGTCGTGGTAGAGCGTGGCGAAGCGCAAGGGCAGGGCCGGGCCCGTGGCGGCGAGGGCCTCGACCACCCGGTGGTGGGCGCGGACGGCGTGTTCCAGCCAGACCGGGTCCTCCAGGTGGGCGTGCAGGGGCCGCTCGTCGAAGTCGGCCCGCGGTACCGAGCCGACCACGGCCGCGAGGGCGGGCCCGCTCAGCGTGCGGAGGGGCTCCGCCGCGACACCCCGCACGTCGGGAGGGGGGCGCCGGTCGGCCGGGACGATGGCGTAGAGCCACGTCACGTGGGTCATGGCTCCCTCCCTGCACGCGGCGGACGACGCCGCGTGGACGGGGCCGGTGCCTCATCGGCGCGGCCGGTGGGTGCGGGACGCTCCGACTCGCTCGCGGCGGCCTCCAGTTCACCGATCCGCTCGCGCAGGCGCCGGTTCTCCACCGCGAGGTCGCGCCGGCCGGAGGAGAGGCCGGGATCGTGTTCCCACCAGTCGATGCCCATCTCGCGGGCGCGGTCGACGGAGGCGACGAGGAGTCTGATCCTGATCGTCAGCAGCTCGATGTCCAGCAGGTTCACGCGGATGTCCCCCGCGATGACGATGCCCTTGTCGAGGACCCGTTCGAGGAGGTCGGCGAGGTTGGCCGGCTGCGGGGCGGGCGACGTGCGGTAGCCGACCGGCAGCGGTGGTCCGAAGTCGCGTCCGTTCACGGCGTCTCCCCGGGGTCGACGTGGCCGCGGTGGTAGCGGCGTTCGCGGTGGTAGGACACGAGACCTCCCCGTTCGTCCAGGACGACCTGGTAGACGGCCAGGATGTCGGTGGAGTCGGGGACGCGGCGGGATTCCAGGACCTCGATCCCGATCCGCCACCCTTCCCCGTCGCGTTCCAGCGAGGTGACGCCTTCGGGTGGGTTCCCGGTGAGTTCCTGCACCTGGCGGGCGGCCCGGGCGGCGACCTGGCGCGCGCTCAGAGGGGTCCGGGTGCGCTTCGGGGGGTCGGTCCGGTCCGGTTCGGCGGGCGCGTGCCTGCTCCGCCCGGAAGCGGGTTCGCGGTGCTCACCGTCGGCGGCGGCGGTGCGGCGACGCGGCGCCGTCGCGCGGTCGGCGGGCCGACGCGCGCGGGGCTCTGGCTCGGGCACGGCTCACACCTCCCGCCCACCGCTCGTCCTCCTGGACTCCCAGAGCCGTCCGACCAGTTCCTCCTCCTGCCGGTCGGCCTCCTCCGGGCTGAGGGCGCCGCTGCGGCGGGCTTCCTCCAGCTCGGCCAGGCGCCGGCGGACGATCGCCGGGTCGTCCAGCTCGCGGCGGGCCTGGGCGTACAGTTGCTCGGTCACCCACACCACGCCGCGCACGGGCGCGAGCGGCAGGGTGAGGAGCCCGGTGATCAGGCCCATGGGCCGGACACCTCCTCGGAAGCGCCGCCGACGGCCGTGGGCGCGAAGTCGTAGGGGGCCAGCGGGCCGAGGAGGCGGATGCCGATCCGCCCGGCCCAGCCGCGCGCCAGGTCCTCCGCCTCGGCCTCGAAGCGCGCCCACCGGGTGTGGTGGACCAGGAAGGACACGTCGATCGGCTGGTCGAGGTCCGTGCCCGGACCCTTGACCACGGAGACGGCGAGCGGGCCGAGGGTGTCGACCAGCTGACCTACGTCGGCCTCGCCGCGGTCGGCGATCTCCTGGGCCACCAGTTCACCCAACCGGAGCCGGTCGTAGTGGGCGGCGTCCTCCGGCAGCGACGCGGTCCGCTCCCGGAGGGCGGCGATGTCGGGCCGGGCGGCGAGGACGTCCCGCAGCACCCGGTCCTCGACGTACGACCCGCGCAGCGTGTACTGGGCGAGGCCGCGCAGGCTCTCCAGCGCGGTGGCGAAGTCCTCCTCGGACGGGCCGAGGAGTTCCTCCGCCACGGCCCGGCGGCCGTCGACCACCGAGCCGAACCGGAACGGCAGCACGGGGACCCGGGTCGAGACGACCGAGTCCAGCACCCGGGCGTGTGCGCGGAGGTCGTCCGGCGTGCCCAGGGGCTTGGTCGGATCGACCTCGCTGACCAGCGCGGCGACCCGTCCGCGCGGGAGCAGTTCGACTGCTGCCGGGGGCGTGCCCACCCCGCGGACGGCCGTGGGCGCGGCGGCGTCGGCGGGGACGATCCCGTAGACGTAGCAGGCCGGTCCGGTCTCGCCGGCGGCCGGTGTGTCGCGGTTCACCGCTCACGCTCCCTGCGCTCGGTGGAGGACCGAGACCGGCGCCGCGGCCGTTCCTGCGGTTCCTCCTCCTCGTCCTCGTCCTCGCCTTCACGGCCGCGGACGTGGTCGATCACCTCGCCGACGCTCTCCTTGACGCCCTCCAGGGCGCCGCGGGTCTTGCGGCGGGCACCGCCCTGCCGCATGTCGTCCATCAGCTCCGGCAGGCCCTCCGAGCGGTCCTGCTTCAGGTCGAGGCGGTTGACCGCCTCGGCGAAGCGCAGGTAGGTGTCCACGCTCGCGATCACGATCCGCGCGTCGATCGTGAGCAGCTCGATGCCGACGAGCGAGACGCGGACGTAGACGTCGATGACCAGGCCCTTGTCGAGGATCAGGTCGAGGACGTCCGCCAGGCCGCTCGGGGAGGGGCGGTCCAGGTAGTGGCCGGTCCTGGGGGCTACCGTCATCGTCCTCACCTACCGCTCCGGGCGGGGGCCCGGCGGCGGCCACGCGGCCGTTCGTCGTCTTCCTCGTCCTCGGGTTCGTCCTCCTCCGGCTCTTCCTCGTCCGGCTCGTCCTCGTACTCGTCGTCGTAGTCGTCGGCCTCCTCGTCGGCCTCCTCGTCGTCCTCCTCGAGGTCCTCGTCCGCGTAGTCCTCGTCGTACTCGTCCTCCGCGTCCGGCTCCTCCTCGTAGTCCTCGTCCTCGTCGCCCTGCTCGTGCTCCTCGTCTTCGGTGTCTTCGGTGTCTTCGGCGCCTTCGGCGTCTTCGGGTTCTTCCGACTCGTCCGTTTCCGGCTCCTGATCGGACTGCTCCTCTTCCAGGGCGTCCTCGTGCGAACGGACGACCTCGCTGTCGCGGATCTCGCCGCGCCAGCCCTCGACGCTGTCGGGATCGAGGATCGTCCGGGTCATCACGTGCCGGCGGAAGTGCTTGAGCTCCAGGCGCACCCGCCGTCCCTGGGCTCGCCAGATGTTGCCGGTCCGCTCGAACAGGCCCTGGGGGTGGTATTCGAGGACCAGGATGATCTTGGTGAGGTTGGGCGCGAGTTCGTGGAAGGTGACCGTGCCGTCGACATGACCCTTGTCGCCCTTGGAGCGCCACACGATCGTCTCGTCCGGGACCTGTTCGACGATGGTCGACTCCCAGGTGCGGTGGGAGAGGAAGATCCCGGCCTTCCACCTGAGCTTCTCGTCGGACTCCTGGTCGACGCTCTCCAGTCGCTTCGTGAACTTCGGGAAGTCCTGGAACTGCGTCCACTGGTTGTAGGCGACCCGCACCGGCACGCCGACGTTGATCTCCTCCACGATGTTGGTGACCTTGGTCTCCTTGCCGCCGCCGCCCTTCTTCCCGCCCCCGGACGAGAAGAGGCCGTTGGACACGAGGCTCTTCACCCCGGCCGCGCCGGCCCCGAGGAGCTTGCCGACCGGGAGGCCTCCGCCGCCCCCGCCGCCCCCGTTCTCCGTGTAGTCGACGAGCCGGTCCGCGAGATCGGCGACCCGGTCGCCGGCCGCCGCGACGGCACGCTCGCCCAGCGCGGACACGAAGTCCCGCGTCTGCTCCAACAGTCGCTCGGTGGGCAGGGCTTCGAGGACGTCGCCGATCCCGCCGATTTCCGGCTGAGCTGATTGCTTGGCCATCGTCGTCACCCCGACTTCCGTGCGGACGCCCGCGATCCGGCCGTCTTGCGGGCCGGGGCACTCGTCTTCTTCGCGGCCGGGGAGGCCGCGGTCTTGCGGGTGGAGCCCGTGCGCGGGGCGGCCTTCTTCGCAGGTGCCTTCGCCGGCGCCTTCGCCGGCGCCTTCGCCGACGTCCTCGCCGACGTCTTCGCCGGCGTCTTCGCCGTGCTCCTACGGGTCGACGTGCCCGTGCCGGAACGCTTGGTCGCCGTCCGCGACCGCGACGAACCGCCGGTGGACGGGGTCTTCCGGGAGGACGTGCCCGAGCGGGTGCTCCGGGGCTTCGCGGAGTCCTCGTTCTCCTCCTGCTCCTCCTGCTCCTCGTTCTCCTCCTGCTCCTCCTGCTCCTCCTCCTGCGGTTCCTCCTCTTCGGGCTCTTCGTCGTCCTCGCGCTGCCCCTTCGCCTCGCGCAGGGCCTCGGTCCGTTGTTCCAGTCGGTCGGTCAGCGCGCCGACGCGCCGGGATGCGGCGGCCACGGCCGCCTTCTTGCCCGCGCTCGCCAGCTCGCCCCGCACGTCGCCCACCACCCGCCGCAGCTGCGGCGAGGATTCGAGGAGCTGCGCGACCGCGGTTCCCGGGCTGGCACCCAGTTTCTTGCCGGCCGCCATGCCGGCGAGCGCCAGCGCCCATCGGGCTTTGTGCATCCGCCCGAGGAGGTAGCCGGCGCCCACCGCAGCGGCGAGTTTCGCGTTGTTCATGGTCCGTCCCTGGATGGGAGGGTGTGACCGGGAGCCTTCGGTTCGCAAACCAACGGCCCGGCTCGGTGACCCCGTCGCCTACCCCTCGGGGCCGGATGGAAACGGCGCAACGTCACCACGATCCCGGCCGGTTCCACCGCGGTCCGCTCAGACCTCGTCCTCCAGGCGGATCGCGTGCTCCAGTTCCTTCCTGACCTCGCCACGGTCGCCCTCCTCCTCCGCCAGGAGGGCCGCCGCTATCGCGTCGAGCTTGCGCTGGATCGCGTGCTCGGCCCGCCGCTCGGCGTTCTTGAGCAGCGCGAGCAGCAGCAGCGTCACCGCCGACATCATGTCGCCGACGAGGTGCTGCCACGAGGACGAGAGCCCGGCGACGTGGACGGCCACGAAGGCGACCACGAGCAGCACGCACAGGGAGTAGAACAACGGGGAACTGGTCAGGTTGGAGGCCCGCTCGGCCAGGCGAGCGAAGCTCCCCCGGCCGCGCTCGGCCGGGTGGCTCAGTGTCATGTCCCCGACCGCCCGTCAGTGGCCGAACAGGTGCCGGATCCGACCCCCGCGCGACGGCTGGGCCGGCATGCCGGTGTCGTCCCGACCGCCCTGCTCCGCGGCGCGTTCCTCCGGCCGGGCCGACACTTCACCGGCCACCGGTGCGTCCTCGACCGCCGGCCGGTCGTCGGCCGCGGGTGCGACGGGTTCCCCTCGACGTGCCCGCCGGGTCGGGTGCGCCCCCCGGTGGGCCGCGCCGCCCACTGCGGCACCCACCGGCCGCCGGGTCCGCCGGGCGAGCCCCATCAGGGCCAGTCCCAGGCAGAAGATCAGGCCGAGCGCCACGCCGGCCAGGAAGACGCCCAGGCTGTTGAGCGTCACCAGGTCGTTGCCCAGGACCGTCGCCTGGTACTCGGGCCCCCCGGCGAGGTTGTCCGCGATCAGCAGCCCGATGAACGCACCGGACGCCGACATCAGCAGAAGTCCTAGCAGCAACATGGCAATCCCTTTCGGTCCCGGTTCGATCTGCGTCGGGTCGCGCCTACCCGGGCCGCCGCGCCCCTAACGCTGCGCGACGGGCGGCCGGGCCGCCTGCTCGCGCAGCCGGTGGACCGCGAACGCCCTGCCGATGACCGGCTGTGCCACGTCGCGCACTGCGCCGACGCCGCCCGCGAGCGCGAACGGGAACCGTCCGGCCCGGAACACGCTCCGGCGGGTCCCCGTCGGCACGGGTTCACGCCGCGCGGGTCCCGGTCGCGCCCGGCGACCGTTCGGCCGGCACCCGGGCGAGCAGGCTGGCGTCCAGCCCGGCGAGCAGGTCGGCGGTGTCGCGGTGGACCTCGGCGGCGCCGCAGCCGAAGAGTTCCTGCGCGGCGAAGCCGCCGCTCTCCACGGCGACGCACGGCACCCCGGCCCGGCCCGCGGCGGTGACGTCCCACACCGTGTCGCCGACGAACACCGCGTCCGCGGGGTCGGTGCCCGCGCGGTCCAGCGCCGCGTGGACGAGGTCCGGCGCGGGCTTGGTCGCGGCGACGTCGTCGGCGGAGGTGGCGGCCGCGATCACGTCGTCGGCGCCCAGGGCGCGGCGCAGCACGGTGAGTTCGCGCTCGGAGGCGGAGCTGGCCAGGACGATCCGCCACCCGCGGGCGGCGCAGGCGCGCAGGAGTTCGGGGGCTCCGGGCAGCGGGGTGAGGACCGGCCAGTGGCTGGCGTAGAGGGCGTCGTGGGCGGCGGTGATGGCCTCGTCGTCCCCGTGGTCGCGGTGCTCGCCGAGGAGGTGGTCGAGCAGTTGGTCCCCGCCCATGCCGATGGCGCGGTGGACGCGGGCGGCGGGGACGGTCCGGTCGTACTGGCGCAGGGCCTCCCACCAGCTGAGGGCGTGCAGGTAGGCGGTGTCGAGCAGGGTGCCGTCGACGTCGAAGAGTGCCGCTGCGGTCTTCATCGTTCGTCCTTTCGGTCAGCCGGGCACGGTCGCGCGGACGCGGAAGGCGTGGGCGGCGCCGGTGGTTCGAGCAGCCGCAGGAGCGGCGGCCCGTGGCGCGCCGGCTCGTTCCGGCTGTCCGCGGTCGCCGCGTCGGTCCGGTTCCGCGTCGGGTGGTGGGTCATGGTGCCGGGCCTCTTCATGCGGTCCGGTACTCGTCGGCCCGGGCGGGTGCGAGGCGCAGTCCGTGGCCTGGGGCTCCGTCCGCGCCCGGGGTGACGGTGCCGCCGGCGGGGTCGAGGGTGCCGTCGAAGAGGAGCCTCTCGATCCTGACGTGATCGTGGAACCACTCCAGGTGGCGGCAGTTGGGGACGGCGGCGGCGGCGTGGGCGTGCAGGTGCGGGGCGCAGTGGGCGGAGATGTCCAGGCCGTGCGCTTCGGCGAGGGCGGCGGCGCGCAGCCAGGCGGTGAGGCCGCCGCAGCGGGTGGCGTCGGCCTGGAGGCAGTCGACGGTGGGGACCATGCGGGCGAAGTACGGGAGGTCGTAGCCGTATTCGCCCGCGGTGACGTCGGGGGTGACGGCGTCGCGGACGGCGCGCAGGCCGGTGAGGTCGTCGGAGGAGACGGGTTCCTCGAACCAGGTGACGCCTTCACCGGCGAGGGCGTGCCCGATCCGGACGGCCTGTTTGAGCCGGTACCCGCCGTTGGCGTCGGTGTAGAGCTCGACGCGGTCGCCGACGGTCCGCCGGGCGGCGCGGACGCGGTCGAGGTCGCGCCGTTCGCGGGTGCCCCAGGACTCGCCGATCTTGATCTTGACCCGGGGGATCCCCTGCCCGTCGGTCCAGCCCCGTAGTTGACGCTCCTGCTGCGCGGCGGAGTACGTGGTGAAGCCGCCGCTGCCGTAGATCCGGACGGGCCGGGCGGCGCCGCCGAGCAGCCGGGCGAGTGGCAGGCCGAGCAGGTGGCCCCGGAGGTCCCACAGGGCGAGGTCGACGGCCGAGATGGCTCCGGCGACCAGGCCGGGACGGCCCGTGTTCCGCACCGCCCGGCTCATGGCCTCCTGGGCGCCGGCGGTGTCGTGCGGGTCGCGGCCGGTCAGCAGCGGGGCGAGTTCGTCGCGGATGACGGCGGCCGTGGCGGGGGCGCCGTAGGTCCAGCCGAGGCCGGCGCGGCGGCCGCTGACGGCCTGCGCCAGGACGAGTGTGGTGTGGTCCCAGGCGATCGTGCCGTCCGCTTCCGGCGCGTCGGTGGGGACGGTGTAGACGCTGACGCCGATCCGCTCGATCCCGTCCATGCCGTCGTTCCCGTTCGCCCCTTTCATCCTGTTCGTCCCGTTCATGCGGGCGCCCGCAGTCCGCAGCGCTCCCCCGCGGCGAGCAGGCCGGCCGCGCGGTCGACCAGCGCCATGATGGTGAGCGCCGGGTTGGCGCTGCCCTGGGTCGGGAGCACGCTGCCGTCGGTGATCAGCAGGTTGGGCACGGCGAAGGTGCGCAGCCGGTGGTCGACCACGCCGCTCCGGTGGTCGGCGCCCATGCGGCAGCCGCCGACCAGGTGGGCGTAGCGGTCGATGGTGATGACCTCGCTCGCTCCGGCGGCGCGGAGGATGTCCTCCATGACCGTGCGGGCGGCGCGGATCAGCATCCGGTCGTTGTCGCACTGGGAGAAGGCGAACTCGGCCACGGGAAGCCCGCGCCGGTCGGTCTCGGCGGCGAGGGTGACCCGGTTGTCCGCCTGGGGCAGGAGTTCGGCCATGGCCCCGAGGGTGGCCCAGTGGACGTAGTCGGAGAGGTAGGTGCGCAGGTCGGCGCCCCAGTGCCCTTGGGCGACGACGTGTTCGGCCCAGGTGATGGGCAGGGGGGAGATGTTCTGGATCGTGAAGCCGCGCTTGTACGGCCGGTCGGCGCCCGTCTCGTAGTACTGCTCGGTGGAGACCTCCGGTGGCGGGGCCTTGTAGGCGCGGATCTCCTCGTCGAAGCGGCCGGAGGTCTGCGGCGCGCCCTGCACCATGACGTAGCGTCCGACGAGGTCGTGGTCGTTGCACAGGCCGTCGGGGAAGCGCTTGCAGGCGGAGTTGAGGAGCAGGCGCGGGGTCTCGATGGCGTAGCCGGCGACGGCCACCGTGCGGGCCCGTTGGAGGTGTTCGCGGCCGTGGTGGAAGTACCGCACGCCGCACGCGAGTCCGTCCGCGTCGAGTTCGACCCCGGAGGCCATGCAGTCCGCCCGGATCTCGGCGCCGTTCGCGAGGGCGTCGGGGACGTGGGTGATCAGCGGGGAGGCCTTGGCGTTGACCTTGCAGCCCTGGAGGCAGAAGCCCCGGTAGACGCAGTGCGGGCGGCGTCCGAAGCGGCCGTTGGTGATGGCGACGGGGCCGACGCGGGCCTCGATGCCGAGGGCGGCGGCGCCGCGCAGGAAGACCTCGCCGTTGCCGCCGACGGGGTGCGGCGGGTGCGGGTAGGGGTGCGGTTCGCCCCAGGGCCAGTACTGGCCGGCGACCGGGAGTTCGTACTCCAGACGTCGGTAGGAGTCGCGCAGGTCGGCGTACTCGAGCGGCCAGTCGACGCCGACGCCGTCGAGGCTGTGGGTGCGGAAGTCGGAAGGGTGGAAGCGGGGCGTGTAGCCGGCGAAGTGCACCATCGAACCGCCCACGCCCCGACCGGAGTTGTTGGAGCCGAGCGGGACGGGGTCGGTGCCCGAGATGACGCGGGGCTCGGTCCAGTAGAGGTGGTGCGAGCCGGCCTCGTCGCTGACCCAGTCGGCGAGCGGGTCCCAGAACGGCCCTGCCTCCAGGACGACGACGCTCCAGCCGCGCCTTGCCATCCGCTGGGCGAGCGTGGCGCCGCCGGCGCCGCAACCGACGATCAGCAGGTCGACCTCGTCGGAGTCGTCGAAGCGCCGCATGTCGCGCTTGAGCGTGTGGTCGAAGCCGTGTCCGTCGCGCGGCAGCAGCCAGGCGGAGGCGTTGGTGCGGCGGACCTCGCGCTGGGCGGCGGCGTTGGCGCGCACGGTCCCGGCGGCGGCGCGCAGGCGGGAGTGCCGGCCGGGGTCGGTGGCGGGCGGCAGCGGCCGCACCGGTTGGTGGTCGGGCGGCCGGGGCGGGCGGTTGCGGGCATCGGCGACCTCCCAGGGCTCGCGCTGGTCCTCGCCGAGGCGCAGGTAGCCGCGCGGGTGGGCCGGGCCGCCGAAGCCGATCTCGTTCCAGGCGGTGGGGTGGGCGTAGTAGGCGGTGCAGGCGTACCTGGTCCACAGGCTCCACACGTGCTTGGCGGGCATGCCGTGCCAGCGCTCGCCGGCCAGTTCCTGCACCCGGCCGACGAGCGCGCGCTGCTGGACTTCGGTGAGCGCGGCGAACGGGCCGTCCGCGTCCTCGTCAAGGGCTCGCAGGGAGCGCCGCCAGGCCTCGTCGTCCTCGGGCATGTCGGCGTAGCGCCAGCCGTCGGTCTGCAGTTCGGCGAGCCGGGCGTCGATCATCGCGAGCAGCGGGACGTCGGGGTGGTCGAGCAGCAGGTCCAGCAGGGCGCGGGCGGTGGCCTCCTCGGCGGGCGTGAAGAAGCGCAGGGGAGGTTGGGGGCCCGTCCTGGAGTACACGACGGCCGCCGTCTCGCGGTCCCATGCCGCGGCCTGGCCGAGCACGTCGTAGCCGGGGAAGCGGCCCTCGTAGGCGGGCGTCCGGTCCTCGGGAGCCTCAGGCATCGCGCGACTCCCGGCGCAGTATGGCGGCGACCAGCCCCATCCCTCCGACCATGCTCATCAACAGCGGTGCGAACAGCGGCGGTCCCATCTCGACGTTGTAGCGGGCCATCGCCCAGCCGCCGGGCTTCTCGGCGATGCCTCGGACGTGCAGGTACGTGCCCTGGACGCCGTTGGCGGTGATCGCGGCGGAGGCGAGGGGCAGCATCGTGTGCGCGGCCCGCGGGCTGACCGCGCCGGCCACCCCGGCCACCGCGCCGACCGGCCCGAGCCACACCGGCCACCACATGACGCGGTTGCCGAAGCCGGCCCGGTCGTGCTCCAGGTAGATCTCGGCGGCGGTGATCACCGAGCCCACCGCGGTGACCAGGGCGAGGGAGCGCTGGAACCGTCCGGTGCGGACGTTGCGCAGCACGAGGTCGACCCCTTCCCGGAGCGCGTCAGTGGTGCCCATGCCGACCCCCGAAGGAGGGCAGGATCTCCTGCAGCTTGGCCTTGAGCCCCTGACGGACCATCGCGGCGCGGTCGCTGTCGCCGCGCAGCACGGACGCGGTGGCGGCCTGGATCTGGTCCCAGGTCGCGTGCGGCGGGATCGGCGGCACGGCCGGGTCGGTGCGCAGCTCCAGCACGAACGGGCGGTCGGCGTTCAGCGCGTGCCGCCAGCCGTCGGCCACCTCGCCGGGGTCGGCCACCCGCTCGGCGCCGAGGCCCAGGGTGCGGGCGAAGCCCGCGTAGTCGACGTCCGGGAGCTCCTGCGAGGGCAGGAAGCTCGGTTCGCCCTCCATGGCCCGCATCTCCCACGTGACCTGGTTGAGGTCGCGGTTGTTGAGCACCGCCACCACCAGGCGCGGGTCCTGCCACTGCTGCCAGTACTTGGCGATCGTGATGAGCTCGGCGAGGCCGTTCATCTGCATCGCGCCGTCGCCGACGAGGGCGATGGCCGGGCGGTCCGGGTGGGCGAACTTGGCGCCGATCGCGTAGGGCACACCCGGGCCCATGGTGGCGAGCGTGCCGGACAGCGAGCCGCGCATGTCTCCGCGCAGGCGCAGGTGGCGGGCGTACCAGTTGGCGGCGGAGCCGGAGTCGGAGGTGACGATGGCGTCGTCGGGCAGCAGGTGGTCGAGTTCGTGGATCGCGTACTCGGGGTTGATCGGGTCGGCGGCGACCGCGGCCCGGCGCTCCATCACCTCCCACCAGCGCTCGGTGTTGTCGCACACGGTGCGCTGCCAGGTGCGGTCCTCCTTGCGGGCGAGCAGCGGCAGCAGCGCGTCGAGCGTGCGGGCCGCGTCGCCGACCAGGTTGACCTCGTACGGGTAGCGCAGCCCGACCATGAACGGGTCGAGGTCGATCTGCACCGCCCTGGCCTGCCCGAACTCGGGCAGGAACTGCGTGTAGGGGAAGCTGGAGCCGACGGTGAGCAGGGTGTCGCAGTCGCGCATCAGCTCGTAGGACGGGCGGGTGCCGAGCAGGCCGATGGACCCGGTGACGTACGGCAGGACGTCGGGCAGCGCGTCCTTGCCGAGCAGCGCCTTGGCGACGCCTGCGCCGAGCAGCTCGGCCGTCTCCTGGACCTGCCGCCGCGCGTTCCTGGCGCCCTGGCCGACGAGCATCGCGACCTTGCGGCCGGAGTTGAGCACGTCGGCGGCGCGGCGCAGCTCCTCCTGCTCGGGCACGACCGTCCAGCGCGGGTTGTCGAGGCTGGAGGGCACCATCTTGAACGCGTGCTCCGGCGGGCTGTAGTCGAGCTCCTGGACGTCGGCGGGCACGATGACGGCGGTGACGGTGTGCCGGGCGGCGGCGGTGCGCATCGCCCGGTCGAGGACGTTGGGCAGTTGCTCGGGGACGGTCACCATCTGGCAGTACTCGGCGGCGACGTCCTTGTAGAGGCTGAGCAGGTCGACCTCCTGCTGGTAGGAGCCGCCCATGGCGCTGCGGTTGGTCTGGCCGACGATCGCCACCACCGGCACGTGGTCGAGCTTGGCGTCGTACAGCCCGTTGAGCAGGTGGATCGCGCCCGGACCCGAGGTCGCCGCACACACCCCGACGCGTCCGGAGAACTTCGCGTAGCCGACCGCCTCGAACGCGGCCATCTCCTCGTGCCGGGCCTGGACGAACACCGGCCGGTTGTCGGCCCGGCCCCAGGCCGCGAGCAGCCCGTTGATGCCGTCACCGGGGTAGCCGAAGACGTACTCGACGTCCCAGTCGCGCAGCCGTTCCAGGATGTAGTCGGAAACCTTCGGGCTCACGGTGCTCCTCCTTCGCGTCCGCCGTGCAGGAACCCCCCGAGGCGCGGCTTTCCGCTCCCGCGATCGGGAAACGTGCCGTCTCCGGCGTTCAGCGGCTGCCCGGTAGGGGCGTGCTCACACGGCGGCGGCGCTGCGGCCTCACCGTCCGTCCTCCCCCGGGTTCCCGTTCTCCGGGCCCCCGTTATCCCGGCCCTCGTTCTCCGGGCCCCCGTTATCCCGGCCCTCGTTCTCCCGGCCCTCGCGGGCCCGGGCGAGGACACGGCCCGTCAGCGCGCCCGCGTACACGCAGTAACCGACGCCGATGAGCCAGGACTGGACGATCAGGACCGTGCCCACCGTGCCGTAGGACACCGCGTTGGACACCAGCAGCGGCGCGAACACGAGGCGGGAGAAGAGGTGGAGCCCCACCAGCGAGACGACGGTCGCGACCGACCCCGGGAACAGGTCGCGTGCCGGAACGCGGCCGGCGAGCAGCAGGTGCGGGAGCCACCAGAACAGCAGCAGGCCGCCGGCGATCGTGACGCCTATCCGGAAGGTCGGTTGCGCTCCGGAGGCGTGCCAGGGCGACCCGCTCCACGCGGCGAGCAGGATGTACGCCACGAGCGCGGCCAGTGCGAGCACCTGGCGCCAGACCGCGTGCCACGACCCGGGATCCGTCCGCCAGATCCGCTGGTAGACGCCCTGCACGGATCCCATCAGGGAGATCCCGAACACCGCCAGGGCGGCGAGACCGAAGCCCGTGGTCGTGCTGAGGACCTGGCCGCGCGAGGCGAACAGCCGGCGCACGGCCGCCGAACCCCGCCCGCGCACGCCGAGGGCGTCGATGATCCACTGCGCGATGCCGGCGCCGCGCTCGGGAAAGGCGGCGGCGATGACGATCAGCAACGGCACGAGCGTGACGAAGAAGAGCGCCGCGAACGCCATCGCGCGCTGGAGGACCTCGATCCTGCAGCCCTCGTCCCACACGTCCCGCGCCAGCCCCCTGAGGGCCCGCCACCAGGTACGCATCTCGCCGCCTCTCCGGGGCCGGTCGGGATTCCGCGACCGGTCCACGGCCGTCGGTCGACTCCGTCCGACCGGCTGCCCGCACCCGCCCGTGCGCGTGCCCGGGGCGGGTGCGGCAAAACCGGCGGTTTCCGACCCGACCGGCCGGGCACGCGCGGCGCATGAGAAGCACACGACCCGCACGGGCCGCGCGGCGGCGCCGCTACCTGCTGTGCCCGCCGGTCCACTTCGCGGTCGAGTACGCCATCAACCCGTGGATGGACCCGACCCGTCCGGCGGACCCCGGCACGGCGCTGCGGCAGTGGAACGAACTGCGCACCGCCCTGCGGGGCCTCGGGCACCGGGTCGAGCTCCTCGCCCCGCTGCCGGGGCTGCCGGACATGGTCTTCACGGCGAACGGCGCCACGGTCGTCGACGGCCGGGTCCTGGTGGCGCGCTTCCGGCACCGCGAGCGCGCGGCCGAGGCGCAGGCGCACCGGCGCTGGTTCCTCGCCTCGGGCTACCGGCCGGTCCACACCGCGGGCCCGGTCAACGAGGGAGAGGGCGACCTCCTGCTCGCCGGTCCGCGCATCCTGGCCGCCGCCGGCTTCCGGACGAGCCGGGCGGCCCACCGCGAGGCCCGTCGGATCCTGGGCCGCCCGGTGGTCACGCTCACCCTCGTGGACCCGCGCTTCTACCACCTCGACACGGCGCTCGCCGTCCTGGACGACGAGCGGATCATGTACTACCCGCCCGCGTTCGCGACCGCCAGCAGGCGCCTCCTGCGCGCCCTCTACCCGGACGCGATCCTCGCCTCGGCCGCGGACGCGGCGGTGTTCGGGCTCAACGCGGTGAGCGACGGCCGCCATGTCGTGCTCCCCGCCGCGGCGCGCGGACTGGCGGCCCGCCTCCACGCCGAGGGGTACGTTCCGGTACCGGTCCGGATGCCCGAACTCCTCAAAGGCGGCGGCGGGCCGAAGTGTTGCGTACTCGAACTGCGTCCGGCCTGACCGGCGCCTCAGTGCGACGGGCCGTCCGGCGGGTCCCCGGACGCCTCGTCCCACCAGCCGGGCGCGTCGCGGTCCTCCAGCTGTTCGCGCAGGCGGGCCAGGGTGGCGGTGAGGAGGCGGGACACGTGCATCTGGGAGACGCCGATCCGGTCGGCGATCTCGGACTGCGTCCGGCCGTCCCAGAAACGGAGCTTGAGCACGGTCTGCTCCCGCTCGGGCAGGTCGGCCAGCAGCGGGCGCACAGCAGTGCGGAAGTCGGCGAGTTCGATGGCGGGATCGCAGGCGCCGAGGCGGTCGAGCATCGCGCTGCCGCTCTCGTCGGTGTCCTGGTCGCGCAGCGCGTCCAGGGAGTTGGGTCGGTAGACCCGGCCGGCGACCAGGCCTTCGGTGGCCTCCTCGACGGTGAGGTCCAGGTCCTTCGCGATCTCCTCGGGCCGCGGGAGGCGGCCGAGCTCCTGCTCCAGGCGGTCGGAGCCGCGCGCGACGCTCAGGTAGAGCTCCTGCATGCTGCGGGGCACGCGGACCGGCCACGAGGTGTCGCGGAAGAACCGCTTGATCTCGCCGGCGATGGTGGGGATGGCGTAGGTGACGAACTCGACGCCGCGGTGCGGGTCGTAGCCGTCGACGGCCTTGATCAGGCCGATCGTGCCGACCTGGAGGATGTCCTCCATGTCCTCCGCGCGGTGGCGGAAGCGGGCCGCGATGAAGCGGACCAGGGGCATGTTGAGCTCGATGATCGTGCCGCGGACATAGCTGTAGTCGTGCGTCTCGCGGGCGAGACCGGCCAGGCGCTCGAACAGCGCGTCGCTCAGCTCGCGGGCCTCGGTCTTGCCCATCGCCCGCAGCTCCGCCTCGGTGTACCGGGGCGGCAGGTCGGACGCCGGCGGGGCGGACGGGGCCGCAGCGGTCGTCTGGTCAGCATGGTGCGGTGTCTCAAGGGGAATGGACACTTGCTTCTCCTGGGCATCGGGGCGAACGCCCCGCGACACGGGCTGAGGCTCGCGTGCCACGGGCTTCTTCCCCCAGGACCTGTGCCCGGCTTCTTCAAGCGAAGGTCCCGGTGGCACCCGGTGGGTGCCGGCGGGCGGCCGTCGGAACGGATGCGACCGCCGCACGAGACGTTCTACCCCGACACACGACATCGGATTCATGTTTCGACCGATTTATTGCAGTTTCTCCGGGTACACGCGATCGGGCAACCACTCCGACCGCGAGGAGGGACCGTCATGCCGCGAGGATCCAGCCCCAAGCGCGAGCGCCAGTACGAGCACATCAAGGAAAGCGCCCTCGACCGGGGGGAGAGCGAGAAGCGGGCGAAGGAGATCGCCGCCCGGACGGTCAACAAGGAGCGCGCCCGGCACGGCGAGTCGAAGACCGCGAGCCGCACCTCGATCCACGACATGTCCTCCGGCCGCCGAGGAGGTCAGCGCTCGCACAGCGGCTCCCGGGGTCCGACGTACGACCAGCTCTACAACGAGGCCAAACAGCGCCGCATCAAGGGCCGTTCGACGATGAACAAGCGCGAACTGGCGAACGCGCTCGGTCACTGAGCGCCCCGATCCCCGTCGATCACCGAGCAGGCCGATCCCCCTCAGTCCGGGCGGACGTGGTGGTCGACCGGGGACACCACCTCCAGCCACACCCGCTTCCCACCGCCGTCCGGCACGCACCCCCACGCGCGCGCCAGCCGGTCCACCACCCGCAGGCCGTGACCGCCCGGCTGCGCAGGGTCCTGGAACGGGCGCAGTCGCGGCGGCACCGGGCTCCCGTCCGCGACCTCGGCCCGAAGGCGCCTGCCGTCCCAGCTGAGCCGCAGCTCGCTCGGGCCCCCGGGGGCGTGCAGGCAGGCATTGGTGACCAGCTCCGAGACCATCAGCAGGACGTCCTCCGTGACGGCCCGCTGCTCCTCGTCGGCGGCGGGCAGCCAGTACCAGGACTCCAGCACCCGCCGGCTGAACTCACGGCTGCGCTGGACCGCACCGTCGCTGCCGCCGAACGCCAGCCGCCTGGTCTGCTCCTCCCGGCTGCTCTGGGGGCTCGCCCCGGGTGCGGTCATGCGGGCCCCCTCACGCCGGGCCGGACGCGGGGCCGGCGCCCCGGCCGTCCGGGCCCTGCTCCTTCAGCGCCGCGCCGAGATCGGGATGGATCAGGAACACACCGTCGGCCCCGGTGATCGCGAACAGCCGCTCCACTACGGGCTGCGGGCCGGCGAGTTCCACGCGCAGCCCGGTCGCCTCGGCGTCCAGGCGGGCCCGGAGCAGGATGTTGAGCCCGGTCGAGTCGCAGAACCGCAGGTCCGCGAGGTCCACCACCAGGCGCTGGACGCCGTCGTCCCGGGGGGCGTCGAGCACGGTGCGCAGCCCGTCGGCCGTGTCGTGGTCGAGTTCGCCGGCCAGGGCGACGATCCGCACCGGCCCCGCGCGGTCCACCGCGATCCGCAGGCCACCGGGTCCCGGCCCGCTCTCCCCTTCGACTGCCTGTGGCATGGTGCGCTCCCCTTGCGGTCGGGACGGCGGCGTGCCGTCCCGCCCATCATGGCGCGCGGAACGGTCCACCGCGCAGACGGCCGCGACGCGGGGTCCCGCGCCGGGTGCGGCCGGGCGGACCGTTTTGTGGTCGTCCATGCCGCGCGTTTGCCCCTCCCCGGCGCGGCTACACGCGCGGAAGGACGAGAACGGGCGGAGGGCGCGGACGAACCCGGAGGCGAAGAAAGCCATGACGGCACCCGGCACCATTCCCAACGGACGCGCCCACGTCCCGCGCACCGGACGACGGGAGTCGGCCGACGAGCGGGCCGACCGGCGCTGGACCGACCTGCTCCAGGAGGTGAGGGTAGCCCAGACCGGTTCCCAGGTGCTGTTCGGCTTCCTGCTGAGCGTCGCCTTCATGCCGCGCTTCGTCTCGCTCGGCGGATTCGATCGGGGACTGTACGTCACCACCGTCGTCCTGGGTGCCCTCGCCACCGGCGCGCTCACCGCGCCGGTCGCCTTCCACCGGATCTTCGCCGGGCGGCGGCTCAAACCCCAACTGGTCGACGCGGTCGCCCGGTTGGTCGCGGCGGGCCTGGTGCTGCTGGCCCTCACCATCGGCTCCGCCCTGCTGCTCCTGCTGCGCGTGGCGACGGGCTCCGCCGTCTCCGCCTGGATCGCCGGGGCCGTCATGTCCTGGTTCGCTTTCTGCTGGTTCCTCCTGCCGGTCCAGCAACTGCGCCGGCACGACGGGCGGTCCCCGCCGCCGTCGGCCGGATCTCCCGACCAGGACGGCCCTCCGCAGGCCCCGCCCTGACGTTTCGGGCGTGACGATGCGGCAAGACGCCCGCCATGACGACTACCAACGCGCGTTCCAAGCCCCGCACCGTGGTCATCACCGGAGCCACCGCCGGCGTCGGCCGGGCCTGCGTGCGCGCTTTCGCGACCGGCGGCGACCAGCTCGTGCTGATCGCCCGCGGGCTCGCCGGACTGCGTGCGGCGGCGGCCGAGGCCGAGGCGGCCGGCTCGCCGGTGCGCACGATCCGCGCGGACGTGGCCGACCCCGAGGCCTGCGAGGCGGCCGTCGAACGCGCCGAAGCCGAGTTCGGGCCGATCGACGTGTGGGTCAACGACGCCTTCGTCTCGGTCTTCGCACCGTTCACCGAGATCAGCGCGGAGGAGTTCCGGCGGGTCACCGAGGTGACCTATCTCGGGTACGTCAACGCCACCCGCGCCGTGCTGAGCCGGATGCTGCCGCGCGACCGCGGCACGATCGTGCAGGTCGGCTCGGCCATCGCCTACCGGGGCATCCCGCTGCAGACCGCGTACAGCGGCGCCAAGCACGCCCTCCAGGGGTGGCACGAGGCGCTGCGCTGCGAACTGCTCGCGAGCGGCTCCGGGGTGCGGGTGACGATGGTGCAGTTGCCCGCCGTCAACACGCCCCAGTTCGACTGGGTGCGCAACCGGCTGCGCGGCCGGGCCCGTCCCGTCCCACCGGTCCACCAGCCCGAGATCGCCGCCCGCGCCGTGCGGTACGCCGCCGACCACCCCGGGCGCCGGGAGTACTGGGTCGGCGCCAGCACCGCCGCCACCCTGATCGCCAACGCGGTGGCCCCCGGCCTGCTCGACCGCTACCTCGCCCGCAACGGGATCGACGCCCAGCAGGACGAGCCGCGCCGCGCCCAGGAGCCGGACAACCTGTGGGCGCCCGTCGACGAGGCCGACGACCACGGGGCGCACGGGCGCTTCGACGCCGAGGCCCGGGAGCGCAGCGCGCAGCTGTGGGCCTCCCAGCACCACGGTCTGCTCGCGGCCGGCGGTGCGGTCCTGCTCGGCGCCGCCGCCGGCGTCGGCGCGCTCGCACGGAGGCGGTGATCGACCGTGACCGGGGCGGACGTGACGCCGGTCGTCTCCACGTTCGGCGTCGAGGAGGAGTTCCTGCTGGTCGACCGGCACACCCGGCTGCCGGCCGAACGTGCGCCGCGGGTCATCGCGGACGCCTCGGCGGCGCTGGGCGACCAAGTCCAGGACGAGTTCTTCCCCGTCCAGGTCGAGGTGTGCACCCGTCCGGCCGTCCGGCTCGACGAGCTGCGTGCCGACCTCGCCCGGCTGCGCGCGGTGACCGCCGCCGCGGCGGCGAACGCGGGCTGCCTGCTGGTGGCCTCCGGCACCCCGGTGCTGTCGGGCCCCGGGCTCGGGCGGGTGAGCGAAAACCCGCGGTACCGGCGGATGGCCGACCGCTACGCGGGGGTGCTCGACGGGTACGACGGCGCGCTGTGCGGCTGCCACGTGCACCTCGGCACGGAGGGGCGCGCGCAGGCGCTGGCACTCGCCAACCACCTGCGGCCCTGGCTGCCGGTCTTCCAGGCGCTCGCCGTCAACTCCCCGTTCGCCTCCGGTCACGACAGCGGCTTCGACAGCTGGCGCACCGTGCAGTGGGCCCGCTGGCCGACGGTCGGCCCGGCGCCCGTCCTGGACGAGGAACGGTACGAGGCACTGGCGGACGCCCTGGTGGACTCCGGCGTCCTGCTCGACCGGCGGATGATCTACTGGTACGCCCGCCCCTCCGAGCACGTCCCGACGCTTGAGGTGCGGATCGCCGACGTCAACGCCGACCTGGAGACCGTCGTGCTGCTCGCCGGGCTGCTGCGCGGGCTGGCCGCCGTCCTGCTCGGCGAGGTCCGGGCCGGCCGGCCGACGCCCGCCGTGCCGTCCGGTCTGGTCGACGCCGCCCACTGGCAGGCCGCCCGGACCGGCCTGACCGGCGACGGCATCGATCCGCTCACCGGCGACCGCACGCCCATGACGGTGCTCGCCGAGGCCCTGTTCGACCGGGCGGCGCCCGGTCTCGACGCCGCCGGGGACCTCGCCGCCGTCGAGTCCGCCCTCGCCCGCCTGCGCCGCCTCGGCACCGGCGCGGCCCGCCAGCGCCGCTCCTACCGGCGCCACGGCCGGCTGACGGCCGTCGTGGACGAGCTCGCCGCGTGCACCGTCGCGGTGTCCTGACCGGAGGACGACCCGCGATGGACCCGGCCGAAGCCCTGCGGCGGATCGCGTTCCTGCTGGAGTGGGACGGCGCCTCCCCCTACCGGGTCCGCGCCTTCCACACCGCCGCCGTCGCCCTGGCAGGCCTGCCGCCGGGGCCGGTGGACCCCGCCCGGGCCAGGCGGCAGCCCGGGATCGGGCCGGTCACGGCCCAGGTGATCGCGGAGGCCGGCGCCGGGCGGACGCCCGCCTACCTCGCCCGTCTGGAGGAAGCGGCCGGACCGGCCGCACGGGCCGGCTGGCGGCTGGCGTCGGCGGCGCGGGGCGACTGCCACCTGCACTCGGACTGGTCCGACGGCGGCCACCCGATCGAGGAGATGGCCGACGCCGCCCGCGCCCTCGGGCACCGGTGGGCCGTGCTCACCGACCACTCCCCGCGTCTGACGATCGCGCACGGTCTCAGCCCCGAGCGCCTGCGCCACCAACTCGACGTCGTCGCCGCCTACAACACCCGGGCGGACGGCTTCCGGCTCCTGACCGGCATCGAGTGCGACATCCTGGACGACGGCGCGCTCGACCAGGAGCCCGGCCTGCTCGACCGGTTGGACGTGGTGGTGGCGTCGGTGCACTCCAAGCTCCGCTCCGAGCCCGGGCCGATGACCACCCGGATGCTGGCCGCCGCGCGCAACCCCCGGACGAACGTCCTCGGCCACTGCACCGGTCGGATCGTCACCGGACGGGGCCGGCCGCAGTCCAGCTTCGACGCCGACGCCGTGTTCGCCGCCTGCGCCGAGAGCGGGACGGCCGTGGAGATCAACTGCCGCCCCGAGCGCCGCGATCCGCCCGACGACCTGCTGCGGCTCGCGGCCGAAGCGGGCTGCCTGTTCGCCGTCGACACCGACGCCCACGCCCCCGAGCAACTCCACTGGCACACCACCGGCTACGCCCGCGCCGCCCGCCTTGGCCTCCCCGCGGACCGCCTCGTCACCACCTGGCCGCGCGAACGCCTCCTCGCGTGGGCGGCCCGAGGCCGTTCGCACGGGTGATCGGCCGCCGGGTTTGGTGGCGAGCCCACCGGACACACGCCGGAGCATCGGATTTCCCCTGCTCGGATGCTCGGAGGAGGTACGGCCGATGCGTGGCACCAGCGCCCTGGCCGGGCGGACGGCTCTCGTGACCGGCTCCTCCCGGGGCCTCGGCCTGCTGATCGCGGGCGCACTGGCGGACCGCGGCTGCCGGGTGATGCTGTGCGGCCGGGACGAGCTCGCGCTGGAGCGGGCCGTGCGGCGGCTCGCGGGCCGCCCGGGCGCGATCGCCGCGACGGCCTGCGACCTGATGGAAGCGCAGGCACCGCTGCGGCTGGTGCGGGCGGTACGGGAGCGTTTCGGCGCCGACGTGGACCTCCTGGTCAACAACGCGGGCCTGATCCAGGTGGGCCCGGTCTCGGCCATGCAGGAGCAGGACTTCCGGCGGGCCCACGAGCTGATGACGATGGCGCCGCTGCGGCTCGTCCAGGCGGTGCTGCCGTCGATGCGGGCGCGCGGCGCGGGCTCGATCGTCATGATCGGCTCGGTCGGCGGGCGGATCCCGGCGCCGCACCTCCTGCCCTACGTGACCGCCAAGTTCGCGCTCACCGGCCTGTCCGAGGGACTCGCCGCGGAGCTCTCGCCGTACGGGATCCGCGTGACCACCGTCCTGCCCGGACTGATGCGCACGGGATCGCACACCGCCGCCGAGTTCGCCGGGCAGGCCGCGCGCGAGTACGCGTGGTTCGCCACCGCCGCGTCGCTGCCGCTGGTGTCGATGGACGCGGAGCGGGCCGCGCGGCGGATCGTCCGCGCGATCGAGGCCGGTCGGCGCGAACTGGTCCTGACGCCGCTCGCGAAGGCCGGCGTGCTCGCCCACGGCGTCGCGCCCGCCACCACGGGCCGTCTGCTCTCGCTGACGGCCCGGCTGCTCCCACCGGCCGGCGGTGCGCCCGAGCACGGCGTGTCGGGAGCACGGGCGGCGGCCCGGCACCGGCCGGCCGGGCCCGTCCACCGCCTCACCGTGCTCGGGCGCCGGGCCGGGCGTGCAAACAACCAGCCGACGGCGTCGTGAGGTGGGAGGTGCCGGCGCGGTCGTCACCGGCGTGGCGGTCAGCTGCCCGGCGCCGACCAGCCGCGTACGCCGAGCCGCCGGACGGGGAGTCTGCCGCGGACGGGCATGGAACCGCGCTTCGCGGGCAGGCGCCGCGGAGGACGAAGGGGCTGCCGGCCGACGCCGAGCCGCCCGGGACGCCGCGAAGGGAGTCGTCATGAAGGCCGTCACGTGGCACGGACGCCGCGACGTCCGCGTCGATTCCGTCCCCGATCCGGTGATCGAGCGGCCGACGGACATCCTGGTCGAGGTCACGACCACCGGGCTGTGCGGGTCCGACCTGCACCTGTACGAGGTCCCGGGCGCCTTCATCGACGAGGGCGACATCCTCGGCCACGAGGCGATGGGCGTCGTCCTGGAGGCGGGGTCCGCCGTCCACGCGGTGTCCCCGGGCGACCGCGTGGTGATCCCGTTCAACATCTCGTGCGGCACCTGCTACATGTGCGTTCGCGGCCTGCACTCGCAGTGCGAGACCACCCAGGTGCACGACTACGGCACGGGGGCGGCACTGTTCGGCTACACCAAGCTCTACGGTCAGGTGCCGGGCGGGCAGGCGCAGTACCTGCGCGTGCCGTTCGGCAACACCCTGCCCGTGGTGGTCCCGCACGGACCGCCCGACGACCGTTACGTCCTGCTGTCCGACGTGCTGCCCACGGCCTGGCAGGCGGTCGAGTACGCCGGGATCCCACCCGGCGGCAGCGTCGCGGTGCTCGGCCTCGGCCCGATCGGGGACATGTGCACCCGCATCGCGAAGCACCGGGGAGCGGGCACCGTGATCGGGGTCGACCTGGTGCCCGAGCGGCTGGAGCGCGCCCGGGAGCGGGGCGTCGAGGTGCTCGACCTCGCCCGGCTCGGCTCCCGGGTCGTCGACGCCGCCCGGGAACTCACCGGCGGACGGGGCCCGCACGCCGTGATCGACGCCGTGGGCATGGAGGCCCACGGCTCGCCGGCGGCGACGGCCGCGCAGCGCATGACCGCGCTGCTGCCGGACGCGCTGGCCTCCCGGCTGATGGCCCGGGTGGGCCTCGACCGGCTCCACGCACTGCACCTGGCCGTGGACATGGTCCGGCGCGGCGGCACGATCTCGCTCTCCGGCGTCTACGGCGGGATGACCGATCCGCTGCCACTGCTGACCATGTTCGACAAGCAACTGCACCTGCGGATGGGCCAGGCGAACGTGCTGCGCTGGATGGACGACCTGCTACCGCTCGTCAGCGACGGCGATCCCCTCGGTGTCGAGGGCTTCGCCACGCACCACCTGCCGCTGACCGAGGCCCCTGCCGCGTACGAGATGTTCCAGCAGAAGCAGGACGGCGTGGTCAAGGTGCTGTTCCAGCCCTGACGTTCCGCCGAACCCCTGAGGTGTTAGAGGAGGCGAGCAGGATGAGAGACCAGAAGGAGCACGTGCCGGTGGACCCGACGCTCCCGGTCGAGACGCCGGAGTCGCGGATGACCGGCGAGGGCGGACCACCGCCCGAGCACGAGAACGAGAAGGGCCCCGAGGACGGTCCGGAGTACGAAGTCACCGAGCCCGCCCACGAGTCCGCGCCACCCGACCGGCGCTGAGGACCTGACCGATCATCACAGGACCCGTTCCCCCGCTACGGCGAACGGGTGGTCCGGCACGGCGATCCCGCGCGCGACGGCGTTGCGCGCGGGACCGGTCCGCCGACCGGGCGATACACCTGGGGCCGCTCGCCGTGGTGGCGCGGCCCGGCTGACGACACATGGGGGTGGTGGGTGCGCTCGGCATTCGAACTCATGGTCTGGTGGGGCTTGTTGCTCCTCCTCAACACGGTGTTCATCAGCTCGGTGACACCCCTGGAGGTCGCGGTCGGCGGCGGCGTCGCGCTCCTCGGAGCCATCGGCGAGCTCGCCGTCCGGCGGGCCTCCGGTGCCGCACCCGGTGGTCCGGCCCGGCTCGCGCAGGCACTCCGGGCGTTCCCGTGGACCCTGCTCGCCGACACCGGCCGGCTGGCGCTCGTCACCGCGTCGCCCGCCCACCGACGGGAAGCCGGCTTCCGGACCGTCCGGCTCTCCCCCGGCACCGGCCCGGCCTGGGCCGCCGCCCTGCTGTCGTCGACGCCCGGTGCATACGTCGTCTCCACCGAGGGCGACACGCTCATCGTGCACGCCCTCGGCGACCAAGTCTCCTTGCTCCAGGCGGCTTTGACGGACGGTGAGCGGTGAACGCGTGGCTGCTCGCGGCGGCCTTCCTCACCGTCGGCGGGCTCGGCCCGTGCCTGCTCGTCGGGCTGCGCGGCGAGCCGCACGAGCGCCTGGCCGGGCTCAACCTCGCCTCCACGATCGGCTCCGCCGTCCTGCTGCTGCTCGCCCAGGGCTTCAGCCGCACCTCGTACACCGACCTCGCCCTGGACCTCGCGGTGCTCGCCCCCGCCGGGACGCTCGTGTTCACCCGCTTCCTCGCCGGAAAGGAACGCCGATGAGCCGCCACACCGTCGCCGTGGCCCTGCTGTGCGCAGGCACGGCCGTCCTGCTCCTCGCCGCCCTCGCCGTCGCCGTGCTGCCCGGCCCGTACCTGCGGCTGCACGCGCTCTCCCCTGCCGCCGCGCTCGGCGCACCGCTCGTCGCGCTCGCGCTCGCCGTCGACACCGGGCCTGGGCGCGCGGCGGTGAAACTTTTGGTCATCGGCCTGCTGCTGGCCGCCGGGGGCACGGTCACCACCATGGCCATCGGCCGCGCCACCGTCCGCGCCGAGCAGCGGTCCGACCGGGAGGACGCGCGGTGACCACCACGCTGATCGTGATCGCCCTCCTGCTGACCGCCATCACCTCGACCGCCGCCGCGCTCACCCGCGACCCCGTCCGGCAGGCCGTCGTCCTCGCCCTGCTCGGCGTGAGCCTGGCCGTGCTGTTCACCGTGCTCCAGGCACCCGACGTCGCACTGTCCCAGCTCGGCGTCGGCAGCGCGATCACCCCGCTGCTGATCCTGCTGACCGTCCGCAAGGTGAGCCGCAAGGAGCACACCGACGACGAGCGTCCGGACCGCACCGAGTGAGCCGGACCACCCGCCTGCGGCTCTTCCTGACCGCCGCCGCCGTCCTCGCCGCCGCCCTGATCGTCGCCGCCGAGCAGCTCCCCGGCTTCGGCGGCCTCCAACACCCCTACGGCGACCGGGCGGTGGCCGCGGGCCTGGCGCGGCAGACCGCCAACATCGTGTCCTCCGTCAACTTCGACCAGCGCGCCTTCGACACCCTCGGCGAGGAGTCGATCCTCTTCGGCTCGGTGCTCGGCGCGGGGATGCTGCTGCGCCTCGCCCGGGACGAGCACAAACGCCGGGCGGCGGCCGAGCCCGTCCTGCCCACCACCCGCCTGTTCGGCGCCACGCTGCTCCCCGTCACCGTGCTGACCGGCGGATACCTCGTCGCTCACGGCCAGTTGAGCCCCGGCGGCGGCTTCCAGGGCGGCGTCGTGCTCACCACCGCCCTCCACCTCGCCTACGTCGCCGCCGACTACGTGGTGCTCAAGCGGATCCGCCCGCTGGCCGTCCTGGACGTCACGGACGCGATCGCCGCCGGCTCCTTCGCCGCCCTCGGGCTCATCGGCCTGGCCCAGGGCGCCGGCTACCTCGCCAACACCCTGCCGCTCGGCACCTTCGACGAGCTGTCCTCCAGCGGCCTGGTGGCCGTCATCAACGCCGCCGTCGGCGTGGAGGTCGCCTCGGCCGTCGTGGTGCTGCTGGCGCACTTCCTGGACCAGGCCGTGGAGGTCACCCCCCGGAGGAACAGCCGATGACCGTCTTCCCGTACCTGGTGGCCGGGTGGATCCTGCTCGCCGGGCTGTACGGCCTGGTCACCAGCCGCAACCTCGTGCAGGCGGTCGGCTGCCTCGCCGTGGCGCAGTCCTCGACGTACGTGCTGCTGCTCGCCGTCGGCTACCGCCGCGGCGCCACCGCGCCGGTCTACTCCGACCTGCCGACGAACGCGCCGGTCGTCGACCCCGTGGTCCAGGCGCTCGCGCTCACCGACATCGTCGTCGGCGCGACCGTCACCGCGCTCCTCCTCTCCCTCGTGATCCAACTGCGCAAGCGGCACGGCACGGTGGACCCGGAGGAGCTGACCGGGCTACGCGGGTGACGCGCCGGTGAGCACCGCCGACCTCCTTCCGCTGGCCGTCGCGATCCCGCTGCTGGGCTCGGCGCTGGTGGCCGTCGCCGGGCGCCGGCTGCCCCGGGCGGGCCGCGACGTACTGGCGACCGCCCTGGCCGCCACCGACGTCGTCTGTCTGGCCCTGCTCTGGTCCCGCACCGACCCGGACGGCCGCGCGGTGTCCTGGCTCGGCGGCTGGGAGCCGAGCGACGGCCACAGCGTCGGCATCGTCCTGGTCGCCGACCGCCTCGGCAGCGGGCTGGCGCTCCTCGCCGCCCTGCTCGTCCTCGCCGTGTTCTGCTACGCCTGGCGGTACTTCGACGAGCCGTCGGGCGAGCACGGCGGGATGTTCCCCGCGCTCCTGTTGCTCTTCCAGGCCGGGATGTGCGGCTTCGCGCTCACCGGCGACCTCTTCGACGCCTTCGTCTTCTTCGAGCTGATGGGCGCCGTCGCCTACGCCCTGACCGGCTACCGCATCGAGGACCCTCGCCCCTTGCAGGGCGCCCTCGCCTTCGGGCTCGTCAACTCGGCCGCCGCCTACCTCTCCCTGCTCGGCATCGGCCTGCTCTACGCCAGGACCGGGGAACTCGGCATGGCCCAGATCGGCACCGCGCTGGACGAACGGGCGGCGGCCGGGCACGGCCGGGACGCGCTGGTCGTCGTCGCGTTCGTGCTGGTCCTCGCCGGCCCGCTGGTGAAGGCCGCGACGGCGCCGTTCCACTTCTGGCTGCCGGACGCCCACGCGGTGGCGCCCAGCCCGGTGTGCATGCTGCTGTCCGGTGTGATGGTCGAGCTCGGCGTCTACGGGGTGGCCCGGATCCACCGCGTGGTGTTCGCCGGAGCGGGCGGGCTGCCCGACGCCGCCGTCCGGGACACCCTGCTCGCCGCCGGAGTGCTGACCGCGCTCGTCGGCGGCGTCATGTGCTGGCAGCAGCGGCACCTGAAGCGGATGCTCGCCTTCTCCACGGTCGGGCACGTCGGCCTCTTCCTGGTCGGCACGGCCCTGCTCACGCCCGCCGGCCTGGCCGGGTCCGCGGTGTACGTGGCCGGCCACGCGGGCGCCAAGGCCGCGCTCTTCGGCCTCACCGGCGTCCTGCTCGACCGCTACGGATCGGTGGACGAGCACGGGCTGCACGGCCGGGCCCGCCGCCTGCGCCTGACCGGCCTGCTGTTCGTGGTCGGCGGGCTGGCGCTCGCCGGACTGCCGCCGTTCGGCACCGGGCTCGGCAAGGCCGTCACCGAGGAGGCCGCCGGGCGTGAACTCGGCTGGCTGCCCGTCGTGTTCGTCCTGGTGTCGGCGCTCACCGGCGGCGCGGTGCTGCGCGCGGGCCTGCGGGTCTTCGGCGGGGTCGGCCTGCCGCCCAAGGAGCACCCCGAGGTCGCCGCGACCACCGGCGAGGGTGAGGAACCCGAGATCCGCGAACCGGGCCGCCGGCCCCCGCCGCCCATGGTCGTCGTCTCCGCCGCCCTGCTCGTCGGCTGCCTCGCCGTCGGCGTCGTCCCGGGCGTGGGCCGGGCACTCGCGGAGGGCGCCGCGGCCTTCGTCGACCGCGCCGGCTACCTCGCCGCCGCCCTCGGCCAGGCCGCGCCGACCGCGCCCGCCGCCCCGCCCGCCCCCGATGCGGGCTGGACGCCCTCCGGTGTCCTGCTCGGCCTGCTCTCCACCGCCCTGGCCGTCGCCTTCGCCACCGGCGCCGTCCGCCGCGACCCGCGACGCGGCACCGGCGCCCTGTACCGGGCCACCGTCCTGCCGCTGCGCCGCCTGCACTCCGGACTCCTCGGCGACTACGTGGCCTGGCTCGCCGTCGGCGTGGCCGCCCTGCTGGTCGCCCTCACCGCACAGCTGTGACGGGCCCCGCGCCGGCTCCGACGTCCGTCGAGGACCCCGCACCGGACAGGACGCAGGGGCACGCCCGCACGCCGCGCTCAGGCCACCGCGGCGAGCGACCGGGCCGGCTGCGTCTGTTCGTAGGCGTGGCCGACCCGCAGGAGCGTGGGCTCGCCGAGGGGCCGGCCGAGCAGTTGCATGCCGATCGGCAGGCCCGCCGGGTCGTGGCCGACCGGGACGGTCAGGGCGGGCACTCCGGTGATGTTGGCGGGGGCGCTGAGGCGCACGTAGGCGTCGGAGACGCTCTCGACCGTGCCGTCGGGCCAGGTGACCGTCTCCTCGTCGGACCCGACCGCGGGCATCGGCACGCTCGGAGCCGCGATCACGTCGACCTCCTCCAGCATCCGGGCCCACGCGGCGCGCATGAGCGTGCGGGAGCGCTGAGCGCGGACGTAGTCGCGGGCGCTCATCAGCTCGCTCGCCTCCAGGAGGATGCGGACGTCCTCC
Organism: Streptomyces sp. SP17BM10; assembly: GCF_036322405.1. Taxonomy (NCBI): domain Bacteria; kingdom Bacillati; phylum Actinomycetota; class Actinomycetes; order Kitasatosporales; family Streptomycetaceae; genus Streptomyces; species Streptomyces sp. SP17BM10. The sequence goes on along the minus strand of NZ_JAQYXB010000647.1, from coordinate 19,990 downwards.
TGGTACAGCTCGGGAACCGTGCGCAGCCCGCGCTCGTGGTAAGCGCCGGCCTCCGGCACCATCAGGCCCCACTGGGTGGCCTGGACGTAGCGGGTCATCGGGATGTCGACCTCGACGATCCGCGCACCCAGCGCCTCCAACTGCCCGACGGCGTGCCGGACCGCCGCCTCCACCCGCGGGTCGACGTGGTCGAAGTAGTAGGTGCGCGGCAGGCCGATGCGCAGCCCCGTCAGGTCCGTTCCGGCGGCGGGCCGGTAGGGCGCGGCGGGCAGGGACAGCGAGGCGGGGTCGCGGGGGTCGGGCCCGGCCAGCGCGGTCAGGACCAGGGCGGCGTCCTCGACGGTGCGGGTGATCGGGCCGACGTGGTCCAGCGACCAGGACAGGGACGTGACGCCGTGCCGGGGGACGAGGCCGTAGGTCGGCTTGAGGCCGACGACCCCGTTGAGCGCGGCGGGCACCCGGATCGAGCCGCCGGTGTCGGTGCCCAGCGCGAACGTCGCGGCGCCCGACGCGACGGCGACGGCGGAGCCGCCGCTGGAGCCGCCGGCGACCCGGCCGGGGTTCCAGGCGTTGCGGGTCTGCGGGGTGGTCAGGCCGAACGCGAACTCATGGGTGTGGGTCTTGCCGAGCAGGACGGCACCGGCCGCGCGCAGGCGCGCGGCGACGGTGCTGTCCGCCGTCGCCCGGTGGCCGGCGCGGACCCGGGAGCTGGCCGTGGTGGCCATCCCGGCGACGTCGATCAGGTCCTTGAGGCCCATCGGGATTCCGTGCAGCGGTCCCCGGTAACGGCCGTGCGCCGCTTCGCGCTCGGCTTCGCCGGCCGCCCGGCGCGCCTGCTCCGCGGTGACCGTGACGTAGGCACCGAGGTGCGGCTCCACCTTCTCGATGCGATCGAGGACGGAGTCGACCAGTTCGACGGGCGACAGCCGGCGGGCGTGAATCGCCTCCGCCGCGGCGGCGAGGGACAGCTCATACGGCTGCATCGTGCAGCTCCTCTCCGGCGCGGTAGGCGGCGTGGTAGGCGGCGGCGGGCGGGACGTCCTCGAAGTCCAGCTCGCGCAGGACCGCGACGACGCCGTGGATGTGGTCGGCGACGGCGGCGACCGCGGCGTGGCGTTCGGCGGGCAGGACCAGCCCGGCGCGGGCGGCCCAGCGGGCGGCTTCCGGCGGTGTGAGTTCGACGGCGGACATGGACCTTCTCCTTCTTGGTCTTCTTGGTCTTCTTGGTCGAGTTCGTGGCCGGGTTCTCGGCCGGGTTCTCGGCCGGGTTCTCGGCCGGGTTCTCGGCCGGGTTCTCGGCCGGGTTCTCGGCCGGGTTCTTGATCGAGGCTCGAGTGACGGGGCGCCCGAACGCTCTAAAAGCCAAGGATTTGCGCCAGCCGGCCACACACGTGGCGCGACTGGGCCGCGGAGCCCCGGACACCGCCACCGAGGGGTGGCAGTGTCCGGCAGTCCACACCTGCTGGCCCCCCTCGACCCGAACCGGCGAGCGACTTAACGCGAATTCCTTGCGTTAAGCAGCGTAGGTCGGCATGCCCTGAAAACGCAAACTCTTAGCCTTTAGTCGGCCGGAGAAGCGCGCTACCGCGGTGCGGTGAAGCCGCCGATCCTCTGTTCCAGGAGTTCGGCCAGCTTCAGCGGGGTCCGGTCCTCGAACATCGGGCCGATGATCTGCACGCCCACCGGGAGGCCCTCGGGGGACCGGCCCGCGGGCACGGCGGTGGCGGGCAGGCCGGGCATCGTGGCCATGCCCGCCCAGACCAACTGGTTCATGTACGGGTGTGCGACGCCGTCGATGTCGAGCCGGCGCGCCCTCGGGTCGGGGGCGTGGTCGTGCGGGAACGCCGGGGTCGGCGTGATCGGGCACACCACGGCGTCGTACTCGGCGAAGAACCGCCGCCAGCCGTGGCGGTGGAGCTCGCGGTGGTTGTTCGCCACGATCCAGTCGCGGTGGCTGAACACCATGGCGCGCAGCCGCACCGCGTCCAGGCTCTGGTCGTCCGGACTCAACGCCGCGGCGAGGGACTGCAGTTCCTCGTACGCCTCGACGGGGAAACGTGCGGTGGAGCCCGAGATCAGGAGCTGGGTGTAGAGCCTGGCGGCCTCCGCGGGATCGGGCAGCAGCGGGCTGTTCCGGTCGACGCGGGCGCCGCCTTCGAGAAGCGCGGCGGCCACCCGGTCGACTCCCGCCCGTACGGCGGCGCCGGTGGCGATGTCCGGGTGCTCGTCGAGGACCAGGACACGGAAGTCGTCGAGGCGCTCGTGGCGCGCGGGCGGCAGCGTGAGGCCGTACGCCACACCGAACGTCAGCGGGTCCGGCCCGGCCATCACGTCGAGCAGGAGCGTCAGGTCGCGGGCCGTGCGCGCCATCGGGCCGACGACGGCGAGGTCCAGCTCGGTCGGCAGGACCTCCGCGGACGGCAGGGCCATGCCGCGGGCCGCCGCCAGCCCGAGCGTCGGCTTGTGCGCGTAGATGCCGCAGAAGTGCGCGGGGGTGCGCAACGAGCCGGCGATGTCCGAGCCGATGGACAGCGCGCCGAACCCGGAGGCCAGGGCCGCCGCCGAGCCGCCGGAGGAGCCGCCCGACGTGCGGCTGTGGTCCCAGGGGTTGTTGGTGGTGCCGTAGATGCCGTTGAAGCTCTGGATGTCCTGCAGGCCGACGGGCACGTTGGTCTTGCCGAGCACGACCGCGCCCGCCGCCCGGAGCCGCGAGACCTGCACCGCGTCCTCGGCCGGCAGGTGGTTCCGGTGCTCCGGGATGCCCCAGGTCGTGGGGAGCCCGGCGACGTCGTAGGACTCCTTGACCGTCACCGGGATGCCGAGCAGCGGCCGGTCCTCGCCCCGGGCGAGCGCCTCGTCGGCGTTGCGGGCGGCAGCGCGCGCCCGGTCGAAGTCCGGCACGCAGATCGCGTTGACCGCGCCGTCCTCCTGCTCGATGCGGGCGATCGCCGCGTCCGTCAGTTCCGCCGAGGTCACGTCACCGGCGCGCAGGGCGGCCGCGAGGTTCTCGGCCGATTCGAAGTTCCAGTCCATGGGCGGGACCGTACTGGGGCCTCGGAGGAGCCACGAAATACCATTCCGCACAAGGGGGTTGGCCGGCTCCGTCGGTCCGGTGCGGCCAGCCGGTCCGCCGACCGGCGTGCCGTTCGACGGACACACCTGAGGATTCGGTGAGGCGTCCTCACCGAGGCAGAGGTGTGCCTCGTCAGGACCGACCCTGGGGCCGGACGGGAAGGCTCAGGAGGAACCGGGCCCCGCCGCGCGCACCTGTGACGACGGTGAGCGAACCGCCGTGCGCGTGGGCCACCCAGGCCGCGATGGACAGCCCGAGGCCACTGGAGCCGGCACCGCTGTGGAAGCGTTCGAACAGTGACTCCGCCCGGCCGGGCGGTATGCCGGGGCCCGCGTCGTCGACCGCGACGGTGCCGTCCTCGGTGACGGTGATCTCGATGTCGGCGGGTTCGCCTGGGGCGTGGCCGTGTGCCAACGCGTTGCCCAGCAGGTTGCCGACGGCACGGCGCAGGAGTCCCGCGTCGGCGAGGACGACCACGGGTTCGGCCCGGACGGCGACGCGGTGAGCGCCGGCCGGGGTGTCGGCCACGACGGCGTCCACGAGTTGGTCGAGCCGCAGCGGCTCCCGTTCCAGCGGGACGGCGCCGGCCATCAGCCGGGCGCGGGTGAGCAGGCCTTCGACCAACTCGCTCATCCGCGTGGACTGGCGCAGCGTGCGACGCAGCACTTCGTGGCTGTCCGCCTCCCCGCGCAGGCCGGTCTCGGCGAGCAGCCGCATCGAGGTGACGGGGGTGCGCAGGTCGTGGGCGGCGTCGGCGAAGAAGGCCTCCTGCTGGCCGAGCGCTTCCAGGGCCGGTCGGACGGCCCGTCCGGCGAGCCAGCGGCCGATCATGGCCGAAGCGGCCACCAGGATCGCGCAGGCGACGGCGAGGAACAGCGTCAGGCGTTCGTGGCTGTCCAGGTTCCCGGAGATGTCGACGGCCGCGACGACCACGGTGTCCGTGGTGCCGGTCGGTCCGGTGACGGGCTCGGCGGACAGGCGCAGCTGGTGGCCCTTCGGCGTGGTCGCGGTGCCCATGGCGCCGTTCGCCTCCCGGGCCGCCTCGGCCGCGAGCGCCCGCATGGCCTCGGCGGGGACGGTCAGGCAGGGCCGGTGTGGCGAGACCACGGGAGACACGTGTTCCCCGGTGGCGGTGAACAGGGTCACCGGGGGGCAGTCGTACCCGCCGTCCTTCGGGTCCGGGTACGCGATGACGCCGTCCTCGTCGGGGTGCAGTTCGGTGACGACGTCGCTGGTCCGCGCCTGCAGGTCGGAGTCGACCTGGTCGCGCCAGGACGTGTCGTCCGCGTGTGCGGCGAAGACCGCCATGCCGACCAGACCGAGGGCGCTGACCAGGGCGAAGAGCAACGCGATGCGCCGACGCAACCGGTGGATCCGGCCCGCCGGGGTCGGCGGCGTCCGGCGGTGCCTCTGTCTCGCCGCGGTGCGCGGGCTCACGCCTGCGGCTCCAGCCGGTATCCGATCCCGCGCACGGTGTGGATCAGCGGCGGATCGCCCAGCTTGCGGCGCAGTTGGGAGACCAGGACCTCGACCACGTTGGAGTTGGGCTCGGTCAGCTCGTCCCAGCAGCGTTCGATGAGCTCGGTGCGCCGTACGGCTTCCCCGGGCCGGGTGGAGAGGATCTCCAGGACGGCGAACTCCTTGACGGTGAGGGTCAGCAGGACGCCGTCGCGGTGGACCGTGCGGCGGGCCGAGTCGACCTCCAGTCCGCCACAGCGGACCACCGACGGCCGGGGGGCGGTGGCGCGCCGGCAGAGGTTGCGCACCCGGGCGACCAACTCGGGGACGGCGAAGGGCTTGACCAGGTAGTCGTCGCCCCCGGTCGCGAAGCCCTCGACCCGGTCGGCGACGGAGTCCCGGGCGGTCAGGAACAGGACCGGGACGGTCCGGCCGTCCGCCCTCATCCGGCGCACGTACTCCGCGGAGTCGCCGGAGGACAGCATCCGGTCGAAGACGACGCAGTCGTAGGCGATGACGAACAGCGCCTCGTCGGCGGCCGGGAGGTCCCCGGCCTCGTCGACGGCCAGCCCGTCGCCCCGCAGGGCCGCGGCCACGGCGAACCGCAGGTCATCGTCATCCTCGACTACCAGTACGCGCATGCCGGCCAGGATAGGTGACATCCGCGAAGCCGTCGGCCCAGGGCATGTCAGCGCTCCCGGGCAGTGCTGTCCGGGTCGTCCCGGCTGGGCCTCCCACGGTCGACGGATCTCCCGGCCCGGGTCGGACCGTGCTGCGAGGGGGCGGTGCGTCTCCGGAGATCCGGAGGACGAATCACCGGAGAGGCACCGCCGTTCATCGGCCCACGACCGCCGCCACCGGCAACGGACCGAAACCGTCGGCGGTGCGACTCTCCGCCCGGGGGAGCCGGAGCTCACTCCTGCCGACGCGGACGATCGTTGCAGGGGAAACCTGAGGATTCGATGAGCACCGCCGGCCTGCACCGGCCCCGCGTGCGGCCGCAGGAACGAGAACTCGGCCCGCACTACCTCCCGGAGGGAGGCGCCGCGGGCCGAGCGGTGGATGAGGCCTCTCCAGCTGGTAGAAGTCCGTGTAGTGGTCGGGCGAGTACCAGACCACGCCCGTGTTGGCGTCGACGACGATCCGGTAGGCGTCCCGGTGGGCGCCGCAGGCGCGCGGGTAGACGTCGAACTCGTAGAACGTCGGAGGGTCCTGTGCTGACTCGGCGTCGTCCCCGGACGTCCTGGACGAAGCGGTTCGCGGTGCTCGTCGCCGCCGTCGCTTCCGTGCTCGGCATGTCCGTGCTCCACAGCCCCGCCGCGACCGCGGCGGTCGACAACTCCTGCACCATTGTCCCTCGGCCTCACCCGTTGCCGGGCCGGTCAGGTGCGGCCGGGAGGCTGGGTGGACCACCGGACCGTCGCCGATCAGCGACGCTCCCCAGGTGGAGGCATCAGGGGTTGTGAGCGTTATCAGACGCCGCCCGGTGCGCCGTCCGCACGAGCGGCCCGATCGCCAACCGACTCCGGAGCGGCGTGCGCCCGCCGCGCGGGCAGCGCGTACTGTGGGGCCGCACCGGCACACCGCGACCCCGCGTTTCCGGTTCTCGGTGTGTGATGCCGCCACCGCCCGGAATGGAGCAGACCCCTGAGTACGTCGATCGCCGAGGCACTGTCCGTCGGCCTGCTGGTGCTGGTCCTGGTGTGCGCAGTGGTGCGGCCCTGGGGGTGGCCGGAGGCGGTGGTGGCCGTGCCGGCGGCGGGGCTGGTGGTCGCGGTCGGCGCGATCTCGCCGTCGGACGCGCTGGCCGAGGTCCAGCGGCTCGGTCCGGTGGTCGGGTTCCTGGCGGCCGTGCTCGTGCTCGCCCAACTCTGCGACGACGAGGGCCTGTTCCACGCCTGCGGGGCCTGGATGGCCCGCACCGCCGCCGGACGGCCGCGCCGGTTGCTGGTGCAGGTGTTCGTGGTCGCCTCGGTGATCACGGCCGTGCTCAGCCTCGACGCCACCGTGGTGCTCCTCACCCCGGTGGTGTTCGCCACCGCCGCACGGCTCGGCGCCCGGCCCAAGCCGCACGTCTACGCCTGCACGCACCTGTCGAACACCGCCTCGCTCCTCCTCCCCGTCTCCAACCTCACCAACCTGTTGGCGTTCGCCGCCAGCGGGCTCAGCTTCACCCGTTTCGCCGCCCTGATGACGCTGCCGTGGCTGGTCGCCATCGCCGTCGAGTACGCGGTGCTGCGCCGGTTCTTCGCCGCCGACCTGGACGCCGGGGCCCCGGCCCCGGCCGACCTCGCACCGCCGGAGATGCCGCTGTTCGCCCTCCTCACCGTCGTCGGCACGCTCGGCGGCTTCATCCTCACCTCCGTGATCGGGATCGATCCGGCGTGGGCGGCCCTGGCCGGTGCCCTCGTGCTCGCCGTCCGCGCACTGGTCCGGCGTCGCACCACGCCGGTCGCGGTCGTGCGCTCGGCCGCCGTGCCGTTCCTGGCCTTCGTGCTGGCGCTCGGCGTCGTGGTGCGGGCCGTCGTCGACAACGGACTGGCCTCCGCGCTCGGGCACCTCGTCCCCCAGGGCGCCGCCCTGCCCGCGCTGCTCGGCACCGCGGCACTGGCGGCCGTCCTGGCGAACGTCATCAACAACCTGCCCGCCACCCTCGTCCTGCTGCCGCTGGCCGCACCGGGCGGTCCCGGCGCGGTGCTGGCCGTGCTGCTCGGGGTGAACATCGGCCCCAACCTCACCTACGCCGGGTCCCTGGCCACCCTGTTGTGGCGGCGCATCGTCCGCGAGCACGACACCGACATCGGCCTGGGTGAGTTCACCCGCCTCGGACTGCTCGTCGTGCCCGCCGCGCTGCTGCTGGCCGTGGTGGCACTGTGGGGCTCCCTGCAGATCATCGGAGGCTGACACCGTGACCGTCGTCGTCTGGATCACCGAAGGCACCTGGCCCGCCTGCGTCGACGCCGCCCGCGCGCACGCACCCGAGGACGCCGGGATCGTCCTGCTACACGTCAGCGGTCAGGAGGTCTCCGGCGCCGCGCACGGCGCCTTCGCCGGACTGCTCGGGCGCGGTCACCCCGAGCGCGATCCCGGCACCCGGCTGGAGGGTCTGGCAACCGCCTCGGGCCGTCACCTCCTCGACGCGGCCGCCGAGCGCCTGGGGCGGCCCTCCACCCGGGTCGAGCGCAACGGCCGCATCGAACGCGAGGTCGTCGCCGCGGCGGAGGGAGCCGAACTGCTCGTCCTCGCCCGTGACGGCGACCGCACCCGTCTCGGGCCCCACAGCCTCGGACCGGCCACCCGCTTCGTCGTCGACCACGCTCCCTGCCCCGTCCTGCTCGTCTGGCCCGAGCCGGCACCCGGCCCCGACACCCTTCCTCCCCCGCCCCACCGCTAGGCGGAACCCGCCGGGATTGGCCGCCCGGCATTCGAGGCGCAGAAGAGAGCCGACGGCGGCTGCCCGCCGGAAGGCGCCACCGGAACCGCCGGGAGCGGTGGCACCGGCCCCGGTCACCGGGCCTCCGGCTCCTGGACGTTGACGATCCGCTCGAAGAAGTGCTCGTGCTTGAGGAAGGAGACGTCGTACTCGTGGCCCGGGTACGGCGGGATCAGCTGCGCGGCCTGGAACAGCCGCCAGCCGTCCCGCAGCGCCTCCACCCCCGTCCCGTAGGGCGGCTCGTCGCTGTCACCGGTGGTCGGCGAGGTGCGCCCGGTGCCGTCGTAGCGCGTCCAGCCGACCACCTCCGAGTCCAGCCGGGAGTCGGCCAGGTACAGCACGAGCACCTGCTGGCGCAGCACCGGGGTCTCGGCGGTCCGCGCGGCCGGGGTCGTCGAGGTCGTCATGCCACCGTCTCCTTCGGGCGGTTGGAGACCCTGGTCACCCAGTGGTCGAGGTCGTAGCCAGGGTCCCCGGTCAGCTCCCGCCACAGCAGGACGCGGTTGTACCGCTCCAACCGGCCGGTCGCCCATTCGTACCACGGGAAGACCGTGTCCAACTCGGCGTTCACCTGCGGGTCGTGGAGGTCGGAGGTGTCCCACAGCAGCCGCTGGCGGACCCTCGGATTGAAGCGGATCTTGAACATGTGGCGGACGGTGTCGCTGTCGTTGCGCCGCCCGCCGTGCCACAGGCCGTGGTGCAGAAACACCACCGTCCCGGCGGGGCAGACCAGGCGGTCCTGGCCGCGCAGGTTCTGGTACCGGCCGGTGTCGGACTCGTTGGTCCGCCGCAGGTGACTGCCCGGCACGCTGAGCGTCCCGCCCATCTCCAGCGTCACGTCCTGCGGGTAGTACATCAGCTGCACGTCGAACGCGTCCGGCCGGACGTCGATGATCGCGTCCCCGTGCAGCGGCTGCGCCGAGCCGCCGCGCGGCTCGCGGACGTGCACCGCGTGGTGGTCCACCCACGGCTCCGGACCGACCAGACTGCGCAAGGCCCCTGCCACCTGCGGCAGTTGCAGCAGGCGGCGGACGAACGAGCCCGGCGCGTACGCCTCGGACACCGGCGTTCCGTACGGCACGTCCGGCACGCCCGCGGCCAGCACCGCCAGACCCTCGGCGTTCATCTCCGCCGGGACCACCGCGTCCAGCCGCAGCGACCCGCGCGCCACGAAGCGTGCCATCTGCACCGACGAAAGTCGTACTTCCGTTTTCTCCATGACGGCCACGCTAGGTCCGGCCGGCCCGCCACCGCGTGGGCCGGGTTCACCCTCCGGTGGTCCGTTTTCACCGCGCTCCGCACGGGGTACACCTCATGGCATGCAGACGGTCCTCGCCCGCCTCGACGAGCCACCGACCCTCGCCGCCGTCGGCACCGGCGTCCACGGACCGGCCGGCCACGTGGACGTCTTCTCGCTGCCGGACCTGTGGCAACTCCATCTCTACGGCTACCACGCCGACTTGACGGTGGACGGCACGCCGCACAGCATCCGCCCCGGCCGGATCAGCCTGGTACCGCCCGGCTGCGAGGTCCGCTACCGCTACCGGGGCCGGTCCGAGCACTTCTACGTCCACCTGCGCCTCGGCACCGCAGGCACGCCGCACCGGATCCCCGTCATCCAGTCGACCGGTACCGAACTCGACCGGCTCACCACGGGGTTCCGTCAGGCGCTCGCCGCGTGGCCGCGCACCCCCGCCCGGGCCACCGCCGAGGTCTGGGCCGCGCTGTGGCGGATCGCCGTGCTCACCCCTCCCGGCGAGCCCGTCACCCCGACCGTCCACCCGGCGGTCGCCGCCGCCACCGCGCTGATCGAGGCCCGACTCGCCGAACCCCTCACCGTTCCCGACATCGCCCGCGCCGCCGGCGTCTCGCACAACCACCTCACCCGGTTGTTCCGCGCCGCCACCGGCGAGACCGTCGTCGGCTACATCCGCGCCCGCCGGATGGAACGCGCCCGCCACTTCCTGTGCGCCACCACCCTCTCCATCCCCGCGATCGCCGCCTCCGTCGGCATCCCCGACCTGCACGCCTTCAACAAGACCTGCCGCCGCGAACTCGGTGCCTCCCCCCGCAGCATCCGCTCCACCCCACCTCGCCCCGACGCCGTACCCGTCCCGTAACCGGCCGACCGGGCGCGGGGCCGCCCCCCGGCCTCCGAGGGGCGGCCCCGCAGCCCCACCTCCGCTGCGGTGAGGTGGTCATCGGATCAACCGAGCGTCCACTGCTGGTTCCTGCCGCCGCTGCAGCTCCACAGCTGGACGGGCGAGCCGTCGGCGGTCGCCAGGCCCGCCACGTCCAGGCAGAGCCCCGACTGTGCCCCGGTGACGGTGCCGTTCGGGTTCAGCTGCCACTGCTGGTTGGCCTGGCCGTTGCAGGACCAGACGATCACCTTGGTGCCGTCGGTGGTGCCCCTGGCGTCGGCGTCCAGGCAGAGCGTGCTGCCACCGACGGTCACGGTCAGCTGGTTCGACGCCGTCCTGGTCCAGGCCTGGTCGGCGCCGCCGGTGCAGGTGTGGATCTGCTGCTGGATGCCCGGCGTCGCGTTGTTCGCGTCGGTCAGGCACTTGCCCGCGTCCACCGCGTGCAGCGCGCCGGTCGTGCCGCCGCCGGAGGGCCTCGCGTCCAGGCCCATGAAGTGGATGGCACTGGCAGCCATCGCGGTGCCCTGCACGGGCAGTTGGTGCCCGGCACCGGCGATGCTGTACGCCTCGACCTGGGTGGTGCCGGCGCTGTTGGCGTACCGCGTACGGTTCCAGTTGGGCGCGGGGGTGTCCGTGGCCGACGGGGTCGGGCTCACGCCGAGGACGTCGGTCCACTGCTTGATCTCTTCACCGAGGTCGTTGTGGCTCAGGATCGGGTCGGCGGTTCCGTGCCACAACTGCACGCGCGGACGCGGACCGGTGTAGCCGGGATCTCCCGTACTGCGGACCAGTCCGCCCCACTGTTGCGGGCTCATGGACACCTTGCCCTGGGCGCAGTCCGCGTTCCAGCCGCGTACGGAGCCGGTGTAGAAGCAGTGGTACGGCACTCCCATGAACGCCGCGCCCGCCTTGAAGACATCGGGGTAGTCGGCGAGCATCACGTTCGTCATCATGCCGCCGGACGACTCGCCGGTCACGTACACGGCGTCGGCGTTGCCGCCGTAGTGCCGCTCCGTGTAGGTGATCATCGACATGAGTCCGACCGGGTCACTGCCGCGGTTGCGGGTCAGCGCCTGGTCCGAGGAGACGTCCCAGCAGCTTCCGCCGGGGTTCGTCGAGGGGTAGATGACGAGGAACCCGTACTGGTCGGCCAGTGCCCCGAAGTCGGTGCTGGAGTACAGGTAGGGTCCCGTCCCCTGGCAGCCGTGCAGCGCCAGCAGGATCGGCGGGTTGGCCCTGACGTTGTTCGGCACGTACAGGTGCATCAGCAGACCGGTCGGGTTGGTGCCGAAGTCCGTGATCTGCTTCAGCGAGGCGGCGGCCCTGGGGGCGGCGGCCTGAGAGGCGCCACCCTCCGGGGCCGCGGCGGCCCGGGGCGCGGCCTGCAGGCTCAGGCCGACCGCGAGGCCGACCGCGGCGACGATGCCCAGGAGGCGGGACGGTAACGAGCGGGATCGGAACATGGGACCTCTCAGTCGGGATCACGAGGGGTGTGCGGAAGGTTCCGGCGGCGGCCGGCGCGGTGGCGGATCAGGTGCACCGGAAGTCCGCGTGCAGCCGCCGGGTGTGGTCCAGGACCCGGACCGGGCCGTCCAGTCGGACGGTGGCGGTGAGCCGGACGTCGGTGCTGGAGGCCGCGACCCGCAGCTCCAGCTCGCCCGGCTCGACGATGCGTCGGCCGTCGCGTCCGGTGAAGGACGCGAGGTCGGCGGGGACGCGGATCCGGATCCGGGTCCGCTCGCCCGCGTCGAGGGAGACCCGCCGGTAGCCGATCAGCCGAAGCACCGGCTGGACGACGGAGGCGACGGGGTCGTGCAGGTAGAGCTGGACGGTCTCGCTGCCGCTCCGCTCACCGGTGTTGGACAGGGTGAAGGCGAGAGCGAGCTCGCCGTCGGTCGTGGCGGTGGCCCGTTCCACCTCCAGGTCGGTCCAGGCGAAGGCGGTGTAGCCGATGCCGTGCCCGAATCCGAACGCGGGGGTCGGGTCGGTGCTGGACACCTCGCTGGGTCCGGCCAGGCGGGCGGCGAGGTAGGTGGAGGGCTGCACGGCCGGCCGGGCCGGGATGCTGACCGGCAGCCGGCCCGAGGGGTTGGTCCGGCCGCTGAGCACGGCGGCGATCGCCCCGGTCCCGGCCTCCCCGGGGAAGAAGGTCTGCACCAGGGCCGCCGCCTCCGTCGCCGCGCGTCCCAGCGCGTAGGGGCGGCCGGCGAGCAGCACCGGCACGACCGGCCTGCCGGTGTCCAGCAGCGCTTCGAGCAACTGCCGCTGCACCCCGGGCAGTTCCAGGGACTCGACGTCGCAGCCCTCGCCACTGGTGCCGCGCCCGAACAATCCGGCCCGGTCCCCGAGGGCGACGATCACGACATCGGCCTGCCGGGCCGCCTCGACGGCCTCGGCGAAGCCGGACGTGTCGAGTCCGTCGACGCTCGCCCCGGCCACCGTCCGGATCTCGCTGCCGGGGAACTCGGCCGCCAACGCCTGGTGCAGCGTCGGCAGTTCGATGCCGACCGGGACCTCCGGGTGCCGGCTGCCGACGTGCACCGGGAAGGCGTAGCAGCCCAGCACCGCGGTCGGCGTGTCCGCGTTGGGGCCGATCAGCGCGATCCGGCGGGGGTCGCGCAACGGCAGGGTGCCGTCGTTGCGCAGCAGCACCACGGCCTGCTCGGCGATCTCCCGGGCGAGGGCGCGGTTCTCCGGGCGGTCCAGGTCGACCGAGCCGCGCAGCTCGTCCGGGTCGTCGAGCGACCGGCCGGCGAGCGCCGCCGGGACGGCGTCCCAGTCCTCGTCCAGCAGGCCGAGCCGGACCTTTTGCACCAGCACCCTGCGCAGGGCCCGGTCGACCAGCGCCTCGGGCACGGTCCCGTCCTCGACGGCGCGCAGCAGCGGCTCGCCGAAGGTCTTGACGGTGGGCAGTTCCACGTCCACGCCGCTGGCCAGGGCGAGTGCGGCGGCCTCCGCCCAGTCCCCGGCGACGCCGTGCAGCACCTTGAGGAAGGCGATGCCGAAGTAGTCGGCGACCACGGTTCCCTCGAAGCCCCACGTGTCGCGGAGCAGCCCGGTCAGCAGTTCCTCGTCGGCGGCCGAGGGGACGCCGTCGGTGTCGGTGTAGGCGTGCATGACCGAACGGGGCCGGCCCTCGCGCACCGCCATCTCGAAGGGCGGCAGGATCACGTCCGCGCGCTCCCGCGCGCCCATGCCCACGGGGGCGAGGTTGCGTCCGGCGCGCGAGGCCGAGTACCCGGCGAAGTGCTTGAGCGTGGCGACGATCCCCGCCGATTCCAGGCCCTGCACGTAGGCGGTGGCCACCGTGCCGACCAGGTAGGGGTCTTCGCCGACGGTCTCCTCGACCCGTCCCCAGCGGGCGTCGCGGACGACGTCGAGGACCGGGGAGAGGCCCTGGTGGACACCGACCGCGCGCATGTCGCGGCCGATGGCCGCGGCCATCCGCCGGATCAGGCCCGGGTCGAAGGTGGCGCCCCAGGAGAGCGGCACCGGGTAGGCGGTGGCTCCCCAGGCGGCGAAGCCGGCCAGGCACTCCTCGTGCGCGAGTGCCGGGATGCCGAACCGGTTCGCGGCGGCGATGCGCTGCTGGCTGCGGGCCAGTGAGAGCGCGCCCAGCGCCGGGTCGACCGGCACGGTGCCGAAGGGCCGGGTCAACTGGCCCAGCCCGGACGGGAGCAGGTCGCCGAGGGCGGGCGGTTCCTCCATGTCGTGCTGGTGCGGGGCGACCTCGCCGCCCTCGTCGGAGGCGCCGACCCAGACGCCGACGAGCTGCGCCAGCTTCTCCCGCAGCGTCATCTCGGCGAGCACGGCGTCCGCGCGTTCCTCGGGGCTGAGCGAGCGGTCGTGCCAGCGGGCGGTCCGGGCAGCGGACGGGACGGCCAGGTTCATGGTGGCGGTCACTTTCCCCCAACGCCCATGAGGCCTTGGACCAAGGCCCGCCGGGCGAACAGGTAGACGATGAAGACGGGGAGCGTCGACAGCACGACGGCGCTGAGCAGGCCGGGCACGTCGACGCCGTGTTCGGTCTGGAACTCGTACAGGCCGAGGGTGATGACCTTGGTGCTCTCCGACTGGGTGAGGATCAGGGGGAACAGGAAGCCGTTCCACGCCTGCAGTGCGGAGAAGACCACGACGGACGAGAGGCCGCCCTTGGACAGCGGCACCACCAGCTGCCAGAACACCCGCCAGGGGGTGGCGCCGTCCATGGCCATGGCTTCGTAGAGCTCGCCGGTGATGTCCCGCATCGCGCCGGTGAGGACCAGCGTGCACACCGGCAGGCAGAACGCCGCGGTGGGCAGGATGACGCCGAGCAGGTTGTCGTAGAGGCCGGCCTTGCTGATGACGTAGAACATCGGCACGATCACGGCCTGCGCCGGGATCGCCAGCCCCAGCAGGAAGATCCGGAAGACCGTGCCGATGGTCCTGCCCCGGGCCCGGACGATCGCGTAGGCGAGCGGGGGCACCACGAGCAGGACGATCGCGACCACGCTCACGGTGACGAGGAGCGTGTTGAGGAAGTCCCGGCCGAAGCCGTTGGAGAAGTCGTCGACGTAGTTCCGCAGGGTCAGCTGCGCGGGGAAGGTGAGCGGCCCCTGCGAGGAGTAGTCGGAGCGGGTCCGGAAGGTCGCGATCAGCATGACGTACAGCGGGAAGCCGACCAGCGCCAGCCAGACCAGCGAGCCGAGCCCGGCGAGGTGGTTGGGGCGCCGTCGCATCACAGTCCCTCCGAAGTGCTGCGCATCCGGTCGTAGCCGGACAGGCGCACGACGGCGAGCGAGATCAGGGTGGCGACCACCACGAGCACCAGGGCGATGGCCGAGCCCGCGCCGAAGTCGAAGCTCTTGAAGGCCTGTTGGTACATGTAGTAGGCGCTGTTGGTGGTGTCGGTGCCGGGGCCGCCCTGGGTGAGGATGAGGACGGTGTCGAAGGTGGTGAGGCCGCCGACCAGCATCAGGATCACCGACGTGATCACGGTGTTGCGCAGCTGCGGCAGGGTGATGTGGAAGAACTGCCGCACCCTGCCGGCGCCGTCGATCGACGCGGCCTGGTAGAGCACCTGCGGGATCGCCCGGGCCCCGCCCTGGTAGAGCAGGGCGTGCATGGGCGTCCACTGCCACATGCCGACGAAGGTGAGCACCGCGACGGCGCTGCCCTGGCTGCCCATCAGGTTGCCGTCGCCGAACAGCCAGGTCAGTTGCGAGGGCACGCCGAAGTTGGGGTCGAGGATGGCGCGCCAGACGACCGAGATCGCGGTCGCGGACAGCAGCAGCGGGACGAAGAAGATCGCGGACAGCACGGCCCGGTTGCGCTGGCGGCCGGCCGCCCACACTCCCAGCAGGATGCTCACCGGGGTCTGCACGACCACACCGGCCACGGTCAGCACCAGGGTCAGGCCGACGCTCTGCGTCATCACCGGGTCGTGCAGCAGCTTGGTCCAGTTGGCCAGGCCGTTGAACCGGGGGGCGTCGACGCCGTTCCAGCTGGTGAAGGAGAGCACCGCCACCAGGACCAGCGGCAGGACCGCGAACATCAGGAAGAACACGGTCGCGGGCAGCGCCCAGGCGAGGCCCGGGCGGGTCACCGCGGTGCCGGTCCGGCTGGGCCGCGCCGGCAGGCGCCGACCGTACCCGGATACTACGGATGGAGCACTCATGACGATCCGTCTCACGAGGCGGGGAGGGCCTGCATGGCCTTGACGAAGCCGTCCACGTCGAGCTTGCCGTCGAAGAACTGCTGGACGGCGGTGTGGATCGGCGCGTTGGCGGCCGGCGGGTAGGCCTGGTCCCAGGACAGCTGGAACGAGGGGGCCGCCTTGACCAGGTCGTACTGGTACTTCGAGTAGTCGGGGTTGTCCGCGGTGGCGAGGAACTGCTCGGTGTTGGTGGTGGTCGGCAGGTTGCCGATCGCCAGCTGGGCCTTCACGAACTCGTCGGAGTACATGAGCTTCAGGAAGGCGGCCGCCGCCTCGGGGTGCTTGCTCTTCTTCAGCACCGAGTAGAAGTTGTTGGTGTTGCCGACCACGTCGGCCGGATCGCCCTTGCCGCCGGCGATGCCGGGGAAGCCCCCGTACCCGAGGTCGCTCTTGGCGAAGTCGGGGTTGGCGTCCCGCTGGGTGGCGTACTCCCAGGAGCCCATCAGCTCCAGTCCCGCCTTGCCCTTCGCCAGCAGCGCCGGGGAGCCGCCGTCGGTGAACTTGACCGAGTCGACGTTCGAGCCGAACGCCCCGGCGTCGACCAGTTGCCTGAGCATGCCCAGGGCCTTCTTGGCGTCCTCTCCCTCCCAGGCGCTCTTGTCGCCGGACAGCGCCTTGCGGAACAGGTCGGGGCCCGCGACGCGGTCGAACACGTACTCGTACCACATGAGGGTCGGCCACTGGTCGCCACCGCCGAGGGCGATCGGGGTGATGCCCTTGGCCTTGAGCGCCCGGACGACACCCAGGAGGTCGTCCCACGTCTTCGGCGCGCTCAGGCCGGCGTCGGCCAGCACCTTCTTGTTGTTGAACAGCAGCACGGGCTGGGTGCCGCGCATCGGGATGCCGTAGGACTTGCCGTCGATCACCGCGGTGTTGAACACGGAGGGCAGGAAGTTGCCCTTCAGCCCCGGGTCCGCGGCGATCATGTCGTCCAGCGGGAGCAGGAGGCCGGACTTCACGTAGGGCTGGATGCTCCCACCGCCCCAGTTGAAGAACACGTCCGGCGCCTGGGGGGTGTTGATGACGGTGTTGAGCTTGGCCTGGTAGTCCGCACCGGGGATGGTGTCCAGGACGGCCTTGACCTTCGACGTCTTGTTGAAGGTGTCGACCACCTGCTTCTCGACCTTGTTGCTGGCATCCCCGTAGACCAGCACGTGGATCGTTCCGGAGTCCCCGCCCGCGGAGGAGGACCCGCCACTGCCGCAGGCGGTCGTCCCCGCCATGACCGCGGCCAGGCCGAGTGCAGCAGCGAGAGTGCGCCTCTTCATCAAGAGTCCCCTAAACTTTCGACGTTTTTCTCGAAATCACCGCTTGGCCGGGACGCTAGGTTGCGGACTTGTTTCGGGTCAAGCCCCCGGAGCGACGGTTACTGAAGCGTGATGCGCCAACGGCCGCGCGCCGCCCGTGCCCTATGCTGCCTCCATGGAAAAGGGCGATGAACTGGGACGGGTGACCCTCGCGGACATCGCGCGCGAGGCCGAGGTCTCCGTTTCGACGGTTTCGAAGGTCCTCAACGGCCGTACCGACGTCGCGGCGGCCACCCGCGGCCGCGTCGAGCAGGTCCTGAGCGACCACGGCTACCAGCGCGCTGCGCGCGGCGGCGGTGAGGCGCCCCTCGTCGAGATCGTCTTCCACGAGCTCGACAGCCTCTGGGCGATGGAACTCCTCCGTGGCGTCGAGGCCGTCGCGAACGAGCACGGCGCGGCGGTCGTGGTCACCCACAGCGGTTCGCGCCACGCCCCCGGGCCGGAGTGGATCGAGGCGGTGCTGCGGCGGCGCCCCCTCGGTGTCGTCCTGGTCTTCTCCAGCCTGCCGCCCGAGTTCAAGCGCCAACTGCGCGCGCGCTCCATCCCGTTCGTGATCGTCGACCCCGCCGGCAACCCCGATCCGGACGTGCCCTCGGTGGGCTCGGCCAACTGGGCCGGCGGCCTCGCCGCCACCCGGCACCTGATCGAGCTCGGTCACCGGCGCATCGCCATCGTCACCGGCCCCGAGGACACCCTCTGCTCCCTGGCCCGGCTGGACGGCTACCGCTCCGCGATGACCATGGCGGGCCTGAAGGTCGACCCCGCGCTGACCGCCTTCGGCGACTTCCACGCCGAGGGCGGATTCGCCCAGGCCGGACGGCTGTTGGAGCTCCCCGAGCGGCCCACCGCGATCTTCGCCGGCAGTGACCTGCAAGCCCTCGGCGTCATGGAGGCCGCCCGGGTCCGCGGCCTGCGCGTGCCCGAGGACCTCTCCGTCGTCGGCTACGACGACCTGGACATCGCGAAGTGGACCAGCCCCGCGCTGACCACCGTCCGCCAGCCCCTGCGCGAGATGGCCGAACAGGCGACCCGCCTGATCCTCGCCCTGCGCACCGAGGAGGCCCCGGCGGCCCCGACCCGTCTCGAACTGTCGACCACCCTGGTGGTGCGCTCCAGCACCGTGGCGCCCGGCCGGCCCTGAAGGGCCGGCACGCCCCTCCGTGCCTCCGGCAGCCGGGCGGAGCGGCGCCACCCCGCAGCACCGACTCAAGTCGCGAAACTTTCGCTGTTCTTCTGCGTTGATTGCGGTCCACCTATGGGGAACCCGAGGGGATGTCGGGGAGCTCACCGTCGACGCCTACAGCCCGGCAATCGACCAGCACGCGCCTGGCCAGCCCGTTCTTCGCCGGGGAGACCCGACGGCGCGCGAAGCTATCGCCGTTTCGGTCGAAAGCGTTGACATCTTGTCGAGTCCAGGCCAACACTGTCGCCGTCGACAAGTCCGAGCGGCCCCGGCTCCCCGGCCTCGCACGCCAACCACCCAGGGGTGCGGCCTTGTTGACGACAAGCCGGTTCCGCGCACCATCGCGCCACGCCGTCCGGCCACCCACCCTCGTGGCCGTCGGCGGCGCAGAGCTGCGCCCCCACCCATCGGCAGATCGGATCACTCCCGTGAACATGCCCCACCTCGAGAGCCGCTGCACCGACCGCCCCTGGCAGCCGGCCCGCAAAGCGAGCGTCCTCGCGCTGGCCCTCGCGGCCGTCCTGGCCACGCCCGGCACCGCGGACGCCGCGACCGTCACCACGAACCGGACCGGCACCGACGGCGGTTACTACTACTCGTTCTGGACCGAGGGCACCGGTGCGGCCTCGATGTCCCTCAACGGCGGCGGTCACTACAGCACCTCCTGGACCAACGCCGGCAACTTCGTCGCCGGCAAGGGCTGGAGCACCGGATCACGCAAGCCGGTGACCTACTCGGGCACGTGGAGCACCAACGGCAACGCCTACCTCTCGCTCTACGGCTGGAGCACCAACCCGCTCGTCGAGTACTACGTCGTCGAGAACTACGGCTCCTACAAGCCCACCGGCGCGTACAAGGGCACCGTCACCACGGACGGTGACACCTATGACATCTACGAGACGACGCGCTACAACGCGCCCTCCATCGAGGGCATCAAGACCTTCAACCAGTACTGGAGCGTCCGCCGGGCCAAGCGGACCGGCGGAACCATCACCGCCGCGAACCACTTCGACGCGTGGGCCAGGCACGGCATGTACCTCGGCACCATGAACTACGAGATCCTGGCCACCGAGGGCTACCGGAGCAGCGGCAGCTCCGACATCACGCTCGGCTCGGCGGCCTCCCGCAGCGCGGGCTGACAGCGCGCCACCGTCCCGAGGCGTTGACGCCGCACATCGCCGCCGGGGCCACACCCGCACATCACGGACAGGGCCAGGCGCGCGTCCGGCGTTGATTGTTAACGCTAACCAAAGGGGCCGAGCAGCGCGGCCAGGCACCATGGCGCGCACACGTGCCGCCGGGTCCGCCCGCCAGGAACGGCTCTGCCGAGCAGCACGCGCACAACTGCCAGGACGACGCTCCGGCCCCCGACCGGTGCGCAGCCATCCCCCACCCGAGGAGAACGATCCGTCATGCCACGGCTCACCAGGAAACCCCTTCTCCGCAAGGCCCTCACGACGGCCGCATGCGTGCTCGTCAGCTCGGCCGCCGCCGTCACCGCAACCCCCTCGGCGCACGCCGCCGGGGCGACCACGCTGGGTGCGGCAGCAGCCGGCAGCGGCCGCTACTTCGGTACGGCGGTGGCCTCGGGCAGGCTCGGGGACTCCACGTACTCCACCATCCTCGACCGGGAGTTCAACATGATCACCCCGGAGAACGAGATGAAGTGGGACACCACCGAGCCGTCCCGCGGGTCGTTC
>NZ_JAQYXB010000646.1:0-888 GCF_036322405.1 Streptomyces sp. SP17BM10 | reverse complement strand
GGGCGGTCCTCGCGGACGACGACGGCGGCGCGGGTGACGGTGTCGTGCTTCGCGAGGGCGGATTCGATTTCGCCGAGTTCGATGCGGAAGCCGCGGACCTTGACCTGGAAGTCGGTGCGGCCGAGGTAGTCGATGGTGCCGTCGGTGGCCCAGCGGGCGAGGTCGCCGGTGCGGTACATGCGGGTGCCGGGGGTGCCGTGGGGGTCGGCGGTGAAGCGTTCGGCGGTGAGGCCGGGGCGGGCGAGGTAGCCGCGGGCGAGGCCGGCGCCGGCGAGGTAGAGCTCGCCGGGGGTGCCTGCGGGGACGGGGCGCAGGGCCGAATCGAGGATGTAGGCGCGGGTGTTGAGCATCGGGCGGCCGATGGACGGGTTCGCCGTGCGGCCGTCCAGGACGGCGGTGGTGGACCAGATGGTGGTCTCGGTGGGGCCGTACACGTTGAGCACCGACCGTCCGGCCGAGGCCATGGCCTCGGCGAGCGTCCCCGGGACGGCTTCGCCGCCGACGAGCATGCGCAGGCCGGAGAGCGCCTGCGGCACCTGGGCGGTGAGCGTCTGCCACAGGGACGGGGTGGCTTGGAGGACGGTGCCGTCGGTCTTGGTGATGAGGGCGGCGAGGGCTTCGGGGTCGAGGACTTCGTCCTTGCTCGCGATGACGACGGCGGCGCCGTTGAGGAGGGGGAGGTAGAGCTCCAGGGCGGCGATGTCGAAGGAGACGGTGGTGACGGCGATGAGCCGGTCGGTGCCGTCCATCGGGACGCGGGCGGACATGTCGGTGAGGAAGTTGTCGAGTGCGGCGCGGGGGATGACGACGCCCTTGGGGCGGCCGGTGGAGCCGGAGGTGTAGATCGCGTAGGCGGGCGTCCGGCCGTCGTGGACCACCTCGAGAGGC
>NZ_JAQYXB010000645.1:0-308 GCF_036322405.1 Streptomyces sp. SP17BM10 | reverse complement strand
TGCTCGCGGGTGGGTTGGGGGGCCGCCGTCCTGCGCGGGTGTTTGGGTTGGGTGCTGTGGGGGGGGGGTGGGGGGGGGGGGTGGGGGGGGTGGGGGGGGGGGTTGGGTTGTGGGCGTTGGGGGGGGGTCGGGTGGGGGTAGGGCGGGTGGCGGCCGGCGAGGGCGGGGGGATGCGCGCGCGCGGGGGGGGGGGGGGGGGGGCGGGTGGGGGTGGGGGGGTGGGGGGGGGGTGGGTGTGTGTTGGTGTTGCGCGCCTGGGGCGGCCCGGGGTGGGGGGGGTGGGGGGGGGTGGGGGGGGGTGGCGCCCC
>NZ_JAQYXB010000644.1:0-350 GCF_036322405.1 Streptomyces sp. SP17BM10 | reverse complement strand
CTCTCTCCGCCCCCCCCCCCCACATGTTGGTGTTTTCTGTTGGGTTGGTTTCGGCCGCGGGGGGGGGGGTGGGTTTTGTGACGGCGGCCGGGGCTCCACTCGCGCCCCCCCCGCCCCCCCCCCCCCCCCCGCCCCCCCCCCCCCCCCCCCCCCCCCCTCCCCACCCCCCCCCCCCCCCCCCCCCCCCCCCTTGTTCTCTGCGTGACCGCCACCACCCCGGCCGCCGGCGACAGCGGGATTGCACACGGCGGTACTCCGGACCCCAAGGTCGACCGGTAATGGCTGCTGCTGCCCGGCCTCGGGGGGGTGGTCGGGTGGGGGGCGGGGCCGGGGGGGGCGGGGGCGGCGGG
>NZ_JAQYXB010000643.1:0-207 GCF_036322405.1 Streptomyces sp. SP17BM10 | reverse complement strand
TGCTCGCGTCCACTGTGCAGTTCTCAAACAACGACCAGTCACACACCCTCGGACACCCCCAACAAGGGCACCTCAAGTGAGGCCGGCAACCACTGAGACAACGTTTCCGTTCCCTCAGGACCCAACAACGTGCCCGACACAACCAGAACCCGAACTCCCTTCCACGCCGAAGCAGTACTAAGAGACGAACCCTCGCTGTGCCGAATA
>NZ_JAQYXB010000642.1:0-306940 GCF_036322405.1 Streptomyces sp. SP17BM10 | reverse complement strand
TGCTCGGCCCAGAAGCCCAGGCGGTCCTCGGAGGCCTGCGCGTACGCGGCCGCGGTGACGTTGGCCGCTGCGGCGAGCTCTGCCGGGGGAGCGAAACGACGCTCCTCCTTGAGCAGGTTGGCCAGGCTCTCGTTGCTCAACACGCACTCCTCATCGAGTCATGATCTGGGACGATCCCGTGCGTGGGGATTGTCCCGTGTGTCCCAGCGCACAGCTCACCAGGCGAAGAGCCCACTTGACAAGAGGCACCCGGGAATTGGTGTAGACCTTTGACCGAGAGTCGAACGGACGTCGTCGTCGCGGGGCCGCCGGGTGACCCCCGCGGCGGCCCCCGGGAAGGGCGGCCGGACCGCCGCGCGGCACCGCCGCGGAAAGCGCGGAGGTCGGTAGGGGCGGGCCCGCGCCCCGGCCCGCCCGGCGGGTACACGGGCCCGGCTCTCAGGCGGCCAGCTGGGGGCCCTCCTCACCATCGGCGGCGGACACCCGGTCCGGGATTCCATTCACTCCTGGGGGCGGGCACACCGCCGGTGCGTCCGGTACCGCGCCGGCGAGCGCCCCGGTCGGCGCTGTCTCGGCCGGACGCGCCTCGACCGGACTGAAGGTGCCGGCCGCGCGGTCGAGCACGTACGCCTGGGCGGTCGCGAAGTCGAAGTACATACCGACCAGGCGCAGGGTGCCCTCCTCGACCCGGCGCTCCACCGCGGGGTTCGCCATCAGCTGGTCCAACTGCTGGACGACGTTGGTGATGCAGAGCTGCTCGGCGAGGTCCACCACCGGCCGGTCGGCGAACTCGGCGGGCGCCCGCCGGAGCCGGTCCAGCGAGCCGCGGCCGTTGCGCAGCCAGCGGGTCAGCGGGGTCGGCGTGCCGGGACGCTCGTGGACGCCGTCCAGCAGGGCCTTCATCGCACCGCAGCCGGAGTGGCCGCAGACCGTGATCGAGCGCACCTCCAGCGCCTCGACGGCGTACTGCACCGCGGCGGCCACCGAGTCGTCGGCCGCGCCGGGTTCGAACGGGGCCGGTACGAGGTTCCCGACGTTGCGGACGGTGAAGAGGTCGCCCGGCCCGCTGTTGGTGATCATGCTGGTGACCATCCGGGAGTCCGCGCAGGTCAGGAAGAGCTGGGAGGGCGTCTGTCCCTCCCGGGCCAGCCGGGCGAGTTCGGGCCGCACCAGCGGGGCGGTGTGCTGCTGGAACACCCGGACGCCGTCGAGCAGCCGGCCGTGCGGGTCCTCCTGCTGCTCGATGCAGTGGTGGCCCACCCAGGGCGTCCAGGCTCGGCAGCGGTGCGGACCCGGGGAGCTGCCGGCGCGGACCGTGCCGTCGGGGTCGAGCACCTCGTCGTCCTGGCGCCTCGTCACCATGGAGACCCGTCCGCCCGCGGCCTGGTGCCCGGAGCGCCAGCTGTGCAGCGTCTCGTACGCGGCGTGGTCCAGGAAGGAGCCGTCGTGGACCACCGTCACGTCGGCGGCGGCGGGGATCCCGGCCAGTGCCCGGCTCAGCCGGGGCACGACGGTGAAGGTGAGCGGGCCGTGCGTCTGGACCGTCACCGAGCCGTCGGGCCCCGCCAGCACGTCCACGTGGGCGCGGGTGAGCCGGTAGAGCGCGAGCAGGACGGCGGTGGCGGCGCCGAGCGTCACGCCCCACAGCACGCCGAACACCACGACGCCCAGGCCGGTGGTGAGGTAGACCGGGAACTCGCGGTGCCGGTGCACCTTGCGGATGTGCGCGAAGCTCATCATCTGCAGACCGACGACCAGCACCAGCGCGCCCAGCGCGGCCAGCGGGATCCGACGCAGCCCGCCGGTGAGCGCCACGGCGGCCGCGAGCACCCAGACGCCGTGCAGGACCGACGCCCACCTGCTCTGTCCGCCCGCGCGCACGTTGGCGGTGCTGCGGACCGCGCCCCCGGCGATCGGGAGTCCGCCGATCAGACCACTGACGACGTTGGCGACGCCCTGGCCGCGCAGTTCGCGGTCGAGGTCGCCGGTGCGGCGGGACATCCGGTCGATCGCGACGGCGGAGAGCAACGACTCGACGCTCGCGACCGCGGTGACGGTGAGGACCGCGGCGACCACGCCGACGACCGGCCCGTGCGGGAGCACGGGGACGAACGAGTGGGGCTGCCAGGAGGGGAGTTCGATGTGGGCGAGCGGCAGGTCCGCCGCGGTGGCGAGGGCCGTGGCGGCGGCGATGGCGGCCAGCGGCCCGGGCACCCTGGCCAGCTTCGCGCCCAACTCGCCGGTGCGGCCCGGAATCCGGCCGAGGCGAGGCCAGCCGAGCAGGACGGCCACCGTCACCGCGCCGATCAGCACGGCCGGCGGGTGCGGTCCGGCCAACTGCGCGGGCAGCGCGAGGATGTTGGCGATCGCCGAGCTCTGCGGGGAGCCGCCGAGGACGACGTGCAGCTGGGCGATCGCGATGGCGAGCCCGACTCCGGCGAGCATGCCGTGCACGATGGCGGGCGAGACGGCGAGCGCCGTCCGGGCCACCCGGCGCGCGCCGAGGAGGAGTTGGACCAGCCCGGCGGCGAGCGTGATGGCGCAGGTGGCCCGCCAGCCGTATTGGGCGATGAGCCCGGCGGTGATCACGGTCAGTGCGGCCGAGGGACCGCTGACCTGGAGGGGCGTGCCACCGAGCAGCCCGACGACGATGCCGCCGACGGCGGCCGCGGCGAGGCCCGCGGTGAGCGGGGCCCCGGTCGCGAGCGCGATGCCGAGGGAGAACGGCACGGCGATCAGGAAGACCACCAGGGAGGCCGAGAGGTCCTGCATCCACCGGACGCGGGGGCCGGAGCCGGGGCCCGGCGGCGCGTGGTCGGTCGTGTCGGAGGCGATGGGGGCGGTGGAGATGTCGAGGGTCATTGTCTTCCCGTCTGTCCGGGGGCGAACGCAGTCAGGTCCGGCGGCGAGTCCGGTCGCGGGGCTCCGGGGCGGATCGGCTGTCGGGGGTCGCGACGGTGTGGCGGGATGGTGCGGGCGCGGCGGGGAGTGCGGGTGTCACCGGCCGGACCTCGACCATCGGGCCCGCCAGGGGCCCCGGCGAGGAGCGGGAGGCCTCGCGGAGGGCCGTCGGGACGGACCATCAAGACTCGGTAAACCGAGGGTAATGAAAGCTTTGCACGCGGTCACACCGGACGGAAGGGGAAAAGCCCCTGATTCACCCCATTGGGTGGTGTTCGAAGCGCTGCAAATCTGCTGGTGGGCGCCCCGGACACGTCGAACGGGCCGTGTGCTCCCCTGGGTGGGGGAGCACACGGCCCGTTCGGGAGCCGTCCGGCGGCTCGGTCTGGATGGTCGGTCAGGCGGGCGCGCCGGCCGGGGCGGGCCGCTCGCCGTCGTGGGCGAACTCGCCGAGCACGAAGCCGTGGTCGACCTGGGCCGCCAGGTCGACGCCCACCTTGGCGCTGCCCCAGCTCTCCGCGTTGCGCAGGTGGAAGAGCACGGCCTGGTCGGTGTAGCGGCGTGGGTCGCGCCGGTCGTGGGAGGCGTCGACCTCGGTCAGCAACTGCTCCAGCACGGCCCGGTTGGCCGGCTCCAGGCTCTTCAGCGGCGGCTCGGCGCCCTGCTCCAGGCGCCGCACCCAGTCCGAGTGCCCGAAGGTCGTGAGCAGGTCCTCGCCCACCTCGCGGCGCAGGAACGCCAGGTCGTCCGGGCCCTGCACCTTGTTGCCGATCACCCGCAGGTTCACGCCGAAGTCACGGGCGTAGTCCTTGTACTGGCGGTAGACCGAGACGCCCTTGCGGGTCGGCTCGGCGACCAGGAAGGTCAGGTCGAAGCGGGTGAACAGGCCGGAGGCGAAGGAGTCGGAGCCCGCCGTCATGTCGGTGACGAGGTACTCGTCACGGCCGTCCACCAGGTGGTTGAGCAGCAGCTCGACGGCGCCGACCTTGGAGTGGTAGCAGGCCACCCCGAGGTCCTCCTCGGTGAAGGCGCCGGTCGCGAGCAGTCGCACCGAGCCCTCGTCCAGGGCGATCGGCCGGGCGCAGGCGGCGTAGACCGGGTTCTCCTCGACGATGCGCAGCAGGCGCGAACCCCGGCCGGGCGGCGTGGTTTTGATCATCTCGTCCGCCGAACCGATCAGTGGATTGCCGCCGCGCAGGTACTCCTTGATTTCCGGCAGGTGCGCGCCGAGCGAGGGCAGCGCGGCGGCCTGGTCGTCAGTCAGTCCTAGTGCGGGCCCGAGGTGTTGGTTGATGTCGGCGTCGACGGCGATCACCGGCCGGCCCGTGGCGGCCAGGTGGCGGACGAACAGTGCGGACAGCGTCGTCTTGCCGCTGCCGCCCTTTCCGACGAAGGCGATCTTCATCTGGGGACTCCGGCTCTCGCTCGGGGGCTCTCGCTCCGGGGGTTCCGCCCCCGGGCCTCGCCCCGGGAGCTCAACTGACGCCGGGACGTAACTGGAAATCGTTATCGTCTCCGATAGTGGCCATGCTAGCCGGGGTTTGGGCATCGCCGTGGACGGGAAGTGAGGATTGCCTCAAACGGGTGATGCGGGGTTGCTGTTCCGGGAGGGGCGGCCGGGTCATTACTCTCGGGTAGGTGAGCACTGGAACAGATCCCCTCGCCCCGCTGGCCCAGCTCCCCGGGGTGCCCGACGCCGTGGCCGAGGTGCGCAAGGCCGTCGACCGCCTCTACGGCCACCGGGTGATGCGCCGCCGCGCCGCCGAGGTCACCTCCGAGTCCGCGCTGCGCGGCGCCCGCGCCTCCGCGGCGCTGGCCGGGGCGGACTGGCCGCTGGAGGAGGTCCGGCGCCGCAGCGACTTCAGCGCGGACGACGGGGCCCGTACGGTCGGCGCCTCCCTGCGGATCGCCGCCGAGGCCGGCCAGCTGCTCAGCATCTGGCGGCACTCGCCGCTCCAGGTGCTGGCCCGGCTGCACCTGCTCGCGGTGGGCGACGCGGACCCGTCCGCGGGCCGTCCGCGGCGCGCCGGGGAGACGGCGGACGAGCTGTTCCCGCTCGACCTGGAACCGGTGGAGAGCGTCGAGGCCGTGGTGGTGGACGCCCCGCTGCCGGTCCTGCCGCCCGCGCCCGGCGCGGAGGAGGTCGCCGCGCGCCTCGATCAGCTCTCGCGCCTCCTGGTCGCGCGGGCGGAGGGGCAGGGCGTCGGAACGCCGGCCCTGGTGGTCGCGTCGGTGGTTCACGGGGAACTGCTCGCGCTGCGCCCGTTCGGCGCCCACAACGGCGTGATCGCGCGGGCCGCCCAGCGGATCGTGCTGATCGCCGAGGGGCTCGACCCGAAGTCGATCTGCCCCGCCGAGGTCGGGCTCGCCGAACTCGGGACGGACGCCTACCGGCGAGCTCTGGCGGGCTACCTGTCCGGAACGAGGGAGGGCATGGGGGCCTGGATCTCGCACTGTGGCCGGGCGTTGCGGCTCGGCGCGCGGGAGAGCACGGCGGTCTGCGAGGCGATGCAGCGCGGAATGGTCTGACCGGGCGCCGACGGCCCTGCCCGGACGCGAAGATGCGGCGGCACCCGATCCTGCCGGGTGCCGCCGCTGGTACAGGTGCCGGGTGACCAAGCATGCACCGGAAGTGCCGATCAGACGGGGATCCTGCCCGTTCGTCTGGTCCGGCGGCCCGACAGCGGGTCGGCTGCATGTGGGTGCTCGGCTACGTGTACGCGCGGTCCGTGGGGCCTGAACTGCGTTGTCGGTTTGACCTCTTCGGTCCTGACCGGGTCTCGCGGGCCGTGTTTCCTTTGTATCGCGTTTCGGGCGAAAGGGGAACCCGAAACGGGAAGTCTGCGGCAATTGCCTGCTTTGTTGCAAATACGGAGAGTTGCCGCCCCCGGAGCGGGCAAGGAGCCAGGTCTCGGCGGGGCTGGAGCGGCCCCGAAGCGGCCGGCCCCGGGCGTCAGGCGGTCGGCCGGCGGCGCCGGGCCAGGTACCAGATCACGCCGGCGGTCAGCAGGGCCGTCCCGACCGCCACGGCGGTGAGCACCGAGCCGCTCGGGGCGGAGAACTCCGGGAGCCGCCGCCGCAGTTCCACCGGTTTGTCGAAGACCAGCACCGGCCACTCCCGGGCCGCCGCCTCCTTGCGCAACGCGCGGTCCGGGTTGACGGCGTACGGGTGGCCGACGGCCTCCAGCAGCGGTAGGTCGGTGGAGGAGTCGCTGTAGGCGTAGCACTGGGCTAGGTCGTAGCCCTCGCTCCCGGCCAGCTCCCGGATGGCGGTCGCCTTGTTCTCGGCGTAGGCGTAGTAATCGATCTCGCCGGTGTAGCAGCCGTCCTCGATCTTCAGTCGGGTGGCGATCACGTGGTCCGCGCCGAGCAGGGCGCCGATCGGCTCGACGACCTCGGAGCCCGAACTGCTGACGATCACGACGTCCCGGCCGGCGGCGTGGTGCTGCTCGATCAGCGAGGCGGCCTCGTCGTAGATGATCGGGTCGATCAGGTTGTGCAGCGTCTCGGCGACGATCTCCCGGACCTGCTGCACGTTCCAGCCCCGGATGAGCGACGAGAGGTACTCGCGCATCTTCTCCATCTGGTCGTGGTCCGCGCCGCCGACGAGGAACACGAACTGGGCGTACGCGCTGCGCACTACGGCCCGACGGCTGATCAGGCCGCCCTGGTAGAAGGGGCGGCTGAAGGCCAGCGCGCTCGATTTGGCGATGATGGTCTTGTCCAGGTCGAAGAAGGCCGCCGTGCGCGTGCCCCCCGGCCGGGGGTGCGCGGGGACGGGAGCCTCGGCGGGCCCGGTGGTGCCGCCCGCGGAGTCGTCGGCGCGGTCGTCGGCGTTCTCGGTGGTGTCCACGGGAACCGAGGATAGAGGGAGCCGCAAAACACCCCGCCATTCGGCGTACTCGCGGCCGTGCGGGTTTGTGTTTCTGGCCTCTCGGGTACACCATGGAAGTCACGGATCGTTCGCGACCGTGCTAACCCGGTCCGGCTCCTCCCCCCCGAGTCGGGCTGTGGATAGACGACCCCCGCTCTCCCCCCCGGCGGGGGTCGTCGCACGTCCGGGGCCATTTTCAGGGCTTGAAGGCCCTTCGTGGCGAGTGTGCCCGACCGGCTGCCCGAGGTGTACGGGGGTTTCGGCCCCGGGGCCCGTCTCCCCTCCTTCGTCACTCTGCGTCGCCATTTTGCTCCTGCCTGCCGGTGACCACTCGCCGCCCCCGTCGCGGCGGCCGGGGACGCCCGGACGGTTCCGTGAGCGGAGTCCGGGGAGGTCGTGCGGTTAGTGCGACCGGAGTCCCCGGTTCATCTCCGTGATCCCGGTTCGTCAATTCTTGGCTCATTAGCCCCCCGCCCGGGTGAACGAATTCCTCCACAGGCACCGAGTTGTCCACAGGGATTCGAAAGCCCGATGACGGAATCCCGATCAGCCCCCACCGTGAGGTCCGGCGGCGGTCGCCGGGGCCTTCCTCAGGGCCTCTCCCGGGCCCTCCCGGGCGGCCGTCCGCCCCAACCGTCGGACGCGCGCCGTCGGCCGCGGACAGCGGCAGACTCGCGGAGGGGAGAGCACCATGTCGACGCCGATCACCGGCCACACCACCGTCGAGGGTCCCGGGTCCACCGGGCCGCTGGTCCTCACCGAGGACGAGCGCCTCGCCGAGCACCTGCTGCGGCTCTGCGCGGCCGCGGGCACCGAACCGCAGCTGATCCGGGGCAGCCCGCCGCCCCGCGGGCTCTGGGAGAGCTCCTCGCTCGTCCTGGTCGGGGACGACCAGGTGGCTCGGTGCGCCGGGCTGCCCCGGCGTGCCGGGGTCCTGCTCCTGGGGCTGGACCTGGACGACCCGCAGGTGTGGGTCAGAGCCGTCCAACTCGGCGCCGAACACGTGCTGTTCCTCCCAGACGCCGAAGCCTGGCTGCTCGACCGGATCGCCGACGCGGCCGAGGGCGTCGGGCCCCCGGCGCTCACCGTCGCCGTGCTCGGCGGCCGCGGCGGGGCGGGGGCCTCCACCCTGGCGTGCGCCCTCGCGGTCACCGCGGCGCGGTCCGGGCGGCGGACGATGCTGATCGACGGGGATCCGCTGGGCGGCGGCCTGGACATCCTGCTCGGCGGGGAGACGGCCCGCGGGCTGCGCTGGCCCGATCTGGCCGGCTCGCGCGGCCGGGTCAGCGGGAGCGAACTGGTCCGGGCGCTGCCCGCGCTCAAGCGGCCGTCCCGACTGTCCTGCCTCTCGTGGGACCGCGGCGACACGCTGGCGGTGCCGCCCGAGGCGATGCGCAGCGTCCTGGCGGCCTCCAGACGACGCGGCGGGCTCGTCGTGGTCGACGTGGCGCGCCACCTCGACGCGGCGGCCGGACAGGCCCTGGAGCAGTCGGACCTGGCGCTGCTGGTGGTCCCGGCCGAACTGCGGGCGGTGGCCGCCGCCGACCGGGTCGCGGCGGCGGCCCGGATGCGGCTCGGGGACGTCCGGGCGGTGGTGCGTCCGCTGCGGGCGCGCGGCCTCCCGGCCGGGCGGATCGCCCGCGGCCTGCGGCTGGAGCTCGCGGGAGAGCTGGAGCCGGAGCCCGGGCTGGCCGAGGACGTCGAGAAGGGCGTGCCGCCCGGGACGCGGGACAACGGCCCGCTCGCGCGCTTCTGCGCGACCTTCCTGGACGAAGTGCTGCCGCCGGTGCCGGCGGTCGGAGGAGGTGTGTACTGATGGTCCGACTGCGCAGGACAGGTACCGGGCCCGGCCCGGGCGGCACCGGCGCTTCCGGTGGTGCCGGCGGGGTCGGCGGCCCGCTCGGCGGGGGTGGCGGTGCGCGGGAGCGCCGACTGCTCCGGAGTGTTCCGCCGCTCGACGGGCCGCCGGAGCAGTCCCGTCCGTGCCCCTACGGGCGGACGGCCCGGGAGGAGCGGACGGCGGCGCTGCTGGACGCGGTCCGGCTGCGACTGGCCGAGTCGGGCGCCGCCCCGACGGACGGCTCCGTCGCCGCCGCGCTGCGTGCCACCCGGCCGCCGCTCGGCGGGGACGAGGTCCTGGACACCGTGCGCTCCCTGCGCGCCGAACTGGTGGGCGCGGGCCCGCTGGACCGGCTGCTGGCGGCGCCCGACGTCACGGACGTCCTGGTGAACGGCCCGGAGGAGGTGTGGGTCGACCGTGGCGGCGGCCTGCACCGCGCCACCGGGGTCCGCTTCGCCGACGCCGAGGCGGTCCGGCGGCTGGCGCATCGACTGGCCACCGCGGCGGGGCGGCGGCTGGACGACGCCCGCCCCTGGGTGGACGCCCGGCTCCCCGACGGCACCAGGCTGCACGCCGTGC
Organism: Streptomyces sp. SP17BM10; assembly: GCF_036322405.1. Taxonomy (NCBI): domain Bacteria; kingdom Bacillati; phylum Actinomycetota; class Actinomycetes; order Kitasatosporales; family Streptomycetaceae; genus Streptomyces; species Streptomyces sp. SP17BM10. The sequence goes on along the minus strand of NZ_JAQYXB010000642.1, from coordinate 297,746 downwards.
TGCCGCCGATCGCGGCCGGCTGCACGCACATCTCGCTGCGGGTCTGCCGGCCCCGGCCGTTCACGCTCGCCGAGCTGGTGGCGGGCGGGGCCCTGCCGCCCGAGGGTGCCGACCTCCTGGCCGGCATCGTGCGGGCCCGGCTGTCGCTCCTGGTCTCCGGCGGCACGGGGACGGGCAAGACCACGCTCCTCGCGGCTCTGCTCGGCCTCGTCGGCGCGGACGAACGGATCGTGGTCGCCGAGGACTCCGCCGAGCTGCGACCGGCCCATCCGCACGTCGTCCGGCTGCAGAGCAGACCGCCCAACCAGGAAGGGCTCGGCGAGCTCACCCTCCGGGACCTCGTCCGGCAGGCGCTGCGGATGCGGCCCGACCGGCTGGTCATCGGTGAGGTGCGCGGGGCCGAGGTGTCGGACCTCCTGGCCGCGCTGAACACCGGCCACGAGGGCGGCTGCGGGACGGTCCACGCCAACACGGCGGCGGACGTGCCGGTCCGGCTGGAGGCGCTGGGCTCGCTCGCCGGGCTCGACCGGCCGTCGCTGCACAGCCAACTGCGCGCCGCGCTCGACCTGGTGGTGCACCTGGTCCGGGAGCCGGGCTCGGGGCGTCGCCGGGTGGCCGACATCCACACGCTCGCGGGGGACCGCGAAGGCCTGGCCGTGACCGTCCCGGCGGTGGAGTTCACGGTGGATGGCCGGATGGCCCCGAAAGCGGGCTGGGAGCGGCTGCTCGGGCTGCTGGCGGCGCGCGGCGTCACGCTCCCGGCGGGGCCGCCATGACGGGGCTCGCGGCGGCGAGCGCACGGGCGGTGGAACTCGGGTTCGTCCTGCTGCTGTGCGTGCTCTCGGTGGGTGCCCTCGCCCTGCTGGGGGACTGGGGCAAGAGAGGTCGATGACGTCGATGACGAGGAGGTTCACGAGATGATCAACAGTCAGATCTCGCTGTGGTGGGCTGCGGCGCTGTGCGTGGTCGCGCTCGGCGGATGGCACGTGCTGCAGCAGCAGCTGCCGGGCGGGCGGCGATCCAGGCTGGTGCTGGCGGGCGCCGGGCCGCCGGTGCCTCCCGTGCGGCCGGTCAGTGCGCTCGGGGCGCCGCAGTGGCTGGTTCCCGAACTTCTGCTCCTCCCCGTCGGGTTGGCGGCCGGGTACGCGACGGCCTCGCCGGTGCCGGTGCTCGTCGGCGTACTCGCCGTGGTGCCGCTCCGGAGGTGGCGTCTGCGGCGGGCCGTGGCCGGGGAAGCCAGGCGCAGGGCGACCGGTGTGGTCGAGCTCTGCGCCGCTCTGGCAGGGGAGTTGCGGAGTGGGGCGACGCCCGAGCAGGCGCTCCACGTGGTGACGACGCGCACCGCGGCCGACCCGCAGGCCCGGCGCACGCTGGGTGAGGAGCCGCTGGCGCGGTTGGCGGCCGGTCGCTACGGGGGCGATGTGCCCGCCGCGCTGCACCTGCTCGCCGAACTGCCGGGCGGGAGCGGGGCGGCGGCGATCGCGGCCTGTTGGCGGGTCGCGTCGGACGGGGGCGCCGGGTTGGCCGCCGCGCTGGACCGGGTCGCGGAGGCGCTGCGCGGTGAGCGGGCCCTGGCCGAGGAGATCGCCGGTGAACTGGCCGGGCCTCGAACGACGATCGCCGTCCTGGCGGCGTTGCCGGCGGCCGGGCTGCTCCTGGGCACCGCGATGGGGGCGAGGCCGGTGCACGTCCTCCTGCACACGTCGGCCGGGCTCGGTTGCCTCGCGGTGGGCGCGGGGCTGGAAGGGCTGGGCGTGGCCTGGACGGCTCGGATCGTGCGGGCGGCGGCTCGGGGCGGCTTGGAGGGCCCCGTGGGTCCGGGGAGCGGGGCTGTCGTTCGGGGGCCGTGGACGGCGAGGGCCCCGAGGGTGCCGAGAGCCGGGCGGGCGGGGTCCAGGGCCCTGAAGGCGGCCACGTGGAGTTCCGGGCGGGTGCGTGGCGAGCGGGTACTCCGGGGCGCCGGGCGGGCGTTGAGCGGCCTGCCACGCCGCAGGGCCGGGCGTCGGCCGGTGGGCAACAAGGCCGGCAGGGCCGAGGCGGTGGCAGGGTGATGTGGGGTGCGGCGGTGCTGATGGCCTTTGTGGCGGCGGGAGTTGTACCCGCCCGCCGCCGGGTGGGGTGGCATCGAGCCTCGGCCAGGCTCTTCGGGCGGGTTCCGTCGGCGCGGCCGGCGCCGTCGACGCGGCACGCGGGCGGGGCCGGGGTGCTCCGGCGGTCGGCGATGGCGGCCCTGGCGGGCGCCGGAGCGGCTCTGGTGCTCGGTGGCGGCCTCGGGCTGCTGCTCGGGGTGGTGCTGACAGCGGGCGCCTACCAGGCGCTGGCGCGAGCGCGCTCGCCGGCCGATCGGCGGGCCGAGCTGGAAGAGGAGTCGCTCACCCGACAACTCCCGCTGAGTGCGGAGCTGTTGGCGGCCTGCCTCGGCTCGGCGGCTTCGCCCTCCGTCGCGGTCATGGCGGTAGGGCGGAGCGTGGGCGCTCCGATGGGGCCCCGGCTGGTGTCGATCGGGGCCGAACTGGCCCTGGGCGCTCCGCCGGAACTGTGCTGGAGCCGGCTGGGCGAGCAGCACCCCTCGCTGGCACCACTGGCCCGCTGCATGGTCCGTACGAGCCTCGGGGGCTCCCCGGCCGCCGTGCCCCTGATCGGGCTCGCCCACGCCCGGCGGACGGCAGCGGGCAGGGCGGCCCACGCCCGGGTCCGCCGGGCGGGAGTTCTGGCCACCGTGCCTCTCGGGCTCTGCTTCCTCCCGGCCTTCGTGCTGATCGGCGTCGTGCCGGTCGTCGTGGGGCTCACCAGCCGGTTCGCACTGGCGGTGTGAGGGAGTCCTGGCAGCCCCACCGATTCCACCGATCCATCGCACGCGCCGTGTGCATCGCGTGAATCGCGTGCCTTGCGTGCAACCGAAACCGATGAGGAGAAGACCATGGCTGTTGTGATGGCACCCGGGCCCGGGAACGGGCTTCCGGCCCGGCCGTTGCCGGGGGTGTGGCGCCGGCGAGGACGCTGGACCGCGCGCCGGGTCCGACGGGTGGTCCGTGAAAGGGGCCGCTCGGACGCCGGGATGACGACGGCGGAGTACGCCGTCGGCACGCTGGGCGCGTGTGCGCTCGCGGCCGGGCTCTACAAGGTGGTGACCAGCGCGACCGTCACGGGGGCGCTGACCGATCTGCTGGAGCGGGCGCTCCATGCGACGTAGCAGGTACCGGCGCGGCCGGGCACGCGGTGACGCGGGGTTCGTGACGGCGGAGACGGCGGTGGCCATGCCGGCGCTGGTCCTGCTCGCGGCGCTGCTCATCTGGGGCGTGCTCGCCGCAGCGGGCCAGATCCGGTGCGTGGACGCGGCCCGGGTCGGCGCCCGGGCCGCCGCCCGCGGCGAGAGCGACGCCGTCGCGGTCGCCCGCGCGGCGGCCCCGCCCGGGGCGCAGGTCGAGGTCGCCCTGGCGGCCGACACCGTGCGGGTCACCGTGGACGCGCCCTGCGGGGCGCCGGGCAGGCTCGGCGGCCTGCTCTCGGTGCGGCTGAGCGCCGTCGCGGTGGCGGCGCGGGAGGACACGTTGGTGGGAGGAGGAACGGCATGGCCGGCCTGACCCGGCGGCTGGTGCCGCCGGTGGTGGGAGCGCGGGCCCGGGCCGCTGCGGCGCGCGGGCGCGGCGGGGCGGCGGACGCCGGCTCGGCGACGGTCTGGCTGGTGGCCTTCGCGATGCTCGGCTGCTCGGTGTTCGCGGCGACGATGGCGGTCGGTTCGGTCGTCGTCGCGCGGCACCGGGCCGAGGCGGCGGCCGACCTGGCGGCCCTCGCGGCGGCGGACCGGCTGTTGCTGGACCCGGACGGCGGATGCGGCCGGGCGGTCGGGATCGTCGCGGCGCAGGGGGCGGGCCTGGTGTCCTGCGCGGTGGACCGGGACGACGACGCGGTCGAGGTGGTGGCCGAGGTGCCCGTCGTGGGGCTGCCGGTGCGGCTTCCGGTCGGTCCGGCACGAGCGCGGGCCCGTGCCGGACCGGTACGGGCCGCGGTCACCCCGGTGGAGGAGGGCTCATGAGTCCGCGCCGGTGGGGCCGGGGGCCCCGTCCGCCGCCTCCGGGGCGCCGGCCAGCAGGACGTCCAGGAGCCGGACGGCCGCGACCTTGTCCAGCGGGTCGTTCCCGTTGCCGCACTTGGGCGACTGCACGCAGGACGGGCAGCCGCGCTCGCACTCGCAGGCGGCGATCGCCTCGCGGGTGGCCGTCAGCCACTGGACGGCCCGCTGGAAGCCGCGTTCGGCGAAGCCGGCCCCGCCCGGGTGACCGTCGTAGACGAACACGGTGGGCAACTCGGTGTCGGGGTGCAGCGGGACGGAGACGCCTCCGATGTCCCAGCGGTCGCAGGTGGCGAACAGCGGCAGCAGACCGATCGAGGCGTGCTCGGCGGCGTGGGCGGCGCCGGGCAGCCGGTCGAGCGGGATGTCCGCGTCGAGCAGCTGGTCCTCGGTGACGGACCACCAGACCGCCCGGGTGCGCAGCGTGCGGGGCGGGAGGTCGAGCTTGGTCTCGCCCATGATCTCCCCGGTGGAGATCCGCTTCCGGAGGTAGCCGACCACCTGGTTGACCACCTCCACCGAACCGAAGCTAAGCCGCCCCTCGCCCCAGCGGACGGTGGTGTCGGTGTCGAGCACGGAGATGGAGGTGATGTCCCGGGCGGCCGTCGTGTACGGCGGGTCGGCCGCGTCGACCAGGGCGACGGAGTTCTCCAGGTCGAGCTCGCGGACCAGGAAGGTGCGCCCCTGGTGCAGGTGGACGGCCCCGGTGTGGACGGTCGTGTGGGAGGCGGAGGCGTCCACCGTGCCGAGCAGCCGGCCGGTGGCGGCCTCGACGATCTGCACCGGGTTGCCGCCGCTGCCACGCAGGTCGACGGCGTCGGCCGCGCGTTCGCGGCGGGTCCAGTACCAGGAGCCGTCGCTGCGTCGGCGCAGCAGGCCGCGGCGCTCCAGGACGGGCAGCAGCGGCGCGGTGGACGGGCCGAACAGCTCCAGGTCGGTGTCGGTGAGCGGGAGTTCGGCCGCGGCCGCGCACAGGTGCGGGGCGAGGACGTGCGGGTTGTCGGGGTCGAGCACGGTGGCCTCGACGGGCGCCGCGAACAGCGCCTCGGGGTGGTGCACCAGGTAGGTGTCCAGCGGGTCGTCCCGGGCGATCAGCACGGCGAGCGCGCCCTGGGACTCGCGTCCGGCCCGGCCGGCCTGCTGCCACAGCGAGGCCCGGGTGCCGGGGTAGCCGGCCATCAGGACGGCGTCGAGGCCGGAGACGTCGACGCCCAGTTCGAGAGCGGAGGTGGAGGCGAGGCCGAGGAGCTGACCACTGTGCAGGGCGCCTTCCAGGGCTCGGCGTTCGTCGGCGAGGTAGCCGCCCCGGTAGGCGGCCACCCGCTCGGCGAGTGGTCGGCCGAGCTGGTCCTGGGCCTGCAGGGCGACGAGTTCGGCGGCCCGGCGGGAGCGGACGAACACGACCGTGCGGGTCTGCCGCTCGACGAGGTCGGTGAGCAGGTACGCCGCCTCGGCGGTGGCGGTGCGGCGGACGGGCGCGCCGTGCTCGCCGACGTTCTCGGTCAGCGGCGGCTCCCAGAGACCGAAGACCATCGGCCCGCGCGGCGAGGCGTCCTCGGTGACGGCGACGGCGGGCAGGCCGGTCAGCCGCCCCGCCGTGGCGGCCGGGTCGGCGGTGGTGGCGGAGGCGAGCAGGAAGGTGGGTGACGAACCGTATCGGGCGCAGATGCGGCGCAGCCGCCGCAGCACCTGGGCGACGTGCGAACCGAACACGCCCCGGTAGCTGTGGCACTCGTCGACGACCACGTAGCGCAGCACCTTGAAAAAAGAAGACCAGCGGGCATGGGCGGGCAGGATGCCCCGGTGCAGCATGTCCGGGTTGGTGAGCACGTACGAGGCGTACTGGCGGACCCACTCACGCTCCTCCGGCGGGGTGTCGCCGTCGTAGAGGGCGGCCCGGACCCGGGGCGGGGCGAGTTCGGCGGCGCGGCGGCGCTGGTCGGCGGCGAGGGCCTTGGTCGGAGCGAGGTAGAGGGCGGTCGCGCCGCGGCCGTTGCGGGCCTCGGTGCCGTCCAGCAGATCGCTCAGGACCGGGGCCAGGTAGCCGAGCGACTTGCCCGAGGCGGTCCCTGTGGCGATCACCACAGTCTGGCCGGTTTTGGCCAGGTTCATGGCTTCCGCCTGGTGCGCCCAGGGCTGTTCCACGCCGACGGCGCGCGCGGCGGCCGAGATCTCGGAGCGGATCGACTCCGGCCAGGGCGCATAACGCGCAGGTCGGGCGGGAAGGTGCTCCGTATGGGTGAGCCGGTCGGACCGCCCCCTGGTGGTGGACAGGGTCGTGAGCAGTGCCTCGGGCAGGCTGTGTCGGGGCGGCATGGGGACCCAGTGTGTCACCGGCGTGACGGAGAATCGTCCTAAGCCATCGTGCGGGCATGGTCACAGGTGGTTGAATGTGGCCGTGACGGCCGTATGGCCGTGGGTCGCAGCGCCGAGGCTTGCCACGCGTTGGCTGGGCGCGCCCAGGGCTCGCGACCATGCGGTGGCGGCCGTCCGGCCGAGGAACGCACATGACGTAGCAAGGCAAGGTGCTGGAGGTTCCGTGGACCTGTCCCTGTCGACCCGTTCAGTCGGCGATCGCACGGTCGTCGAGGTTGGCGGCGAGATCGATGTGTACACCGCCCCGAAGCTGCGTGAGCAGCTGGTCGAGCTCGTCAACGACGGCAAGTACCACCTCGTCGTCGACATGGAGGGCGTGGACTTCCTCGACTCGACCGGTCTGGGCGTGCTGGTGGGCGGTCTGAAGCGGGTGCGTGCCCACGAGGGCTCGCTGCGCCTGGTCTGCAACCAGGAGCGCATCCTGAAGATCTTCCGCATCACCGGTCTGACCAAGGTCTTCCCGATCCACACCTCGGTGGACGACGCGGTCAGCGCGACCGACTGATGCGGCCGGGCCGGTCCTGGTGGCCGGCCCACCCGCCCGATCCACGCGGTCGGGACGGCCGGGGCTCCTCGCCCCGGTCGTCCCCGCCCGCACCGGGGCCGGTTCGGCCGGCCCGCAGGGGCCGCGGCGTCGGCCCCGGTCGGAGCACCCCGAGGGGGAGAGATGGCAACCGTCGAACTTCGATTCAGCGCGCTTCCGGAGCACGTCCGCACGGCCCGCCTGGTCGCCGCGGCCGTCGCCAGACGGGCCGGCGTCGACGAGTCGGTGCTCGACGAGGTACGGCTCGCGGTCGGTGAGGCGTGCTCCCGCGCGGTCGGGCTGCACCAGCGCGGCGGCCTCGGCGGCACCGTCAGGGTCGCGCTGACCGACCAGGAGAAGCGTTTCCTCATCGAGGTCGAGGACGAGGCGGGCCCGTCCGCCGTTCCGGCCCCCGGCGCGGCCGAGGGCGGCGACCCGGACGAGGACACCCTGGGCCTGGCCGTGATCACCGGCCTGGTCGAGGACCTGGAGGTCACCAACGGTACGGACGGTGGCCTGATCCGGATGAGCTGGCCGGTTTCGGTCGACGCCGTCTCGGTCTGAGCGCCGGAGCTCCCAGGAGCGCGGGGCCGGGCCGGAGAGCCCGTGGCGGCGTGAGGTCGTGAGCCCGTGGCGCCGTCAGCCCGTGACGCCGTGACCCGTGGGTCCGCTGCGGCCTTGCCGCCGTCTCGGCGTGCGTCCATCCCTCGGGATCCCGTTGACAAACTGTTGAACCCGGCGGTTCCCTGCTTCCGGCACGACCGGGTCCGGTCGACGATCACGACCGGACCTGTCGCGGAAGAGGACGACCATGCGGATACGCATTCTGTGGCCGGCCGGTCAGGCGACCGCCACCCTGCGGGCCACCCCCACCGCCGAGGCGCTCTGGGCCGAGCTGCCGATCGGCTCGTCGGCCGGCACCTGGGGCGAGGAGGTCTACTTCGGGACACCGGTCAGCGTGCCGCGGGAGGACGACGCCGAACAGGTCGTCGAGCCCGGCACGGTGGCGTTCTGGACGGACGGCGACAGCCTCGCGCTGCCGTACGGGCCGACGCCGATCTCGCGCGGCGGCGAGTGCCGGTTGGCCAGTCCCTGCAACATCCTCGGCGCGCTGGACGGCGACGCCCAGGTGCTGCGGACGGTCCGGCCGGGCGACCCGATCCGGGTCGAGCGGGCCTGAGCCCGGGCGGAGCGGCGGCCTTGGCCGGGCCAGGGGCGCGGCCGGACCATGCCCGGGCGGCCGGGAACCGGGGGCGGATCGGCGGCGTGTAGGTTCGACGACCGAAGACGACCGAACCGAAAGGCCTCTCCCGGTGAACAAGCGACTGCTGGCCGTACCCGCCCTCGGCGTGCTGCTCGCGTTCGGAGCCGTCGGCTGCGGCGACGACAACAGCAAGCAGCTGGAGTCCTGGGCGTCGAACGTCTGCGGCGCGGCCAAGGACCCGATCGCCCAGGCCCAGAGCGCGCTCGCCGACACCGGCCAGGTGAAGACCGGCGAGGCCCCGGCCGACCTGCAGAAGCGGCTCTCCGCCGACGTGGGGCGCCTCGCCAAGACCAACCAGGACATCGCGAAGGCGATCGACGCGGCCGGGGCGCCCAAGGTCGACGACGGCGCCAACCTCCAGAAGGACACCGTCGCCGAGCTGAACAAGGCGGCCGACGGCTACCTGGACGTCCAGAAGAAGCTGGACGCGCTGTCCAGCGCCGACCAGTCCAAGTTCGCCGACGGGCTGCGCAGCGTCGCCGACCAGGTACAGCAGTTGGCCACGCTGTCCACCCAGGCGCAGAGCAAGCTCCAGCGCGGCGACCTCGGCGCGGCCATGGCCAAGCAGGAGGGCTGCAAGCCCTCCGCGGCCTCCGCCTCCCCGGGCGCCGGCTCGGCCACCCCCGCCCCGAGCGGCGGCGGGACGGCCCCTGCGACCGCTCCGGCGACGGCCCCTGGCACCGCCGCGCCCACCGACGGCGCGACCGGCGCGACCGGCGCCTCCGCTGCCGCGCCCAGCGGCACCCCAGCGGCCACGCCCGCCGCGCCCCCCGCCGGCACGGCGTCCGCCGCCCCGTCCGCGCCCGCGCCCAGCGCGAGCTGACCTGCCGCACGCCCGGGGCGCACCCGTCGCGCCCGCCCCTGGTGCGGTGGGTGCGCCCACGGCCCGGGGGACAATGGCGGGGTGATCAGTAGCCCCGTTCTCGACCCCACCCGCCTCGCCAAGCTGCGCGAGGCGCTGCTCGCCGCCTCGTTCACCGCCGACGGCTGCCTCGACCTGCTCGGGCCCACCGGCTACGCGGCGCTGGCCCGCAGCGAGGCGGTCCCGGCGCTGCGCGCGACCCGCGGCGACGGCCCGCTGGAGACGCTGGTCCGGCTGTTCCTGCTCCAGCAGCCGGTGTCCTACAAGGCGGCCGCGGCCGCGCTGCCGGTCGAGGACTGCCTCGCGGACGGCTGGCTGCGCCCGGACGGCGACCTGGTGCGCGCCACCGTGGACGTCCGCCCGTACGCCAACGAGGTCGCCGGCCTGCCCAGTTCGGACGCCTGGGTGGTCTCGGACCTGGGCTGCGCGGTGGGCGGCGCGGGCGGCATCGGCTCCGGCGACACCGCGCACGGCGTGGCCCGCCGGGACCTGGTGCTCGGCGTCGGCGGCGCCTCCACGACGCTGGCCAACATCACCGTGCGCCGGCCCGTGCGCGCCGCCCTGGACCTCGGTTCGGGCTCCGGCGTGCAGGCACTGCACGCGGCCCGGCACGCCCAGAAGGTCACCGCCACCGACCTCAACCCGCGCGCGCTGCGATTCTCCGAGCTGACCCTGGCGCTGTCCGGCTTCGACAACACCGAGGCCGCCACCGGCAGCCTCTTCGAGCCGGTCGGGGAGCGGAAGTTCGACCTGATCGTCTCCAACCCGCCGTTCGTCATCTCGCCGGCCGGCCGGTTCACCTACCGCGACGGCGGCATGGCCGGCGACGACCTGTGCCGCACCCTGGTCCGGTCCGCCGCCGCCCACCTGGAGCCGGGCGGCTACTGCCAGTTGCTGGCCAACTGGCAGCACGTCAAGGGCGAGGACTGGCACGAGCGGCTGGCCGGCTGGGTCGCGGGCACCGGGCTGGACGCCTGGATCGTCCAGCGCGAGGTCCAGGACGTCGCCCAGTACGCCGAGTTGTGGCTGCGCGACGGCGGCGACCACCGCGGTCCCGGCGGCGACTACCAGGCCCGCTACGGCGAGTGGCTGGACGCCTTCGAGGCGGGCCGGGTCGAAGGCATCGGCATGGGCTGGATCACCCTGCGGGCGAGCGGCGCCGAGCGTCCTACGGTCCGGGTGGAGGAGTGGCCGCACCCGGTGGAGCAGCCGCTCGGTCCGCACATCGAGGAGTGGTTCGACCGGCAGGACTTCCTGCGCTCGCACGACGACGCGGGCCTGCTCGCGGCGCGGTACGTGCTGGCCGACGAGGTCGTCCAGGAGCAGGTCGGCGCGCCCGGCGCGGAGGACCCGGAGCACGTGATCCTGCGTCACAACCGCGGCATGCGGCGGGCCACCAAGGTGGACACCGTCGGCGCGGGCTTCGTCGGGGTCTGCGACGGCACGCTGTCGGCGGGCGAGATCGTGGACGCCATCGCCCAGTTGCTCGGCGAGGACCGGGTCGTCCTGCGGGACCGCGTGCCGGAGTCGCTGCGGCTGCTGACCGAGCAGGGCTTCATCCGCCCCGTCGCCTGAGCCGTACGTCCGGGCGCCCGCTGCCCCGAGGGGACGCGGGCGTCCGGTTCACCTCCCCGTAGCCCCTGGTTCGTCCTTCAGCCTTCCGGCGGCTGTCCCGCGTTGGCCGCCCGCTGCGAGGCTCTGTCCACAGGCTGTGGACAGAGCTGGGGAGCCGGGGGCGAGGGGTGGACAGGACGACGGCGGTCGTGGGCGGGCTGGTGCTCGCCCTGTTCGGTGGCGCGCTGCTGCTCTGGTGCGCCGCCGAAGTGCGCCTTCGCCACCTGGTCCGCCGCCGGGGGGTGCCGGCGGAGGCCGTCGTGGTCGCCGAGCCCGACGCGCACGGCGAGCTCGACAGCGCGCCGCTGCTCTCCTTCTCGGCGCTGCCGTCGGTCGGGGGCGCCGGCGCGGGGCGGTGCGCCGAGCGGGTGCTCGCCCGTCCGCGCGGCCACACGCCGCTGCGCCGTCCCGACCGCTTCGCCCCCGGCACCTCCGTCCGGATCTGTTACGACCCGCGCCGCCCGGACCGGGTCGTGCTGGCGGCGGGGGAGATCAGTCGCCCGGCGCTGGCGGACCTGCTGTGGAGCGCGCTCGGCACCTGCTGCCTGGCGGTCGGGGCCGGCCTGCTGACGGCCGTCGTCGGCTGAGTCCGCTGGGCCGCGGCCGGGTCCGTCCGGGCCGCCCCGGGCGCCGCACCATCCGGAGCCCCGCGCTCCGCGGATTTTCCGTTGACAGATCTTGAAATCCGTCATTCCATCCTCCGGAACCCGCCGATGCCCCCCTCCACGGGGCGGGATGCTCCATCATCGGGTTACCGTTCGAGTGGCGTCGGTGGGCCTGGCAAGTGAAAACGCGGGATCCGTCCGTTTGACAAGGGTGGCCGGGGTACGGTCACACTCCGCTGGTGGGGTCGTCGTTCAGCGGCAGCCCCGGGACGGTGGAGGGGTCGGGCGGAGCGCAGCCCGTGCAGCCGGCGCCGACCAGCTCACATAACGACCGGGAGAGAAGAGCGAAGGTGTCCCCGAGCAGCGAGACCGCGCACGGACAGCGACTCGTCATTGTCGAGTCGCCGGCCAAGGCGAAGACGATCAAGGGCTACCTTGGCCCCGGCTACATCGTCGAGGCGAGCGTCGGGCACATCCGCGACCTGCCCAGCACCGCGGCCGAGGTGCCGGACAAGTACACCGGCGAGGTGCGCCGCCTCGGGGTGGACGTGGACCACGACTTCGCTCCCATCTACGTGGTGAACGCGGACAAGAAGTCCCAGGTCAGCAAGTTGAAGTCGCTGCTCGCGGAGTCCGACGAGCTCTTCCTCGCCACCGATGAGGACCGCGAGGGCGAGGCCATCGCGTGGCACCTCCAGCAGGTCCTGAAGCCCAAGGTGCCGGTGCACCGCATGGTGTTCCACGAGATCACCAAGACCGCGATCCAGGAGGCGGTGGCCAACCCGCGCGAGCTGAACCAGCGTCTGGTCGACGCCCAGGAGACCCGCCGCATCCTCGACCGCCTCTACGGCTTCGAGGTCTCGCCGGTGCTGTGGAAGAAGGTCATGCCGAAGCTCTCGGCCGGCCGGGTGCAGTCCGTCGCGACCCGTCTGGTGGTCGAGCGCGAGCGCGAGCGGATGGCGTTCCGCAGCGCGTCCTACTGGGACCTCGTCGGCACCTTCGGCACCGGCCGCACCCCGGCCGACGCGGCCAACCCGGAGACCTTCGGCGCCCGGCTGTCGAGCGTCGACGGCAAGCGGATCGCCAGCGGCCGCGACTTCGGTTCGGACGGCCGCCTGAAGGCCGGCAGCACCAACGCGCTCCACCTGGACGAGCAGGCCGCCCGCCAGCTGGCCGCCGCGCTGGAGCGGACCTCGTTCGGTGTCCGCAGCGTCGAGTCCAAGCCCTACCGCCGCTCGCCGTACGCGCCGTTCCGCACCACCACGCTCCAGCAGGAGGCCAGCCGCAAGCTGGGCTTCGGCGCCAAGCGGACCATGCAGGTGGCCCAGAAGCTGTACGAGAACGGCTTCATCACCTATATGCGCACCGACTCGACGACCCTGTCGGACACCGCGATCTCCGCCGCCCGCACCCAGGTCACCCAGCTGTACGGCGCCGACTACCTGCCGGACGCCCCGCGCACCTACGCCAGCAAGGTCAAGAACGCCCAGGAGGCGCACGAGGCCGTCCGCCCCTCCGGCGACCGCTTCCGCACCCCGGCCGAGACCGGCCTCAGCGGCGACGACTTCCGCCTGTACGAGCTGATCTGGATGCGCACCGTCGCCTCCCAGATGAAGGACGCGGTCGGCCAGTCCGTCACCGTCCGGGTCGGCGGCACCTCCGCCGACGGCCGTGACGTCGAGTTCTCCGCCTCCGGCAAGATCATCACCTTCCACGGCTTCCTCAAGGCCTACGTCGAGGGCGCGGACGACCCGAACGCCGAGCTCGACGACCGCGAGCGCCGGCTGCCGCAGGTCGCCCAGGGCGACCCGCTGGCCGCCGAGCAGATCACCCCCGAGGGCCACGCCACCAAGCCGCCGGCCCGCTACACCGAGGCCTCGCTGGTCAAGGAGCTGGAGGACCGGGAGATCGGCCGCCCCTCCACGTACGCGTCGATCATCGACACGATCATCCAGCGCCGGTACGTCTTCAAGAAGGGGACGGCGCTCGTCCCCTCCTTCCTGTCCTTCGCCGTGGTCAACCTGCTGGAGAAGCACTTCGGCCGACTGGTCGACTACGACTTCACCGCGAAGATGGAGGACGACCTCGACCGGATCGCCGCCGGTGAGGCGCAGTCCGTGCCGTGGCTGAAGCGCTTCTACTTCGGCGAGGGCGAGGGCGTCGAGGCCGGGCGCGCCGCCGACGCCGGCAACGGCGACGGCGACCACCTGGGCGGCCTGAAGGAGCTCGTCACCGACCTCGGCGCGATCGACGCCCGGGAGATCAGCTCGTTCCGGATCAGCGACGACATCACGCTGCGGGTCGGCCGCTACGGCCCGTACGTCGAGCGCGCCTCCGCCGTCGAGGGCGAGCCCGGCCAGCGCGCCGACATCCCGGACGACCTGCCGCCGGACGAGCTCACCGTCGAGCTGGCCGAGGAGCTGCTGGCCAAGCCCAGCGGCGACTTCGAGCTCGGCCCGGACCCGGTCAGCGGCAACATGCTGGTCGCCAAGGACGGCCGCTACGGCCCGTACGTGACCGAGATCCTGCCCGAGGGCACGCCGAAGACCGGCAAGAACGCGGTCAAGCCGCGCACCGCCTCGCTGTTCCAGACGATGTCGCTGGACACCGTCACCCTGGAGGACGCACTGCGGCTGCTCTCGCTGCCGCGCGTGGTCGGGGCGGACGCCGAGGGCGTCGAGATCACCGCGCAGAACGGCCGCTACGGCCCGTACCTCAAGCGCGGCACCGACTCGCGCTCGCTCACCAGCGAGGACCAGCTCTTCACGATCACCCTCGACGAGGCGCTGGCGATCTACGCGCAGCCCAAGCAGCGCGGCCGGGCCGCCGCCGCCCCGCCGCTGCGCGAGCTCGGCACCGACCCGGTCAGCGAGCGCCCGGTCGTGGTCAAGGACGGCCGCTTCGGGCCGTACGTGACGGACGGCGAGACCAATGCCACGCTGCGCAAGGACGACGACGTCGCCTCGATCACGCCCGAGCGCGGCTACGAGCTCCTCGCCGAGAAGCGGGCGCGCGGGCCGGTGAAGAAGGCGGCGAAGAAGGCCCCGGCGAAGAAGGCGACCGCCACCAAGACGGCGGCCAAGAAGACCACCACGGCCGCCGCGAAGAAGACGGCCGCGAAGAAGACCACGGCCAAGAAGACCACCACGGCCGCGGCCAAGAAGACGGCGGCGAAGAAGACCGCCGCGAGCAAGACCACGGCCACCGACGAGGGCTGATCCTCCGACGGCGGCTCCCGGGCCCGTGCCCCCCTTCATCGGGGCGCGGGCCCGGGGCGTGTCCGGGGGGAGCTGTCCGCACCATGTACGGGCGGGCCCGGTGAGGGGCGGGGGCCGTTCGGGGGCGGCGTGTGTGTGTGCGGAGATCGTCACAACCCGGTGATGAGCCCGATCCGGAACGTCGTTCGTCTCTTTCCGGCCAACCCCCGACCGCTACGCTGACCGTATGACGAGCGAGGAGCAGCCCACCCCCAGCGCCGCCCCGGCCGCCAGAGCCGCCACGCCCGACCTGCCCGAGGTCGCGCCCGCCGGTACCCCGGTGGAGCGGGCCCGCGCGCTGCTGCGCACGCGGCCCTACCGGCGGCTGTGGACCAACCAGCTGATCGGCGGCACCGCCGACCGCCTCGGCCTGCTGGTGCTGCTCGCGCTCACCGTGATCGCCGCCGCCCTCGGCGGCCCGTTCGGTGACCTGCCGCGCAGCCTGGCCTTCGCGGTCGCCGCGGTCTTCGCCGCCCGGCTGGCGGCCGCCCTGGTCGTCGGCGTCCTGCTGCTCGGACCGGTGCACCGACTGGTCGCCGGCAAGCTGGACCGGCGCTGGACGCTGTTCGGCGCCGACGCGCTGCGCGCCGTGCTGATCGGCGTCGCGCCGTGGTGGATCGTGTGGCTCGGCTCCGGCCCGAAATCCGGGGCCGCCACCTACGTCCTGCTCGCCACCGTCTTCGTGACCGGTGCCGCCGAGCGCGTGTGGGCCGTCGCCAAGGACGCGGCCGTCCCCGGCCTGCTGCCGCCCGCCGACCCGTACGCCCCCGTCGCCGAGCAGCGGCCGTCCGCGGCCAACCTGGAGACCGTCCGCACCGTCGACCGGTTCACCGGCTGGGTCTCCCTGCCGCTCGCCGCCGTCGGCCTGGTCGTCTGCACCCTGGTCAACAACGTCTTCGCGGCGCTCGGCTCGGACTGGCTCCGGGCCCACCAGGTGACCGTCGCCGCCCTCGGCGCGGCCGGCCTGTTCACCGCCTCCGCCGTCCGCGGCTACCTCCAGCAGCTGGCCGTCGGCCCGGTCACCGTCGCCCCGTACCCGCCGCTGCGGGGCCTGCGCGCCCCGACCGACGCGGCCAACCCGGCGCCCACCACCACCCGTGCCGGAGACGCTCCGCGTCGCCCCTCCCGTGTCCCCGCCCTCAAGAAGGGCCGCACCGGTAGCGCCCCCTACTTCACCTTCGCCGTCGCCGCCGCCTACGCCTCGATGGCCGGCGTCGCCGCCCTCGCGCTGCTCACCGCCGCCGAGCACCGGGCCGGGCCGATCGGCTACGGCCTGCTCGTGCTCGCCGCCACCGGCGCGCCGGCCGCCGGCGTCCGGCTCACCCGGGCCACCCTGCCCGCCCTCTCCCGCCGCCGGCTGCTCGCGCTGGCGCTGATCACCGAGGGCGTGACCCTGATCCTGGCCGGGCTCGTGCTCGACTACGTCCTGGTCCTCCTGCTCACCGTGCTGGCCGGCCTCGCCGCCGGGATCGTCGTCTCGGCCGGGCGCACCCTGCTCGCCCAGGAGGTCGAGGAGGCCCGGCTGCCCAAGGTCACCGAGCACCTGTACGCGGTGCTGCGGGCCGTCGTCGGCGCCGCGCTGGTCGCCGTCCCGCTGATCGCCGCCGCCTACGGCGACGTCGAGTACGGCACGGTCGAGCCCGGCTCGTTCACCTTCATCCACGGCGGCGCGGCCCTCGCCGTCGCCACCGCCGGCCTGCTCACCCTGGTGCTCGCCGCCGTCGTGCTGGTCAAGACCGACGACCGGCGCGGCACCGCCCCGTTCGGCCGCGACCTGATCGACGCCGTGCGCGGCGGCAGCGGCCCTGCGGCGCACCGCACCACCGGCACCGGTTTCTTCATCGCCCTGGAGGGAGGCGACGGCGCCGGCAAGTCCACCCAGGCCCAGGCGCTCGCCGAGTGGATCCGCGGCAAGGGCCACGAGGTCGTGCTGACCCGCGAGCCCGGCGGCAGCCCGGTCGGGCAGCGGCTGCGCGGCCTCGTCCTGGACGTCGGCAACACCGGCCTCTCGCACCGCGCCGAGGCCCTGATCTACGCGGCCGACCGCGCCGAGCACGTCGAGAACGTCATCCGTCCCGCCCTCGCGCGCGGCGCCGTCGTCATCACCGACCGGTACATGGACTCCTCCATCGCCTACCAGGGCGCCGGGCGCGACCTCGCCGCGACCGAGGTCGCGCGGATCTCCCGCTGGGCCACCGGCGGCCTGGTGCCCGACCTGACCGTCGTCCTGGACGTCGACCCGACCAAGGCCCGGGAGCGCTTCACCGAGGCGCTGGACCGGCTGGAGTCCGAGCCGACCGAGTTCCACCAGCGGGTCCGGGCCGGCTTCCTCGCCCTCGCGGCGGCCGACCCGGCGCGCTACCTGATCGTCGACGGCAGCCAGGCGCCCGGCTTCGTCACCACCGCGATCCGCCACCGGCTCGACCGCGAGCTGCCCCTCTCCGAGCAGGAGAAGGCCGCCCGCGCCGAGCAGGAGCGGCTCGCGCGGGAGGAGGCCGAGCGGCGCGCCGCCGAGGAGGCCCGCAAGAAGGCCGAGGCGGAGGCCGCCGAGCGCAAGCGGCAGGAGCTCCTGGAGCAGCTGCGGGCCGAGCAGGCCGAGCAGGAGCGGCTGGCCAAGGAGGAGGCCGAGCGGGTCGCCGCCGAGGCGCGCCGCAAGGCCGAGGAGGAGGCGCGGCGCCGCGCCGAGGAGGAAGCCCGCCGACGGGCCGAGCAGGAGGCGCGCCGCAAGGCCGAGGAGGAGGCCCGCCTCGCCGCCGAGGCCGCCGAGCGCAAGCGGCTCGCCGCCGAGGCGGCCGCGCAGGCGGAGCTCCAGCGGCAGCGGGAGCTCCAGCGCGAGGAGCAGCGCCGCCGGGCGGAGGAGGCGCTGCAGCGCGCCGAGGAGGCCCGGCTGGCCCAGGCCGCCGCGCTCGCCGCGGCTGCTGCCGCGGCCGAGACGGCGGCGGGGCGTGCCGGGGACGCGGCCACCACGCAGCTGCGGGCGCCGGAGGGCGCCGGGACGCCGGGTGCTTCGGGTTCGGTTCAGGAAGCCGACGAGACCACGCGCGAGCTGTCGCTGCGGGACCGGCAGCCGGTCGCGGAGCAGACCGCGAAGCTGCCGGCGGTTCCGCCCGCTCCGTCCGCTCCGCCAGTTGCGGGCGCTGCGGCGGAGGAGACCGCGGTGCTGCCGCGGGTGCCGGGCGGGGCGGCCGCCGACGAGACGGCGAAGCTGCCGCGGGTGGCGGCCGGGCCGACTGCGGCGGACGAGACCGCCGTGCTGCCGAAGGTGGCGGCAGAGGACGACCGGACCGCGGTGCTGCCGAAGGTCGAGCCCGGCCGTGCCGAGGACCGGGTCCCCCCGGGCCTGTGGCGCGAGGAGCCCGCGGAGACCACCCGGGAGCTCCCGGTGGTCGGCGAGGGGCAGACCCCGGCCGACGCCGCCGAGGCGCGCCCGCGGCCGGACTGGGCCGAGGAGACGCCGATGGACGACCTCCCGAGCCTCACCGACACGCTGCTCGGCTCGCGCGACGAATGGTCCCGCTGGGAGCAGGACGACGACCCCGGCCAGGGCCCGCGGCCTCCGCGCGGCGAGGCCGGCGCGGGCAGCGGCGCCGAGGCCGGCGACGACCATGGCAAGGGCAAGGGCCGCCGCTGGGGGCGCAAGAGCTGATCCCGCGCTGCGGGTGGTGCGAACGGACGACGGGCGGCGTCACCGGGCCGAGGAGGCCGGGTGGCGCCGCTTGCGTCTGCAGGGAGGGGGCGGAGGCGCGCTCGGACTTTCCGTTGCGCGCGGGCGGGGTGGCGGGCGTCCGGCGGGACTCGGGTTGCCCGCGGTGTCGCTCGGCGGGGCCGGGCGGGGCGGCTCGGCTGTGCCGGCGCCGCGGTGATGCGGAGCCGCGGTGAGGGTCGGTCGGCCAGGGCGGCAGAGCCGTCGCCCGGACGGCGCAGTGGGTGTCGGGGCGGGCACGTATGCTCGACGGCGGAGCGCAGCCGTACGGAGCTTGGGAGCAGCAGTGGCCGTCTGGGACGACCTGGTGGGCCAGGAGCGGGTGGTCGAGCAGCTGACGGCCGCCGCGATGGCGGCCGGGGCGACGGTGGCGGCCGGCCGCGGCGCCGGGCCGGCCGAGGGGGCCAACGCCTCCCTGATGACGCACGCCTGGCTGTTCACCGGGCCGCCCGGGGCCGGGCAGGTCACGGCCGCGCGGGCGTTCGCCGCGGCGCTCCAGTGCACCAGTCCGGACCTCGCGCTCGGCGGTACGCCCGGGTGCGGGTTCTGCGAGGGCTGCCACACCGTGCTGGCCGGCAGCCACGCGGACGTGAAGTACGTCCGGACCGACGGGCTGTCGATCGGCGTCGGCGACATGCGCGACCTCGTGCTGCGCGCCTCCAGCTACCCGACCGGCGGGCGCTGGTCGGTGATCCTCGTGGACGCCGCGCACCGGCTCACCGAGGCCGCCGCGAACGCGCTGCTCAAGGGCGTCGAGGAGCCCTCCCCCCGGACGGTCTGGCTGCTCTGCGCGCCGTCCGTCCAGGACGTGCTGCCGACCATCCGCTCGCGCTGCCGCCTGCTCGTGCTGCGCACCCCGGCCGCCGAGGCGGTCGCCGACATGCTGGTCCGCCGCGACGGCGTCGACCCGGGCACGGCGCGCCTGGCCGCGCTCGCCGGGCAGGGTGACGTCGAGCGCTCCCGCCGCCTGGCCATCGACGAGCAGGCCAGGACCCGGCGCACCGAGGTGCTGCGGATCCCCCTGGAGGTCTCCGACATCGGTGGCTGCCTGGCCGCCGCCCAGCGCCTGGTGGACACCGCCAAGGCCGACGCCGAGGCGCTCGCCGAGACGCAGGACGCCAAGGAGACCGACGACCTGAAGGCCGTCTACGGCGCCGCCGAGGGCGGCAAGGCGCCGCGCGGCATGGCCGGTGCGGTCAAGGAGCTGGAGAAGCGGCAGAAGAGCCGGGCCACCCGCACCCGTCGCGAGACCCTCGGCGTCGCGCTGCTCGACCTGCTCGGCTTCTACCGCGACGTGCTCGCGCTCCAGCTCGGCTCCACCGGCGCGCTGGCCAACGAGGACCAGCGGCAGGTGCTGAACCGGGTCGCCCAGGCGGGCCCGGCGGAGGGCACGCTGCGCCGCATCGAGGCGGTGCTCGCGTGCCGCCGGGCGCTGGACCGCAACGTCGATCCGCTGCTCGCGGTCGAGGCGATGACGGTGGCGCTGCGCGCGGGCTGAGGCGCTCACGGTGCGGCGAGCGGGCTGAGGCGCTCACGGTGCGGAGCGCGGGCCGCTCCGGGGGCGGGCGCGTTCCGCTTCCCGCCCTACCCGGGTGTCCCACCTTCGAGTGAACGGGCGATACGCGCCGGGCACACCCGCGTGTGACGGCCGGGTCGTCCCGCACGCTGGGGGCCGACTGCGCCCCGGTGCCGGGGCAGTCTGTCCCGTACGGCGCCGGGTCCGCCCCGGTCGTCCGGTCCTCCGCCCTAGGTGGTGCGTCCCGTGGTCCGTTCGCTCCTCGTCATCCCCCTGCTCGCGGCCGCCCTCGGCGGCCTCTGGCTGGCCCGCGGGGCCCACCAGCGTTGGCGCGACCTGCGGGCCGCCCAGGTGTACGAGTTGGCCGGGGACCGGTGGCCGATGCTGCTGAGGGCGGCCGGCGCGATGGTCTGCGGAGTGTGCGTCACGGCGCTGACGCTGCTCACCGCCTTCGGCGCGTTCGGTGGGATGAACCGGACCGACGACGAGTCGGCGGAGCGCGCGGAGCCCGCCGTGGACGCGCCCGCCGCGAGCGGGGCGCAGGGCGCCGGCCCCCGGCAGCAAGCGGTGCCGCCCACCGCCGAGGCCGCCGTGGCCCAGGCCGCGGCGGCGACGTCGCCGGCCGCCGTGCCGAGCCGGTTCGACAGCGTCGGCCACCCGGGCGGCGGGGAACTGCTGCAGTCCGCCGTGCTCGGGCCCGACGGCAAGCCGCGCAACGTCCGGGTCTGGCTGCCGCCGCAGTACGCCAAGGAGCCGAACGCCCGCTTCCCGGTCGTCGTGATGCAGGCCGCGACCCCGCGCAAGACCGCCGACGCCGAGGTCCCGGACGTCTTCGAGGGCATCGGCTCGGCCCTGCAGACCGGCAAGGCGCGGCCGTTCATCCTGGTCGCCCCCGAGGCGCCGAACGGCACCGCGCACCCCTGCGACCTCGTCGCCGCCGCCCCGCAGGCCGTCGCCGACGACGTGGCGCTGCGCACCACCATCGCCGCCACCTTCCGCGCGATGCCGCCCGGACCGGCCTCCTGGGGCACGCTCGGCGTCGAGGGCGGCGCGCCGTGCGCCGCGGCGGCCGGGCTGGCCCGCCCGGACCTGTACGGCGCCGCGGCGGCCGTCTCGGGGCGGTACGACGCCGCCGCGCTCACCCAGGCCGGCGCGGAGGCGCCCGCGGGGACGGCGGCGAAGCTGATGCTCGCCGCCGCGAAGGCGGACGCCGCCGGGCTCGACGCGGCGCGCAAGCTCCAGGCCGCCCTGCACGGCGGGGCGGGGCCCGCAGCCAAGGCTGACGTGCGGATCTCGGACAACGTGCAGGACTTCACGCCCGACCGGGAGCGGCTGCGGCTCGTGCGGCAGGCGGCGCAGTACCTGGCCGACACGCTGGGGAAGGCCTCCTGAGCAGGGCTTTTCACGGGCACTTCGCTGCCCGGTACCCCGGGCGGGTACCGGGCAGCCGCCGTTGGCCGGGCTCGCGGGGTGAGCCGGGGCGGACGGTCCCCACGCAGCGAAGGCGATCGAGTGGGTCGAACGAAGGGATCCGGATGAAGGCCACCGGGCGGGTACTGGCCGCGACGCTCGTCGCGGCCGAACTGTTGGCGGGCGGGTTGCTGGCGGGCGGGTGCAGCGCGGGCGGGCCCGGTCCGGGCGGCGGGGCGGTGTCCCGGCCGGGGAACGGCGCGTCGCCCGCGTCATCGCCGGGTTCGCCGCCCGCCGAGGTCACCCCGCTGGAGCCGTTGCCCGCCGAGGCGCCCGCCGAGCTCGGCGCGTACTACGGGCAGCGGCTGGCGTGGCAGCCGTGTGACGACGGGTTCGAGTGCACCACCTTCAAGGTGCCCGTCGACTACGGCCGCCCCGCTGACGGCGACCTCACCCTGACGGCCGTCCGCGCCCCCGCGATCCCCGGGGCGGGCGTGGGGGCGGCGGGGGCTGGTACGGGGACCGGGACGGGGGCAGCAGGGATGGGGGCCTCGCCGGCGGCCGGGGGCCGGATCGGTTCGCTGCTGCTCAACCCGGGCGGGCCCGGCGGCTCGGCGGTCGAGTACGTGGAGGCCGCCGCCCGGACGTACGACGGCGGGGTCCGCGCCCGGTACGACCTCGTCGGGCTCGACCCGCGCGGCGTCGGCCGCAGCAGCCCCGTCACCTGCCTGACCGGCGAGCGGATGGACGCCTTCACGTCCGTCGACTTCACCCCCACCGACCAGCGAGAGGTCGACGCCCTGGTCGCCGCCGACAAGGAGTTCGCGGAGGGCTGCCGGCAGCGGGCGGGCGCGGCGCTCGGCCACGTCAGCACCGTCGAGGCCGCCCGCGACATGGACGTGCTGCGCGCGCTCCTCGGCGACGAGCGGCTGAGCTACGTCGGCAAGTCCTACGGCACGTTCCTGGGCGCCACGTACGCCGGGCTCTTCCCCGGCCGGGTCGGGCGGTTCGTCCTGGACGGCGCGATGGACCCGTCCCTCGACTCCGTGGCCGGCAACCGGACCCAGGCCGGCGGCTTCGAGACCGCCTGGGCCGCATTCGCCAAGGACTGCGCCCGGCGCGACGACTGTCCGCTCGGCCGCACCGAGCAGGAGGTCGGCGAGCGGCTGGTGGCCCTGCTGGCGACCGTCCGCGCCCAGCCGCTGGCCACCACGGACGGCGGCCGCCGGCTCAGCCACGCCCAGGCCACCACGGGCGTCCTCGAAGCGATGTACGCCGACTTCCTCTGGCCCACGCTGCGCGGCGCGCTCACCGACGCCAAGGCCGGGGACGGCACCGGCCTGCTGAAGCTCTCGGACTCGTACTACGGGCGCGAGCCGGACGGCTCCTACCCCAATCTGATGTTCGCCAACACGGCCGTGAACTGCCTCGACCTGCCCGCCCCCTTCGCCGGCCCGGAGGACGTCCGGCGGGCGGTGCCGGACTTCGAGCGCGCCTCGCCGCATTTCGGGCGCGACATGGCGTGGATGGCGCTGACCTGCACCTACTGGCCGGTGAAGGCCACCGGCTCGGCGCACACCGTCCGGGCCGCGGGCGCCGCCCCGATCGTCGTCGTCGGCACCACCCGCGACCCCGCCACGCCGTACGCGTGGGCCCAGGCGCTGGCGGGCCAACTGGAGTCCGGGCGGCTGCTCACCTACGACGGGGACGGGCACACCGCGTACGGGCGGCACAACGCGTGCGTGGACGGCGCCGTCAACCGCTACCTGCTGACGGGCGAACCGCCGGAGCAGGGCAAGCGCTGCGGCCGGTAGGCGAGCGGGGTGGTGGGTGAGTGGGGCCGGTGGGCGAGTGGGGGCCGTCTCACCAGGTAGTTTCAGCTTCAATCGGTCCCCGGTGCGACGTTACGATGAGCGCCTCCCCGCCCCCTCCCCTCCCCGGAGCGCACCGTGCTCGGTGTCAACAACCTGGCGACGTACGTCCTCGGCGCCCTCGTCATCGTCCTGCTGCCCGGCCCCAACTCCCTGTACGTGCTGTCCGTCGCCGCCCGCAAGGGCGTCCGGACCGGCTACCGGGCCGCTGCCGGCGTCTTCGTCGGCGACTTCACCCTCATAAGCCTCACCTCGCTGGGCGCCGCCTCGCTGCTGAAGGCCAACCCGGCCGTCTTCGCGGTGGTGAAGTTCGGCGGCGCGGCCTACCTGCTCTGGATCGGCTTCGGCATGCTCCGCGCGGCCCGCCAGCTGTGGCGCGAGCACCGCGCCGCCGCCGACGCCGGCGCCAGCGCGGACGAGCAGGCCACCGGGGCCGTCGAGCGGCCGTTCCGGCGCGCGCTCGTGATCAGCCTGCTGAACCCGAAGGCGATCCTGTTCCTGCTGTCCTTCTTCACGCAGTTCGTGGACCCGTCCTACGGTCAGCCGGCGTTCTCCTTCGCCCTGCTCGGCGGGATCCTGCAGACGTTCAGCTTCCTCTACCTCACCCTGCTGATCTTCGCCGGCACCACCCTCGCCACCGCCTTCCGCCGCCGCAAGCGGCTCTCCGCCACCCTCACCAGCGGGGTCGCCGTCCTCTTCGCCGGCTTCGCCGCCAAGCTCGCCGTCTCCTCCGCCTGACCCCCGCCGAGACATCCCGGTACGGATCACCCGCGAACCTGTGTAGACTGGCCCGCGTTGCCAGCACGTACGGCAGCGGCGCCGCCTTAGCTCAGTTGGCCAGAGCAACGCACTCGTAATGCGTAGGTCGCGGGTTCGAATCCCGCAGGCGGCTCAGTGAAGGCCCAGGTCGGATAGCCCCTGACCTGGGCCTTTTGCCATTCCGTGACCTAATGGCGGGAGGCAGTCCGAGCCGATGTGTTCCGCCGAGGGTCAGGTGCGGCCAAAGTGCGGCCATCAGTGCAATTGCACTGCACGGGTGCGGCCAGGGAGTCGATCCAACGATCGGCGCCCGTCGGGTGGCTACTGTGGCACCCCTACAAAGCGCGGGATTGCAGGGCCGAGCGGGCGACGGCCTGCCGCCCGATGGCCAGCGAAGATCGGCAGGCGACCGTTTGCACCTTTTCAAGATCATCAACCACTGAGGGGTATGAGCGAATCGCTGAGCCCGTGGCCGGAGCCTGCTGGGGATGAGGAGGGGGCCGTGCCCACCCGCCGCGTGGACGCAAAGGGCCATCAAGCCGGTAGCCAGGGCCGGTCGGGCGAGCTGGTGATCATCTTCCACGCAGTGGCCGGGGCGGCGGTCGCGGTATATGCGGCCAGCCAATCAGTCCCTCTGACAATCGCCACTTTGGTCGTCGCTGCGGGGTTAGCCGGATGGTGGATCGCCCGCGGGCAGTAGCACCGCGGCTGACTCGATCTAGACCCCGCCATCGGATCGGAGACCCGACGCCATTGTCCGGCACCAACCAACCCTTGGGCTTCGTGGAGTTCTGTAAAGGCGAACTCCGTGGGCTGGTCCGTCACCTGTGCATGGCGGGGTACGACCAGCACGTCGCTGAGGACGCTGCCCAGGACGCGATGATCGAGCTGCTTCGGGTCTGGGACGGCGAGACGATCCGAGATCCGAGAGCCTGGGTTCGCCGGGTAGCCGGCCGTAAGGCCGCCGACGCCGTGCGATCGGAGCGCCGACTGCGAGAGGTCCAGGGGTTGGCAGTAGCTCAGGCGGAGACGCTGGTGCCCGACACGGTGGAGGCGGAGAGCAGGGAAGAGGCCGAGGTGGTCCTTCGGCTCCTTCGGACACTCCCGCAGGTGCAGCAGCAGGTGATGGCCTGGGAGTTCGACGGCTATAAGGCGGCGGACATCGCGGAGCACATGGGTATGAAGGCCAACACGGTCAGATCCAACCTCCGCCACGCCCATGAGCACCTCAAGCGGATGTTGAGCGCGGAGAACGAGGAGGTCGGGGCCTGATGAGCGAGTCTGAGCTGTCCGATGCGGCCGACTTCAGCGACTGGATGCGCCGGGCGGCCAAGCGAATGGAAGAGACCCTGGTGTCCGACGCGAGGCTTGCGGAGATGATGGAGGCGATCCTCGGCTCGGGGGGCGCGCGTGATCTGAAAGAACATCACGCCTTCGAGCAGGTGCTGGAACGCACCGGGACCGATGCCTTTGTCGCAGTGCGTGAGCTGGTCCGTCGGAGGAACCCCGCAGCGATTCGAGCCGAGAGGGCCGCCGACCTCTACGGGCTTCCGGTCTTCAACGGGCTCCGTGATCACGATGCCGGCGACAACCTTGGGCGCCACCTGAAGGTTGTCAGCGACGAGCCGAGCGATGTCGCCTTGGGGACGTTTCATCGGGCAAAGCCGGAAGTTGAGAAGCTGCTGATGGGCGTGCAGCTCTACGGCGATGCCGGATTGGCACTGCGGGAGCTGTACCAGAACGCCCTCGACGCCTGCCGCTACCGAGTCGCGCGCTACGAGTACCTCTCGCGGACCAGCGGAGACGACTGGTCGTATGAGCCTGAGATTACTTTCCGGCACGGACGAGACGAACAAGGGCGGGACTACCTCGACTGTGCAGACAACGGCGTTGGGATGGACGTGGAGGTCATCCGTGAACTGTTCTCACGGGCTGGCGCGAGGTTCGTCGAGTCGCAGAACTACCGTGCGGAATTGACGGACTGGAAGGTCTGCGACCCTCCTGTGGAGCTGGTGCCCAACAGCCGGTTCGGAATCGGAGTGCTCAGCTACTTCATGCTGGCCGACCAGATCGAGGTCACTACGTGCCGAATGGACCGGCACGGAAGAAGCGGACCCGAGCTGAGGCTTGCCATTGGCGGTGCTGGCCAGTTGTATCGCATCGCGCAAGTTCGAGAGCGTGGTGAACCTGGAACAACGGTCAGGTTGCTGCTTCGGGAGTCGTCGGATCGCCATGGCTGGAGTGAGGCCAACCTCGCGAAGTCGCTGGAGCGGGTTCTAGGCGTCGCTGAGTTCCCCACGTCCTTCGTCGGCAAGGAGGCTCGCCTGGCCTGGATCCCTGGCGAGCTTCGACCAAGCCGAAGCCTTGCTGGCCAGGCCAGAGGAGTCCGGGCTGATGGGTGGACGGTTCCCTGTCTCCAAGGCCGGGTCGTATGGTGCGAAGACGGGGGAGCGCTGCTTCTGGACGGTCTGCTGGTAGAGCCTGGCGCCGACAGCAGGATCCTCGAAGGCAGCGGCTACGGGACGTTGCGTGGCGTCGTGGTCAATCTGCCTGCACAGCCAGAGTTGGAGCTTTCAGTTGACCGGAGCTTCCTCCGCAGTGACGTCTCAGCTCAGGTGGAGGCGATGCTGTCTGCCGCAGCCGATGAGCTGGTGGCTGCGAAGCCAGCTCTTGTCACAACGGCGTGGCTAGCCGATATCGATCGGCATTGTCCTGTGGTGGCGGAGGCTGTCAGAGCAGCTCTGGACCGCCGCAAGGAAGGCGGGCCAAACGGCCAACTGCACGATGGAGTGGGTAATGAGAGTGAATGACCCGTGGCGCCGAAGGCTGGACGAGATCGCACTGGTGACTCAGTAGCAGACGCAACAACCGGCTCCGAGACAGCGTGGTTGCTGTCTCGGAGCCGGTTGTTGCCTGGGTGGTCAGGCCGACTTCGCCTCGTCGGGGTCGCTGGCCGGGCGGGTCGGGGGACGCATCTGCGGGATGGTCCGGGGCGTGGCCCGGGTGCTGTCAGGGACGGCGGCGAGCTGGGGCCGCGCGTGCGGGACGAGCTGGACGACCTTCTCGGCCGCGTCGCGGGCGAGATCGTCCAGGACCGACTGGTAGATGTCCCGGGTGATCCGGGTGTCGGAGTGCCCGAGGGTGTCGGAGACGACCTTGATATCGACTCCAGCGGCGAGCATGAGCGTCGCGGCGACGTGCCGAAGGTCGTGCAGGCGGATCGGCGGCAGGCCGGCGGCCTCCACGAGGCGCTCGAAGAGGTCGCTGACCTTGCCCGGGTGGAGGAGGGAGCCGTCCTCCTGGGTGAAGATCCGGCCGGTGTTCTGCCAGGCGTCGCCCCATTCCGCCCGCTCGCGCTCCTGGCGGAGCTTGTGGGCCTGGAGACCGTCGAACGTCTCGTTGTCGAGCGCCAGCAGGCGGATGCCGGAGTCGGTCTTGGGTGCCCCCTCGTGGATATCCCACCCGTCCTGGACGAGCTGGGTGGCGATGGCCAGGGAGCGCTGGGCTGCGGAGAGGTCCTCCCAGCGGGCTCCGCACGTCTCGCCGCGACGGGTGCCCCGGAAGGCGATGATCCGCCAGAACATGTAGAGCCGGTCCTCGGAGACGAAGTTGAGGAAGGCAGCAGTCTGCTCTGGAGTCCAGACCATCACGGGGCTGGGCTTGCGCCCGGTCTCCTGCCAGCGGGCGATCCGCTCGTCGGTCCAGATGAGCGCCTTCGGCTTGGTACCGGGCAGCAGCTCGACGTGCTCGAACGGGTTGAACGGGCTGAGGACCTGCTGCGCGATGGCCACGTTGAGGGCCGCACGGCCCGTCGCCTTGATGTGGGGCTGGGTGTTGAGGCCGGTGATCCGACGGAAGGGCGGCATCTGGTCGAGCTGGGCACGCAGCCACTTCCGGCGGGCGCGGTTCTCGGCGCCGCGGTTCGGGATCCCCTTCAACTCGTCCTGGATCGCCCGACGCTGGGCGTTCTGCTCCTGGATCAGGATGTTGGTCTCGTTGATCGAGTCGAACATCGCGTCCACGTGGTGCACCCGGAGCTTGTCGAGCCGGAGGTGGCCCAAGTGGGGCTTGAGGTGGACGCGAACGTCGCACTCGTAACGCTTGTACCCGGTGACCCGGAGGCGCTTGCGTCCGGCGAGCCAGCGATCAAGCCACTCTGCAACAGTGACCTTCGAGTTGAGCGTCTGCCCGGTCTTGAACCGACGGAGGGTCTCGTCGTAGTCGGGGAGGGGTTCCTTCGCCGCCGCGCAAGCTTCGAGCAGGTCGCTGATCGCCTGCTGGCCGGTCGGGTCGTCCTTCTCGGGGATCGCCATCAGGGCGATGACCTTCGACAACTCCTCCTTCGCGTCGGCGGCGGTGGTGAACCCACCTCGACGAAAGCGCCGTCGGCTGTTGTCCTGGCGAGGCACCAGCTCCTGGGTGACGTACCAAACGCCGTGCCGGGAGCTGGACGCCTTCGGGCACTTCGCGCCGTACGGCTTGCCGGTTTCCGGGTTCCGGCAGGCGCACCGTCGGGAGACGGTTCCGTTCTTCACGTGCGGTCCTCTACGGTGATTCGTCCTCGGCCTGGTCGGCGACCGTGAGGCCGTCGGGGAGTGCGGGCGGGACGAGACCCCGCTCACGCATCCGCTGCCGGAAGGAGGCCAGCTCCTTGCGGTCAGCGTCCGCGTACTCCTCATAACCGGCGGCCAGCCCCAGAAGGGCCGCCTTGCGATCCGGGGCCGTTGTAGTGCTGGCCGCCCGCCGCCGGTCTGTCGCGAGGGTGGCGGATGCTCTGGCTGCGGCGACGAGGTCCGCGTGAGCCCGGAAGGTGTCCAGCACTTCGCGAGCGCTTCCCGGCGGCGCCGGGTCTGCGATCGGCGTTTCCCCGGTGAACCAGGCGAGCGCGTCCCAGGTGGACACCCCACGATTGGGTAGCGGATCGACCGTCTCGGCTGTCCCCAGAGGGAACAGCAGGGTGATCGGCGGCGCGCCGAGCACGTCCGCCAGGACCAGGAAATCCGTGAGCGTGATACTCGTTCGTCGGCCCGATTCCAGGTTCTTGATCGTCTGGTCGGTGATGTCCGGGAGGCCGCGTTCGGCGCAGCCCTCCGCGACGGCCGCCATGGTGAGGCCGGCTGCCTTTCGTGCCTCACGTAGGGAGCGCACGACCTGGGCGGTGAACGCCGCTGGCCAAGAGTCTGAGGTCATGCATGCACTTTATGGCCAGAGAAAGTGCTGCTGCAACTCCGTGATACAACGTTTCGCGTCACACCAGCACGAACATCGACTAGGAGAGCGTCATGACTGCACCTTCCTCTGGTGGCATGACCGCCGACGAACTGCTCGCACTTCCGGTGGCCATCGACCTCGACACGGCCAACCGGGCGCTCGGAATCGGCCGCTCCACCGGTTACGGACTGGCGAAGGCGGGGGAGTACCCGGTCCGCGTTCTGCGGTTGGGCAGCACCTACCGGGTGGTGACGTCAGAGCTTCTGAAGCTGCTGGGCATGGAACGTCAGACGGGTTCCGTCCCGCTGACGACTGAACCTGCGAAGGAGCACAGGCTCTGCGCGTGAGGGCGCAGTAGGTGCAACCTGACCAGAGGGCGGTGGTCACCATCAGATGGTCACCGCCCCCCACCCCGGCCTCCCGGCCGTCCCCCGAGTGGCTGCTCGCGTACAGGGGCCCGAGAGCGGCGGGCACCGCCAGCACGAGGCGTTCGGCAACCGGTGCCAGGTCGCCGTCGATGGTGACTAGCACGTCCAAGTCGGACCAGATGTCGAGCGCCCGGCCGTCCCCGGCCGCAGACCCGGCCACCTCCAGCTTCTGCACGGCGGGCTCGTCGGCCGCCAGCGCCCGCAGCACCGGCAGGGCCTCGGCCTGCCAGCCCGCGCGGGGCAGCTCCCCGGCGCCCGCGGACGGCCGTGGCCCAGCAGCGGTTCCATCAGCACCTCCAGGTCAAGCGGGTGCCGGCTGGCTTGGCCGGCACCCGGATCGGATCAGTGGGTGTCGGCGCCGTCCCGGCCGCGTGTCTGAGCGGGGACGGTGGTGTCGTACTGGCGGGCCTGGAGCAGGTACCCCTCGCGGTAGTGGGTCGCGGGCTGGCGGGCCATGAGGTCGG
This sequence comes from Streptomyces sp. SP17BM10, assembly GCF_036322405.1. Taxonomy (NCBI): domain Bacteria; kingdom Bacillati; phylum Actinomycetota; class Actinomycetes; order Kitasatosporales; family Streptomycetaceae; genus Streptomyces; species Streptomyces sp. SP17BM10. Next base: position 267,811 of record NZ_JAQYXB010000642.1, on the reverse strand, counting down.
CGTGCGTGCCTTCCTCGATGAGCCGGCCGTGGTCCAGGACGAAGATGTGGTCGGCCTTGGCGGTGGCGCCGAGGCGGTGTGTGATCAGGACGACGGTGACGCCGAGGTCGGTGAGGTGGCGGATCTGCTCGAACGCGGCGACTTCGGCCTGCGGGTCGAGGGCGGAGGTGGGCTCGTCGACGACGACCAGCGCCGGAAGCCGGTTGTCCTGGTCGGGGGTGGTCAGGCGCAGGCGGGTACGGGCCAGGGCGACCTTCTGCCACTGGCCGCCGGACAGCTGGACGCCGCCCTCGAAGCCCTTGGCCAGCAGGGTCTTCCACCCGCGGGGCAGCTCGTCGATCACCGGCTGGAGGTCGGCGTAGTCGGCGGCGGCGTCCAGGTGCTCCTGGCCGAGGGGGACCTCGGGCCGGCCGAGCATCAGGTTGGCCCGCAGGGTGAAGATCCACCGCTGGAAGTTCTGCGCGAGCAGGGCGACGCTGCGGAACTGCTGGTGCCGGTCGGCGAGGGCGGTGTCGACGCCGTCCCACAACACTCGGCCCTGATGAGGCTGGTAGACGCCGCACAGGATGTTGGCCAGCGTGGACTTGCCCGAGCCGTTCGAGCCGACCAACGCGATGACCTTCCCCCGCGGGACGGTCAGGCTGACCTTGTCGAGCGCCGGGACCTCGCGGCCGGGGTAGCTGAACGTCACCTCTTCGACCGTGATCGTCTCCGGGCGTTCCGGCAGAGGCGTCCCGCCGGTGGGGATCGCCCGGCGGTGGCCGTCGCGGCGCAGCTGGTCGAGGTCGCGGACGAACAGGCTCTCCTCGTAGAGGCGGTTGACCTGGGAGACGAGGCCGCCGATGCTCGCGGAGCCGGTTCGGAGGGCGACGACGGCGGTGCCGGCGGCGGCGAGCGGGATGGAGCCGTCCACGACGAGCCATCCGAGCAGGGCGAAGGCGCCGGTGGTGGCGAGACCGGCGAGGGCGGCGGTGACCAGGTCCGTGCGGGCGCGGGCTCCGGCGAGGCGGGCTTGCTCCTGTTCGGCGGAGGCGGCCATCTGCTCGTAGTGGTGGAGCAGGAAGGGGCCGCTGGCGTGGACGCGCTGCTCGGCCGCCGAGTAGGGGCGGATCATCATGTCCGCCAGCGCACTGCTGGCGCGGGAGTGCTGGAGCCAGGCCCGGGTGGAGGCGTACTGGCGGCGGGCGGTGAGCACCGCTCCCCAGCCGCGCGGCGCGGTGATCAGTACCAGCATCGGCAGCAGCGCCGGGTGGAGGACGGACAGCACGCCGGCGGCGGAGACGAGGGAGAGGCCAGCGGTGAGGACGGAGGTGGCCTGGCCGATGATGTTCTGCAGTGACATCGCGCCCCACCGGGCGCTGTCGACCTCCGCAAGGAACTCGGGGTCCTCGATGGCCTCCAGCTCGGAGCGGCTGACGATGCCCAGGAACTCGACGGTGGCCCGGCGGAAGACCGCCGGCTCCAGCCGGCCGCCAGCCCAGGTGGAGAGCGCCGACAGGACCGAGGAGAGCGCGGCAAGCACGCCGACGGTGACGACCGCCGGGAGCGCGGCGCGCAGAACCTGCCCGACCTCCCCGGGCGCCAGGATCGCCGACAGGGCACGGTTGGTGGCGATCAGCGCGGCAGCCGCTGCAAGCCCGCGCAGCACCTCGGCACCGACCAGCGCGATCAGGGCCCGGCGGTCGGCCTGCCACGCCATCCGCCCGGCCAGACGCAGGAAGCGGGGCATCTGCCGGGCCACTGCCCAGAACGTCACCTCCCCGCTGGCCATCTCGTGCTTGGCCCAGCCGTAGTCGTAGCGCATCGGCCCGCCGAACAGCAGCTGCTCGCTGGCGGAGACGCCTTCGTCGGTCACGGGCGCGGTCGGATCGGTCGGTCGGTTCTTCAAGCGTTCTCCTCAACTGTGCGGACACTGCTGCGGGGTGGGTGTTACTCGTTCCCGGGCGGAGAGAGCGGGCCGGGGGCCAGGCGTTCCAGCAGCCGGTCCACGCTGCCGTCGGGCCGGTAGAGCGTGCGGTAGGCGTAGGGGTGCCGTCCGCCGGGCAGCGCGGCGACGCCCTCCTCGGTGACGGTGCGGCTCTCGGTGATTGCGAGCAGCCGCAGGTCGACGTCCGCCGGCAGAACCGTCTGCTCCCCCGTGAGCGGGCGGCGGTGACGGCCGGCCATCTCAGGCCCCGACAAGGGCGCGCAGGTCCTCCGAGGCGTCCCAGCCGTAGGTGGAGAACCCCCGCCCGTCGCCGGAGAGATAGGCGGTGAGCGCGGCGTGCGAGGTGGGGAACATCGGGGTCGGCAGCGTGTCGGCGTCCACCCAGACGACGGCGAGGTGCTTGTCCGGCTCGGTGTTCGTCAACTCGCCGCTCCAGGACGTCGCGGCGAAGACCGAGAGCAGGAACGGGCCCTTGCCGTCCCACCCGGCCTTGACCTGGATGGTGTGGACCAGCCGCAGCTCCGCCGGGGCGACGACCAGGCCCGCCTCCTCGCGCAGCTCGCGGGCCGCGGCCTCGTCGAGGCGCTCGCCCTCCTCGGCCTTGCCACCGGGGACGGTCCAGGCGGGCACCTTGGACCAGGAGTCGTTGGCGTAGTGGACGCAGGCGACCTTTCCCGCCTTCTCGTCGTGGACGATGACGCATACGGCCTGACGCAGTGACTGCACGGATGCTCCAACCGGTAGAGGGTGAAGGGGTGTTTATGCAACGGGGTTCGGGTCGCGCAGCAGGTCCAGGACGGTTCGGGCGTAGCCGAGGACCTCCTCGTCGCGGTGGTGGTCCAGGGCCCAGCGCAGGGCGGCGGGGCAGTCGATCGCGGCCCACGCCCGGCACGCCGCCCGCTCCTGCGGCGTGAGTTCGCGGCCGTAGCCTGCGGTGAACGCGGAACGCAGGTCGGAGCGGTGGGGTGTGAGCTGGAGCGTGACCCGCATCAGGTCGTGGCGGGCCGGGGCTTCGACGTGGCTGCGTTCGAAGTCGATCACCCCAAGCGTCAGCCGGCCGCCGTCGCGGCGCACGATCCAGTTCCGGGGGCCGAAGTCGCCGTGGCAGTATGCGAGCGCGGTGGGCGGGGGTTCGGCACGGGTGGCCTCGGCAAGGACCTCGACGTCCTCGTTCGACAGACGGGCGTCGCGGGCACGGGCGAGCGCCCGTTCGCGTTCCTGAGCCCAGGGCAGGTACTCGCCGACGGGCGCGTCGGCCGTCGGCTGCGCGTGGATCGTGGCCAGGAGCGGCCCGGCCTGCCGGTACACCTCCTGCTCCTCGGCGGCGGAGAGGGCGGTGCTGATGACGGGGGTGCCGGGCAGGGCGGTGGTGACGACGAGCAGCGAGGGGGCGTCGGCGGCCAGCAGGGACGGGGCCTGGCCTGCGCCGAGGGCCGGGGCGAGCAGACGGTAGGCGGCGGTCTCCCGTTCGTGCATGAGCGTGTTCTTGTGGCGCTTGGCGAACAGGCGGCGCCCGCGTTCGTCGACGACCTCCCAGACGCTCGGGAACCCGGCGCGGTCGTGGGAGCGCACGCCCAGCAGCTCGTACGGACCTGCCGCCTCGCGCAGCAGTCGGTCGGCGTCCCGCGGCAGGCGGGGCGTGGTCATGCCGGCCAGCCGACGGCGGACAGGGCCTTGCCGCGGGTGATCTCGCCGAGGGCGTGCGCGGTGTAGGGAACGATGTCGTCCGGCAGCCGGTCGAGCGGCCACCAGCGCAGCTCCGCGCACTTGTGCGGCTCCGCGTTGCGGAGCTGGCCGCCGTAGCAGGTGGGGCGGAAGAAGAGCTGGAGGCGGCTGCGGCCGTCGTCGGCGTCGAGGTGGTGCAGGGTGTGGACGAGGGTGAGGTCCTCCTCGGCGATGAGGATGCCGAGTTCCTCCTCGGCCTCGCGCGTCATCGACCGGGTGACCGTCTCCCCGGGCTGCATGTGCCCGGCGGGAACGTGCCACAAGCCGTTCGCGTAGCCGGTATTGCGGCGCCGGCCGAGCAGCACCAAGCCCTCGTCGAGCAGGACGAGATGGACACCGACGATCAGGGTCGGCGGCTCCGCATCGGGCACGCCGGTTGCCGGGCGGCCGGTGCCGCCGAGCCGGGTCACGAGCTGCTCCCGGCGGGCGGGTTGGCCGCCGTGCTGAGGAAGGGCAGGTAGTGCCGCAGGTAGGGCGGGACAGTCAGCGAGGGGATCTCGTCGAGGGGGACCATGCGTACGGCCAGGCCCTCGTCGCCGAGCCGCAGTTCGCTCTCGTCTCCGTCCCAGTCGGCGTGCAGGACGCGGGTGAGCGGGTGGACGAGTTCGTGGTGCGGGCCGGGGACCGGCCGCAGACCGGTGACCTCGATCCCGGCCTCTTCCAGGACTTCGCGGGCGGCGGCCTCCTGCGGGCTCTCCTCGCCCTCGCGCCAGCCACCGATCGGCGTCCAGTGGCCGGGCCAGGCGATGCCCGGGTTGTGATCGCGGTGGTGCATCAGCAGCCGCCCCTGTCGGTCGGTGACGAACGCCATGATCCCCTCGAAGTCGTCGGGCGGTCCGGGGCGTTCCAGGTAGAGCGTCTGGCCGCAGCGCTGGGCGCGCATGATCTGCAGGAGCCGCTGGTAGCGGGCCGGTTCCATGAGAGCGCCCCAGTCGTGGGCGCTCTCGAACCGCCATTCGGTGTGCTCAGCCGGATCGAGGCGGATCCGGGCCTGCTGCTCCTCGGTGAGGACGCCGCCGTCGAAGACGTAGCCGCAGACCGGTACGGGGTACTCGGTGCCGGCCTGCTCGTGGATGACGGCGACCAGGCGCCGCCGGGTGATCACCTCGGGGTTCTCGGCGGCGAGGTCGAGGCCCAGCTCCTCCTCGGCCTCGCGCAGGGCGGTGGTGAAGGGCGTCTCGCCGTGCTCGACGTTGCCGCCGGGGAAGTTCCACACGGCCGGGTTGATGGTCGAGCGCATCCCCAGGACGCGGCCCTGCGGGTCGGTGACCAAGAGGCAGCCGTAGGTGCTGGGCCGGGCGATGGTGGTGACGTATCCGCCGACCGGCCGCCAGCCCGGGATGCTCAGGCGCCGGGTGAGCCACTCGATCACCGCGCGTTGCCTGTCGCTGGTCGGCGGCAGCGAGTCCGGGTGCGCCCACTGGTGGCTGTCGTGGTCCCTGGAGAGGGCGACCTCGGTGCCGTCCGGCACGACGCCGGTGAAGACGAACTGCCGTACGCGCCGCCCGCGCTGGTTGGTGAAGTCCAGGTGCCGCACGTACTCCAGGGCCAGGCCGGTGAGCCCGGTCTCCTCAGCGAGTTCGCGGGCCGCGCCGGCGGGCACCGCCTCGCCGTCCTCCCGGCCGCCGCCCGGGTACTCCCACAGGCCCGGCAGGACGTCGTGCGGGGACCGGCGGATCATCAGGACCCGGCCCGAGCCGTCGCGCACCACGACGCCGACGCCGATCCGCTCGATGCCCTCGCGGAAGGCGAGTTCGGTGAGTACGCCGAAGTCGATCACTGAGCGGGCTCCTCGATGTCGCGGGCGGCCACCGAGCGCAGGTGGTCCTCGAAGAAGCTGCGGGCATCGCCGCCCATCCGGGCGAGCATCACCAGGGCGGACAGCGCCACGTCGCAGGTCTCCCGGCGCACGTCGTCCCAGTCGTGCGAGAAACCCTTGCGCGGGTTGACACCGAGCGCCCCGATGACCGCTTCCGCGACCTCCCCCGCCTCCTCCTGCAACTTGAGGGCCTGCACCGTCCACCGCTGCTCGTCACTGCGGTCATCATGTGAATCAAGCCTGATTGCAAGGGAGTTGACCGTTTGCCAGATCTGTTCCATAGGTGAGGATCCTGTCCCTGTTCGAGTGGCCCGATCAAGTACTCCGCCGATATGGCGGTTCCCGGCGAGCCCGGGTCATTTCGATTCCTCCGCTGGGCAGAGGCCGGCGCACAACAGGCTGATAGTGGCGACAGTTGTCACGAGACGAGCACCGCCGCGATGCGGTCGTCGAGACGCTTGACGTCCCTGGTGCTGGTGAGGGCCGTGTACTGGTTGAGGCTGGCCGTGTACCAGCCGAGGGCGACGTCGGGCTGTCCGGCGCGCTCGGCGGCCTGGCCGAGGAACTCGGTGGTGCGGGCGGTCCAGTGGCGGTGGCCGGTGTCGGCGAACTCGCGCCGGGCCTGAAGGAGTGTGGCGACGGCGAGATCGTGCTGGTCCGAGAGGGAGTAGCCCTCGCCGAGGTAGGCCAGCGCGCTGGCGGCGTCGAGCGGGTCGGGCGGCTGGAGGGCGGTGAGATCGGCTCGGGCCGTGCGCAGGACGGGGAGGGCGAAGTCGGTGTTCCCCTGGCGGGCGGCGGCGGAGCCGAGGAGCATTCCGGCGAGTCCCGCGCCCCTGCGGTCGTTGAGGTCGGCGTAGAGGCCGAGAGCGTCTCCGAGGAAGACCTGGGCCTCGTCGTTGAGCCCGGCGTCGTGGAGGGCCGCCCCGATCCCGCTGGTGTACTGGGCGACGCCGGCGCGGTCGCCTGCGGCTCGTGCCAGGGCTGCGGCTCGGGAGTAGTGGGTGGCGGCCTCGGAGTAGCGTTCGGCGGCGACCAGGCCCAGGGCGAGGATGGAGGACATTTCGCGGATCGCTACAGGGTCGCCCCGGCGCAGTGCGGCCCGCAGCCCGGCCTCGTACACGATGATCCACATCGTGACGTCGCGGTGGTAGTGGAAGAGGGGCCAGAGGTCGGAGGCGAGCGCGCAGGCAACCGCCGGGTCGTCGCAGGAGACGGCGGTGATCATGGCCGCTCCGACGGCGGGGGCGATGGCCTCCAGCCAGGCGAGGGCCTCGTGCCGGTTGGTGAACCGGAGCGGCTCCACCGGGTGCCCGAGCAGCGACGGTCGGGGCAGGGCGCGGTGGTGCGGAGTTAGGAGCTGGGCGCAGGCGCGGGTGGCCTGGAGAAGGTGGGTGAGGTAGCCGGCGGTGGCTTCGGCGGCGGCGAGCCTGGCCGGTGCTCCGACGCCGATGGCGGCAGAGCGGACGACGGGGGGCAGCGTGTAGAGGTCGCCGCGGACGGCTGCGCGGTGGGCGGTGTCGAGCAGCCCCCGGGCGGCCAGCTCGGTGAGGAGCACCGTGGCTTGGTCGCGGGTGGTGCCGGTCGCGGCGGCGCTGGAGGCGAGGTCGAGGTCGGGAGCCGGGACGAGAGCGAGCCGCTGCAGGAAGCCGGCCTCCCGCGGGGACAGGTGGGCGAGGGCGGTGTCGACGGCGTCGCGCACGGGGTTGTCCGATCGGGTCGTGCCTGACGGGGAGGGTGCGGGTAGGCCGGCGCTCAGCGGCAGGTCCGGCTGGAGGACGAGTTCGGCGGCGGCGAGCACGATCGCCAGTGGCATCCCGCCGTGGAAGGCGACAAGGGCCGCTGCCCCGGCCGGGTCGCGCCTGGTGCGTTCCTCGCCGACGATCCGCGACAGCAGCTGCAGACCGTGCTCGGCCGCGAGCGGTTCGAGGTGGTGGTGGACGGCGCCGTGGGCAAGCAGCGCCGGCAGCGGCTCGCGGCTGGTGACCACGAGCAGGCAGCCCGGCGTGGCCGGAACGAGCGGCAGCACCTGCCCGGCATCGGCAGCGTCCTCCAGCACCACCAACAGGCGCCGCCGGGCGGTCTCGCTGCGCCACAGGCCGATCAGGTCCTGCTCGGCCCAGGGCAGCGGGGCGTGCTCGCCGAGGCCGAGCGAGCGCAGCAGTGACCGCGCGACCTCGGACACCGTGGCGGGGCCGCCCGGGGCGTCGGCGCGAAGCCGGGCCACCAGCTGGCCGTCCGGGTACCGGTCCGTGACCTGGTGGCCCAGCTTCGTTGCCAGGGTCCGCTTGCCGACACCGTCCGAGCCGGTGATCACCACGACGGGCGCGCACCCGTCCGCCGCCGACGCCTGGCCGAGAACGGCGCCTATGGACAGCAGGGACTCCTCCCGCCCGGTGAACACCGCTGGAATGGAAGCGAGTTGGCGCGGAACCGGCGCCAGTGCCGAGGGCGGACCCGGGTGGAGAGGCACGCCTGCGGTGATGTGCCCGGCTCGGGCGGCGACCCCCACCCCTGAGCCGTCAGTCGTCCTGCGCACCTCGCCCCCGCCCACTACGCGACCACGGCGGCCGGCGCCGCCTGCTCGACGGCGGCGCGAGGGCGTGGCGGGTGGAACCGGGCCGCCCGGGGCCAGAGTCGGACGGCGGCATCGGCCAGGGCCCAGTGCGAGAACGCCTGCGGGTAGTTCCCGAGCTGGCGTTGCGCGAGGGGGTCGTACTCCTCGGCGAGCAGGCCGAGGCCGCTGCGTAGAGCCAGGATCCGGTCGAACAGCCCGGTGGCCTGGCCGTGGTGGCCGATGGCGGCGAGACCCTCGGCGAGCCAGAACGAGCAGGCGAGGAAGGCGCCCTCATGGCCGGCGAGGCCATCCACGTTGGCGCCGGGCTCCTCGCGGGTGGCGTAGCGCAGCACCAGGCCGTACTCGGTGAGGTGGTGCTGGATGGCCTGGGTGGTGGCGATGACGCGCTTGTCGTCGGCGGGCAGGAAACCGACCTGGGAGATGAGCAGCAGGGAGGCGTCGAGGTCCTCGCCGCCGTAGTACTGGGTGAACACCCCACGCTCGTCGACGCCGTGGGCGCAGACGTCGTGGTGGATCTCCTCGCGCAGCTCGGCGAGGCGGACCAGGACAGCCGGGTCGGCGTCGGGGCGGCGCTCCAGCAGCCGGAGGGTGCGGTCCACGGCGACCCAGCACATGACCTTGGAGTGGGTGAAGTGCCGTGCCGCGCCCCGGATTTCCCAGATGCCCTCGTCCGGCTCGCGCCAGCGCAGCTCCACCTGCGCGGTCAGGGCGAGGAGCAGGGCGTCGACCTGCGGGTCTGCCGGCAGGCCCGCGTCCTCGGCGAGCAGCAGGGTGTCGGCGAGTTCGCCGAAGACGTCGACCTGGAGCTGGCCGGCGGCGCCGTTGCCGGTCCGCACCGGCCGGGAGCCTTCGTACCCGTCGAGGTGGTCCAGGACTTCCTCGTCGAGGTCGGTGTCGCCGTTGAGGCGGTAGATCGGCTGGAGGCGCACGGGGGTGACCGTGTCGATGAGCCAGCTCCGCCAGCGCCGGGCCTCCTCCAGTTGTCCGAGCCGGACCAGGGCGGCGATGGTCAGCGCGCTGTCGCGCAGCCACACGAACCGGTAGTCCCACTGCCGCTCGCCGCCGAGTTGCTCGGGCAGGGAGGTGGTGGGCGCGGCTACGATGCCGCCGCCCGGGTGGCACATGGCCTTGAGGGTGAGGGCGGAGCGCACCACGGCATCGCGGTAGGGGCCGCGGTAGGTGCACCCGCGCGCCCACTGGTCCCAGTACTCCACGGTCGCGTCCAGTTCGGCGAAGGCGTCCGGTGGGATGGGCGCTGGCCTGTTGGAGGGCTTCCAGGTGAGTGAGAGCGTGACGCTCTGGTGAGCGTGGAGGGAGAGGTCAGCCCGGCACACCCCGTCGCGGTTGACGGTGTGGGAGGGGCCGTCGAGCCAGTACGAGTGCGGGTAGGTGGTCGCCGACAGGCGCGGGGTGCCGTGGTTGAAGCGCTGGATGGTCGGCAGCGTGGCGCCGTAGTCGGTGCGGGGGCGGAAGACGGAGGCGACGCGCACCACGCCGCTGACGCACTCGACGATCCGGATGATCTGCGGTTCGGCGTCGTCGGTGACCGTGGGGGCGGGCATGAAGTCGGTGATCGCGAGAGTGCCGGTGTCGGTGTCCCACTCCTGGCGCAGGACGATGGTGTCGCCCAGGTACTGGCGGCGGTCGGCGGCCGGTGGCGGGGAGCCGTCGTAGACGGCCGGGCCGACGCGCCAGAAGCCGTGCTCCTCGCCGCCGAGCATCGAGGCGAAGACGGCCGGGGAGTCGAAGTCGGGCATACAGGCCCAGTTGATGGCGCCGTCCGGGCGGACCAGGGCAGCGGAGCGCGTGTTGCCGAGGAGGGCGAGGTCCTCGATCCGGAACGGAGCAGGGGCGCGGAGCATGGAGGTCCTGACGTGGGTGGGAGGGGTGGTGGTCAGCCGCGGACGGTGGTCGGGGTGGAGAGCGCGGTGAGGACGGCGGCGACGGTGTCGGCGAGCGTGTCCGCGACGGGCAGCCACGGCATGAGGTTGGAGAGCAGGACGCGGTTGGCCTGCTGGACGGGGTCGGCCGGATCGCAGCCGACGACCACCGTCCCGCCGTACGGGGAGAACAGGCCGGCCTCGTAGCAGTCGTGCACGCGCACATGGCCGATCGGGTTCCAGAACAGGACGGCGCTGGTGCGGCGGATGTTGCGGTCCTGCCAACCGAACGGCGCCCACGCGGCGTAGGGGTCGGTGGCCCGGTTGCGGGAGGGGCGGGGATTGAGGACGGTGCCCTCGAAGCCGGCGCTGGCCAGTAACTCGACCGCCTCCGACTGCCAGTCCGGGCAGCCGACGGTCGCCCCGGCGAGGAACACCGACGGCAGAGCGTCTGGCTCGTACGGCTCCGGGGCCTCGATGTAGCGCAGGGACGCGGTGGTGAAGGCACTGCCGGGGGCGGTGCCCCGGTCGTGGACGGGTGGCGAGGACATCGGCTCTCTGTGGTCGAAGGGGTGCGGCCCTGGCCCGAACGGCCGCCATGGGGTGGAGCGGGGTGAAGCTCAGCCGGTGCGGCGGGTGCCGGATGGGCGGGAGTCCTGCGGGGGTGCGCGGTGGTTGACCAGGCGGTCGGCGACGCCGAGGGTGGTCAGGGCGGCTGCGGCGAAGATGCCGAGGTAGATGGGCTGGCCGATCTCTGCGAGGTGCTTCAGCAGGTAGATCGCGCAGCCGCCGACGAGGACGCCGAGCAGGAAGCACAGCACGGCGAGGGTGATCCGCCCGGGTTTCGGCCGGGCGCTCACGGTGCCGCGCTCTTCGTCTCGGCGGCGCGGGCGAGCGGTTCGGCCGGCCACGTGGGGTCGATGTCGCTCAACAGCACCAGCTCGGCGAGGACCCCGACGACGACGGCCTGGGGTTGGGAGTCGACGTTCAACGTGGCGAGGAGGGTCTTGGTGTAGGTGCGCATCGTCGTCGGGGAGATGCCGAAGTCGGCGGTCAGCTCCGGGGTGCTGCGACCGCCCGCCCAGCCGCGGAGGATCTGCGACAGCCGCGGGGCGAGGGAGGGCTTGATGGTCAGTGCCCCGCTGGGGTGCACGGGCTGGGTGACGATCCGGTGGGCGGTGGCCCAGCCCGCGAGCTGGAGCACGGTGCGGGTGCCGGTCGTGACGAGGACCGCCTCGATCGCGCTGCGGACCCCGTCAGGGGCCAGCCGCGTCTCGGGGTCGGCGGCGATCTGTTCGAAGCTGGCTCCGGCGGCGGCCAGGACGATCAGCCGACGCTCGGCGGCGGCGAGGGCGGGCGAGGGGGCGGTGGGCACGGCGGCTTCTCCAACAGGGCGGTTCGGGCGGCTCACAGGTGCTGCGGGATCGGCGCAGCCGGTGCCGCCAGGTGGAACAGCAAACGGGCTCCGAACCGCTCGGCCTGCCCGGTGCCGACGACCAGCACCAGGTCGCCCTCGGCGGCCAGCTCGCCGATGCGCTGCTCGGGGCCGGGCTCGCACGGTCCCGAGCGGGCGCGCTGGACCTTGCCGTCGCCGAGCATGCGGCGGGCGGCCTGCGCTACGACGTCCAGCGGGTCGGGCACGGTGTGCTGGACCAGCGTGGTGCTGACCGGCAGCAGCAGCGCGTGGTCCACGCCCTTGAGCGCTGCACCGAGTTCGGCCGCGTGCTCGCTGGTGCGGGCGATGCCGTCCGGCTCCAGGACGACGAGGAGGGAGCCGTCGGTGAGCATCCGGGCGGCTTCCACGTCCTGGGCGACCTCGCGCGGGTGCCGTGCCCGGGAGTCGACCACCGCGATGCCGCGATGCGAACCGACCGTGGACAGCGAGCGCTCCACCCCGCGGAAGGAGGCGGCGCGCTCGGCGACGGCCTGCGGGTCCTCGCCGAGCACCAGGGCGGTGGCGATGGCCGCGCACACCGCCAGCGCGTGGTGGCGGCCAGCCACCGGGAGGACGAAGGCGTGGTCCGCCTCCTGGTAGCGCAGGACGACGCGGAAGTCCTCGCCGGTCCAGCGCGGTGTCATGATCCAGACGGTGGAGGCGGGGTCGGTGCCGACGGTGACCACCCGCTGGCCGGGCACTGGACGGTCGCCGAGGCGTTCGCGCAGGTTCGCCACGCTGGTGTCCCAGGTCGGCAGGACGACTACGCTCGCGTTACGGGCGAGCCGTTCGGCCGAGTCGAGCCCGGCGATGTTGTCCTCGAAGTGCGGGGCGTTGGCACTGGTGGCGAGGATCAGCGCGGCGGCGAACTTGGGCTCGCTGTGCAGGAAGTGCGGGGCGGGGCGGTGCTGCCATGCGCCGGGCGGAGCGGCCTCGTGGGTGCCGGCGTCCGGGCACAGGTCCACGACGATCCGGCCGCCGCCGCCAGCGTGCCCGGCGGCCCCGTCGCGGGCCGGGGCGGTCAGCACCCAGCCCGTCTGCCCGTCGTCGAGGACGTGCGCGAGGGCGGCTGCCGCAGTCGCGGTGCTGTGACTGCCCGCCACGGCCACCGCCCCGGAGGCGGCCTGGACGGAGATGGCCTTGAGCGCGAGGGCACGCCCGAGGATGGGCAGCCGCAGCACCTGGGCGCGGTCCAGCTCGGGGTGCGGCCCGGCGACGACGCCCGACCACACCACCGCCGTACGGTCGGTGCGCACGTGCCCGGCGTCGAACCCGACGAGGACCCGCACCCCCGCCGCTTCGAGAGCGGCGACGACGGGGTTGCGCTGGTCGGTCTCGCGGATGCTGCCGGTGACGTCGGCCCCGGCCTCGGCCAACCAGCGGGCCAGGCCCTCCATGCCGGGGGCGGCGACGTCGACCAGGTGCACGGCCGCCAACAGACCGGGCACGACCGGAAGCGGGTGGGTGCCGACAACGGTCTCGGGTCGGGTGGTGGTGTCCATGAGGTTCTCCAACAGGGAAGCGTGGTGTGGGGGTTGGGTCCGGACCGGGCGCGGGGAGGGGGATTCGACCCGCGACCGGCCCGGGGCTCATGCCTGAACGAGACCGCGCGCGACCTCGGCGTCGGTGACCACACGGGCGTGGTGGTCCACGTCCATGCGGGCGATCCGGGCCAGGTGCGCAACCACCCGTTCCTCCAGCAGCTCACCGGCCAGCGCGCTGGCCTCGAACACGGCGACGGCCTCCTCCAGCGACTGCGGCACCAGCGGCACGCCACGCTGCTCGTAGGCGTCGCCGCCGGTGGGCGGCGGGGGCTTGAGCCCGGCCTCGATGCCGTGCCGGATGCCGGCGAACACCGCGGCCAGGGCCAGCATCGGGTTGGCGTCCGCGCCCGGCAGCCGTACCTCCAGCCGCAGGCTGCGGCCGTGGCCGACCACCCGTACCGCGCACGTCCGGTTGTCCCGGCCCCAGGCGAGCCGGGCCGGTGCGAAGGAGTGCGGCTGCAGGCGCTTGTAGCTGTTCACGTACGGCGCCCACATCGGCGCGACCTCGGGCAGCACCGTCAGCAGCCCGGCCACCGCCTGCTCGCCCAGCTCCGACAGCTCGGTTCCGTCCTGCGGGTCGGCGGCCAGCACCGGCCGGTCATCGAAGTCGGCCAGCGACACGTGCAGATGCAGGCCGCTGCCGACGCCGGTGGACGGGGCGGCCATGAACGACGCCGTCAACCCGGCGTCCTCGGCGACCGTCTTCGCGGCGTGCTTGAACAGCACGTGCTGCTCGCACGCCGCCACCGCCGCCCCGTACGGGAAGGTCACCTCGATCTGACCGGGCGCACCTTCACCCTTGACGGCCTCGACCGGCAGGCCGGCGGCGGCCAGGACCTGGCGGAGCCGGCGTCCGAACTCCCGCACCGTGGGCGGCTGATCGAGCGCGTAGTCACGGTTGTCCCAGACCGCGGGGCGAAGACCGCGCCAGCCGGCCGCCGCCGCGTCCAGGGCGGTGCCCTCGTAGAGCACGAACTCCGTCTCGATCCCCACCGCCGGCACCACACCGGTCCCGGCGAGCCGGTGCAGATACTCGGCCAGCACCGTGCCCGGAGCCAGCGGGTGCGGCCACCCACCGCTGATCGGCTCGGCGAACACCAGCGCGGTGCCCGGCAGCCACGGCAGCAGCCGGGCCCGCCGGGTGTCGGGCAGCAGAGCGATATCACCGAACCCGGACTGCCAGGAGAACGGCCCGCTGACCGCCGGGGTCATGTCGAGGTCGGTCCCGAGCACGTAGCCGCACATCTCCGGGGACAGCGCCCCCGACCGTAGCCGCTCCACCAGCCGGGTTGCGTCGTACTCCTTGCCCTTGAGCCGGCCCTGCACGTCGACTGTCGCCAGCAGCACCGTGTCGATGCCGAAGGCCGAGACCAGATGCTCCAGCGGACCGGTCGGCGAGAGCGCCGTCGTCGGGGGCTTGGCCGCGCGGGAGCGGGCGGCCCGCATCGTCGCCCTCATACGATCTGCGCCTCGACCCGGGCCAGGTGAGGGTCCTCCACCACCGGCACGGAGAACTTGTTGCCAGCCAGCTTCCACCACGCCCACGCCAGCACGAGGACCACCGCGAGGGTGATGGGCGCGTAGTTGAACGTCTCGATGGTCACGGGGGCGCGCTGCGGCAGGCACACCAGCACCGTCAGGATCACCACCCACACCACGGCGGCGATCCCGATCGGCCTGCTCCACCGCCCCAGGTTCCACGGCCCGGGGACGAACCGGCTGCCCTGCCGCAGCCGCAGGTAGACGGGGATGATGTAGGAGGGGTTCATCCCGATGACGTTCACGGCCGTGACCGCGCCGTAGGCGACCGGAGACCAGAGCGACGGGACGGCCAGGACGAAGGCGACCGACACCGCCAGCCACACGGCGGGCACCGGCACGCCGTTGGCCGAGACCCGGCGCCACGTCGCCGATCCGGGCAGCGCACCGTCCCGCGAGAAGGCGTAGATCATCCGGCTTGCGGCGGTGGTCTCCGCGCTGCCGCAGAACAGCTGGGCCCCGATCACGACGAGCAGCAGCAGCTTCGCGCCGGTCGTCCCGACCGCGTCCAGGAAGATCTGGGCTGGCGGCACGGCGGCGCCGGACACGCCGGCGTAGTCCTGGACGGCGAACAGCAGGCCGGCCAGCAGCACGAACCCCGCCAGCAGGGAGACGTAGATCGAGCGGACGATGCCGCGCGGCGCGGCGACCCTGGCGTCCTTCGTCTCCTCCGACAGGTGCGCGGAGGCGTCGTAGCCGCAGAACGTGTAGCCGCCCAGCAGCAGACCGATTGCCGAGACGTAGAGGGGGTTCGTCCAGCCGGTTCCGTTCTCGAAGTGCGTGAACACCCAGGACAGGGACTGGTGGTGGGAGGGGACGACGGTGAGCACGGCGACGATCAGGGCGACCCCCAGCAGGTGCCACCACACCGAGACGCTGTTGAGCAGGCTCACGACGCGGACCCCGACGACGTTCAGCAGGGCGTGCAGCACCAGGACGCCCGCGAAGATCGTCAGGATAAGGCCCGGCGTCGGGGCGACCCCCCACTGCAGGCCGGCGAACGCGGCGATGAAGCTGGCGGCACCGTAGTCGATGCCGGCGATCCCGCCCAACAACCCGAGCAGGTTCAACCAGCCGGTCGTCCAGCCCCACCGCGGACCGCCGAGCCGCTGGGCCATGTAGTAGAGGCCGCCGGAGGTGGGGTAGGCGCTGGTGACCTCGGCGAGCGCTGCGCCGACCAGCAGCACGGCCAGGCCGACGGCTACCCAGCCCCACATCATCACGGCCGGGCCGCCGGTCACCAGCCCGAACCCGAACAGGGTCATGCATCCGGACAGGACGCTGATCACCGAGAAGGAGACGGCGAAGTTGCCGAACCCGCCCATCCGGCGGACGAGTTCGGGCTCGTAGCCCAGTGACCGAAGATGCTGGTCCTCGGGTCCGGACGCGGTGCGCTGAGGCCATGACATGGCGAAACTCCCAGGGGAAGTCGGGTAGTTGGCCCGGCACTGCGCCGGGCGGAAGACTGGTCGGCGGCGGTCAGCCGGCGGCGGCGTAGGACTGGGCCATTGCCTGCCGCAGCAGCTCGCTGGGTCGGTCCGCCAGGTTCTGCCAGGGCTGCACGGAGATGAACGGAGCCATCGCGGCGAAGACCTCGGCGGCCTCCCGGCGTTGGCGACTGGCCCAGAGCGCATGGGCGAGGTGGCTCTCATCCGTAACCGGCCACCGAGTGCCCCGTTCGCGGGCGGCCTGCCAGTGGCCGAAGGCACGTAGCACCGTGTCGCGGACCGTCTCGTCGTCCGTCCACTGCATCTGGACGGCCTCCTTGCGCTCGGCGCGGCGGTAGCGGTCGACGTACAGGTACAGCGGTAGCGCGTGGAGGGCGGAACCGCCTGGTGCGCTGGGCAGGTAGGTGGCGAGGAACTCGGTCGCCGGTCCTACTTCGTTACGGGCCAGCCAGAAGCGGAGCATCCGGTGGAACGCTTCCCGGCCCCACGGGTCGGTCCGGCGGGCCTGGTCGAACAGCCCCCATGGACCGGGCGGGAGCATCTTGTCCGGAGCCGGAACCCTGTGTTCGAGCCGCGCCTGTCCAAGGTCGAGCTGCGCGAGGGTGAGCAGTCCGAGCCACGGCACGGGATCGCCCCCGAGCACCGAAGCCGCCAGCCAGCACCACTGCCGGGCACCGCCTTCGAGCGTCACGGCGTCGCGCGAGTCCGGCTGCCGTTGGCCGGCCAGCAGAGCCTTATCGACGGCCACGCGAGTATGCAGCGTCGTCAGGCCGAACGCGGTGGGTTCCTCGGCGCCCCAGTGGCGCAGGACGTCGTTGTGGCCAGCCACCGCGCCGAGGACCTGTGTTCGAGTCGCCCACACTCCTGGGTCACCCCAGGAGTGGGCGAGAAGGGCCCTTGCCGAATACCACCGGCCGTGGCGCAGCTCCTCGACCGCAGCTCGCAGTTCTCCGTCGTGCCCAGCGGGGTGCTGCACGAGCTGATCCGAACCAGCAGTGGGTGCCGATGCCATGACCTCTTCCCCCTTCGTGATCTATCCAGTGGCAGCTCTCCGTTGCGGATCACGGATGCTGACGTGATGGCCAGCGCCGTGTCCGTCTCTACGGGCACGGACATGCCTCAGCGGTATGCGGAACTCAGGTTGGTGGCTTGGCTTCCCTCTAGCCCGGACACTGCGGTTATCAGTGCCGTCGAAGGAGAGCGAGGTGCGGGCGTGTTCGTTCGACCCCTGTCCGTCGGCCGGGGGCGAGCCGGGATGGCAATGTTGCGTGCAGGTCATACGGAACAGCAGACAACAGCGCCACAACAGGGCAGATTTGTTGCACCCGGTGGCATCCATGCGGGAACTTGGGCCGTGAGCTGCGGCCTTTCTGGAACTCAAAGTTCAGGGGAGCACGATGAAGCGGGCCGGGCTGCTTGCGCAGTGGCGTCGGGCGGCGGGCTTCACCCAGGACAAGCTGGCTGAGCGGCTCGGCGTCGACCGCTCGACCGTGCACCGGTGGGAAGCCGGCAAGTCGACTCCGCAACCCTGGCAGATTCCGCTGCTCGCCAGGACGGTCGGACGCAGTGCCGCGGAGCTCGAAGCGCTTTTCGACGGGCGACTGTACGACCGTCGGCCGGAGACTCAGGCCAGCACCCTCAATGGGTCGTCGCCCGATGAACTGCGCATCGTGTACTTGGACCTTGAGCGGCGGTACGACCGAGTCCCCTCGTCCACCCTGCTCGCCGAGGCCGGTCAGCACTTCGCCCGTCTTGATCACCTGGCACGTCAGTTCCGAGCCGGCCCCCAGCAGCGGGACGTGCTGACGCTCCAGGCCGAGACGAGCACCCTGATGGGGAAGCTTGTGTGGGACGCCTCGCAGCGACGCGACCACGGCGGCGCCCGGAAGTACTACTCCCAGGCCGCCGCGATTGCCCGACGCTTGCAGGACCCAGCTCTGGAGAGCCATGCTCTCCTACGGTCGAGCTTTGTCGACCTGTACGGCACCAAGGACGCCTCGACCGGTCTCGCGCTCGCCGAGGCGGCAGCGAGACGAGCAGCACCGGTCAGCCCGGCACTGGCGAGCCTGGCACTCCTGCATGCCGGCGAGGCACACGCCATGCTGGGCGACCGAGCTGAATGCGAGCGGAGCATCGGTCTCGCCCAAGACAACCTGGCGCACCTCGACGCTGATCCCGCCACCGACCTCGTCTCGCCGGACCAGGTCGGTCGCCTCGCCGGTTCGTGCTACCTCGAACTCGGCCAGCTCCGCCGCGCACAGGGCGAGCTGGAGGCCGTCGCCAGGAGCCTGGGTCATCGGCAGAAGTCACGGACGATCGTGCTGGGAAACCTGGCCCTCTCCCTCATCCGGCAGCGGCAGGTCGACGGCGCTCTCGAAGTTCTGGACCAAGCCGTTGACGAACTCGAACAGACCCGGGGCGGCGGAGGAATGAACCTGGTGTTCGCAGCTGCCCGGGAGCTGAAACCCTGGCGACGGGAGGTCCAGGTCCTGGACCTCCAGGACCGGCTGCTGTCCCTGATGGCGGCGCCCTGACCGAAGGAGACGATGCACCCGTGACGTTGAGCCGGGAGCAAGACAAGGCCGAACTGCGCGAGCGCGTCTGGGCGGCACTGGACGCCGCGTCGGCGGTCGAGGACGACACAGCGCACGGCAGGATCCCGGCCTTTCACGGCGCCGAGGCGGCAGCCCGTCGCCTCGCCGACCTGCCTGCCTGGCGCTCAGCCAAGATCATCAAGGTGGTGCCGGATACGGCACAGGAGCCTGTCCGTGCCCTCGCCTTGGAACAGCGGAAGGTGGTCTACATGGCCGTTCCCCGACTGGCGGCAGAGGCGCCGTTCTATGTCCTGGACCCCGCGCGCCTCAGTGTTCCCCCCGCCGTGGCCGCGGACCGGAGCAAGGTGCCGACGCTCACCAGCCCCGTGGACGTCGACGAGCTGGCACCGGTCGACGTCGTGGTTCTGGGGAGTGTGGCTGTTGACCTGACCGGAGCCCGGATCGGCAAGGGCGCCGGATACTCGGACATCGAGGCTGCCCTCCTGACCGAGGCCGGGCTGATCACGGAGACGACGGTGATCGTCACCACAGTGCACCGCCTCCAGGTGGTAGACGTGGTGCCGACGCAGGCTCACGACGTCAGAGTCGACCTGATCGTGACACCCGAAGAGGTGATCGCATGCCCCGGGCCGCGCACTGCCGCCCACATCCGGTGGGAGGACCTCCCGGAGGAGAAGATCGCTGCGATTCCGGCTCTCGCCAAGCGTCGAGCAGAACGCAGATGAACAGCGCGCGGTGACTGCGCGCGCGTCGAGGTGATCAAACCCGGCGGGCCGGTGGTAGCAAATGCTGCGGCTGACCACCGGCCCGGCCTACTCAGGCCGACTCCTCCTTGGGTGCGTAGCGCAGGAGGACCACATCGCCGACTGCCTCCGTACCGAGCAGGCGCATTCGGCGGGTGCTTCCACCGGGGTAGTTCGCGGGGTGGAGGAAGCGAGGTGCGGCAGCATCGCCGACGACGAGCGGCGCGACGGCAAGCTGGATCTCGTCGGCCAGGCCCTGGGAGAGGAACTGGGTGTGGATCTGGCCGCCGCCCTCGACCATGAGGCGTTCGACGCCGCGGGTAGCGAGGTCGTCGAGCAGCGCTCCGAAATCGACGCTGTCACCGGTGCTGACGACATCGGCCAGGCCGTCGAGTTCTTCGCGGAGCTTGGCAGCGGCGGAGTCGGTGGTGTAAACGACCTTCTCGCCACCGAAGTGCCAGAACTTGAGGTCGCGGCTCAGGTCGCCGCTGGCGCTGATCGTCACCTTGAGCGGGTACTCGGGCTTGCCGGCGGCGACGCGGGCGGCGCGGCGCTGCTCGCTGTTCACGAGCAGCCGGGGGTTGTCGCTGCGCAGGGTGTTGCCGCCGATGAGGATGGCGTCGGAGTCGGCCCGGACCTGGTCGACGCGGTCGAAGTCGGCCGGGTTCGACAGCAGGAGACGGTCAGGCGTGGCGTCGTCGATGTGACCATCGACGGAGGTCGCGACGCTAAGCAAGACGAAGGGGCGGGTGGACATAATGGTCCGTTCTCTCGGTGGCGCAGGGCGCATTTGGTGATCAGACTTCATGGAGTAGATGGCTGTCGAGGGCATCGCGGAACCGGTCGACTTCAGTGGCGCCCCGGCATCGTTGCAGGAGGCCGTCGAGGGTGGCCAGTTCGGTGAAGATCCTTGCGGAACCGGTGGTGACAGCGACGGCGAGCGCCGCCTCGCCGGTCGCGGCTGCCTGTTCGGGGCTGCTGGCGACGACCTGGGAGATGGCAGAGCGGGCGAGGTAGACACCGCGGTCGCGGCGGAAGTTGGGTGGCAGGGAGCGGAGCGCTTGCTCGAAGCCTGCAACCGCCTCGTGATGGCGCCCTAGCAGCGACAGCGATCGGGCACGCTGGGCTTCCACGTACGCGACATCGAGCCATCTGCCGCGACCGATCGGTGCCTCGGAAGGTTCGGCGACCAGCGCGAGAGCGCGGTCGAAGGTGTGCTGAGCGGTGAGCTCGTCGCCGAGAAGCGCATGCCCGTGTGCGCCATAGACCGCGCCCATGGCGCTCAGCCGACTGCCGGGCCGGGCGAGGCGCTGGGCATAGTCGGCGAGATCGACGGCGTCGACCGACTCCTTCATGTCGCCCGCCAGCTGAGCCTTCCTGGCGGTGATGTAGGCGGTCAGGTCGTGGTCGCCGCAGGCGCTCGCCCAGTCCGTTGCCCGGTCGGCCCAGTACTGGGCGGCGCGGTGGTCGCCCCCATCGTGATGCAGCCAACTGCAGAACTCCGCGTACTCCGCGAGGACCTGAAGCAGAGCCTGCCTGTCATGGCCGGCGGCGTCTCGCCGGAGCTGCTGAATGAGCTGGATGTGTTCCTGCGCCGTGGCGACGACCTCGCGCGGCCCGAGGACGTTGTCGCACTCGACTAGGGACCTACGGAGCGAGCGCAGACTCTCGACGGGGTGCAGCTCCAGCGTGGGTGTCGGCGGCTGCGCCTGGACCTCGGGTACTGCGAGCCCAGATAGGCGGGTTACTCCGGAGATGGCGGAAACGCCCTGCGCCAGGGCCTGACGCGGCATGGTGACGAAGATGATCCTCCCGTCGGCGGTTCGGCAGCCGACCCGAACCCCTCCGTCCATACGGGGCATCGTGGCGTCCCCGACCGTCGCACCGGCCGATCCGGGGGGCAGCGTGTCGCCTTTGGGGCGCTGATTCCGGTCGGCTTGGCTGCTCAAACCCGCAGCCACGCCAGCCGATGGAGTGACCGGCGAGGCCCGCAGGGCAGTGGAGAGTTCGTCCCGCTCGACCCTTAGCAGCCGGCACAGTTTCGCCATTTGCCACGGCTGGGGGGTGGTTCCGCCCCGCTCCCACCGGCCAACGGTCGAGCGATCGACGCCCATGGCCTCCGCCAAGGACTCTTGCGTGAAGCCCGAGTTCACGCGAAGCGCGATGAACCGCTCACGCCGCACCACCATCGCCCACCCCTCGACGCGCGGTATTCTCATCCGTCAAGTTGCCTTGTCAGCGGCACGTTTGCCGCACGGACGCCCCATCAGTGCACCAATTCTGCTCTGTTCGTGCGCGGCGCGCAGCGGTTCTCTGGTGCTTGCCGGAAAGCCCGGCGTAGCGAGGATGAGAGGGCAAACACATGGAGAACACCACGAAGGCCGTTGAGGACGACGGCCTGCTCGTCTCCCGGACGAAGGTCGCCGCGGCGCGCTCGCGCGACGAGCAGCCCTCCGACGGCGGCTCCACCGGCCGTACCGACACCAACGACTGACCGCTGACCATGGCCACCGACCTCTTCTCGGTGGCGGAGCGTCTGGGCGGGGAACACTTCCTCGCCCAGACGCTCGGCCGCAGCTTCAAGGTCGTACGCGGCGACGCCGCGTCATTCGCAGGGCTGATGAGCTGGGACGACCTCAACGGCATCCTGACCCACCACCGCCTGGAAGCTCCGCGCTTCCGGCTCGCAGCCAACGGTGAGCAGTTGCCCGTCCACACCTACTCTCGCCCTATCGTCACCCGCCGCAGCACCGTCTGGCATCAGCTGCAGCCGACCGAACTGCACAAGCGACTCGCGGAGGGGGCCACGCTCGTTCTCGACGCCGTCGATGAGTTGCACCCGGGTGTAGGTTTTCTGGCCGGCCAGCTCGAAGAGTGGTTGCGCACGGGCGTTCAGACCAATCTGTATGCGTCCTGGACCGGCACCGAGGGGTTCGGAGTTCACTGGGACGACCACGACGTCGTGGTCGTCCAGCTCGACGGTGCCAAGCGCTGGCGCATCTATGGGCCGACCAGGGCCGCACCGATGCACCGGGATGTCGACGTCCCGCAACCGCCGGAAGAGGAACCGATTGCGGACCTGGTGCTCACCGCCGGCGACGTGCTGTACCTGCCCCGAGGCTGGTGGCACGCAGTCGCAGCCTCGGAAGGCCAGCACTCACTCCACGTCACCTGCGGACTTCAGAGCACCACGGGCGCTGACCTGATCTCCTGGCTGTCAGAGATCCTTCGGGCCGACGAAGCGGTCCGGGCGGACGTGCCGCGCTTCGGCACGCCCGACGAGCAGCGTGCGTTCCTCGGCAGCATCGGCAAGCTCATCGCGGCGGAGCTGGCGAGCGACGATCTGCTCGCGCGGTTCACCGAGGCGCGCGACGCCAACGAGCGTGCGAGGCTCGCGCCGTCGCTGCCGCACGTCGCTGTTGTGCCTGCGGACCCGGATCTCCTCGTGCACCTGGTGACCACGCGCCACGTACTGTCCACCGCGCCCGACGGAGGAACGCGGCTGACCGCAGGCGGCGAGGAATGGACCTTCTCGTCGCGAGCCCAGCCGATGCTCGAGCTGCTCGCCGACCGTTCTCGGCACAGGCTCGGCGATCTCGCCCAGGCCGCAGAGATCAGCATCGAGCAGGCCGCCAGCGTCGTGGCCGAGCTCGTCGACGGCCAAGCCGCAGTGATCGGCGGGAGTGCATGACTGCCGAACTGGCGCTCGGAACCTATCGGTGCCGCGACGTTCCGGCTGCCGTACGGATGGCTGTGGCACAGGGCGCAGCCTGGGTGGACACCGCCCCGAACTACGCGGGTGGCCTTGCGGAGACGCTGCTCTCCACCGCCCTCTCGGAGCTGCCAGCCCTCAAGGTCTCCACGAAGGTCGGCTACATCCCGGCGGGCGCCATGCACGACGGCGTTCGCGCGGGGGCCCTGTCCGCCGAAGAAGCCGAGCGCGGGCACTCTCTCTCCTCGGCCTACATTGCTTGGCAGGTCGCCCGTAGCCGGCACGCGCTCGGGCGCGCTCCCGACCTGGTCTTCCTCCACAATCCCGAGCACGGCCTCGTTGATACGGATCTCGGCGATCGGCTCTACCAGGCGTTCGCCACCCTTGAGGCAGCATGCGATCGGCACGGCATCCCTGGCTACGGGATCTCCACGTGGACGGGGTTCGCCAGGAAGACCTTCGACCTGCCGACGCTGCTCGAAACCGCCACCAGGGTCGGCGGCCGGCAGCACCGCTTTCGAGCGGTGCAACTGCCCGTGTCGGTGGTCCACCTCGCGCCTATCGCGCAAGCACTCGACGGGTACGGGGTCTTGGTCGACGCCCAGGAGGCGGGAATCCAGGTATTCGCCTCCGCTCCGCTCCACGGCGGCGAGGTCCCGGACATGATCCACTCAGAACTGGCCGCCCTGATCTGGCCCGGAGCCGGCGCGGCCCAGGCCGCGCTGGCAGTCGCCGCGTCCGCCCCAGGAGTGAACCGAGTACTGCTGTCGACCAACAACACGGAACACTGGGCACAGGCCGCCGCCGCCGTCGGCAGGCCGCCGCTGCCGCCAGACGTTCTGCGAAGGGTCGTCGATGTACTCGGAACCTGAGCCCACCATCGCCGACCGGATGCGCGAGATGCATGCGGCTGCTGCCGCGATGCTGAACGTGGAACCGGCTGAGGGCCACGAGACGTGGGGCTGGCAAGGCCGCACTCTCAGCCGTCCGGTGACCTCCGCAGCCGGCGACGCTTGGCTGCGTCTGGTGGCGGCCCCGGAGGGCAAGGCCGGAGGCAAGCTCTGGGAGGGGCCGCTGGAGGCAGAGCGGAGCATGCCTTCGGCGGTTCCTCGCCCTCGGCTGCGCGAGCGGCGGACCTGGACGGACAGCAGCCACGGCTACCTCGCCGAGCTGTACGAACGTGTCGACGCCCCGGTCATCGCGCCGTCCGAGCCGGTGCTGCGGAAGGCCCCCGATCTGGGCGACGCATGGTGGGAGGAACTCGGGGCAGCGCTCGACGCCATCTCCGAGGTCCCGACCGACCGCGTCGCGGTTCGCCAGCACTACCTGGACCGGGCGATGCCGCAGTTCCTCGGATTCCCGGTCGACACCAGCGTTCCGGCCTGGAGCACCGCCCACGGCGATCTGCACTGGGCCAATCTCACCTCCCCCAAGCTCGCGATCCTCGACTGGGAAGGCTGGGGTATCGCGCCCGCCGGCTACGACATCGCCCTCCTCCACGCCTACAGCCTGCTGGTACCTGAAACGGCCGCCGAGATCCGTCACCGCTTCAGCCGCACGCTGGACTCGGAAAGTGGCCGTTTCGCTCAGCTCGTGGTGATCACCGAATTGCTACAGTCCACCACCCGCGGAGACCACCTCGACCTGGAGAAGCCCCTCCGCGAGCATCTGGCAAGGCTCAGGAGCACGATCCATGCAGTTACCTGACGAACCCACACGCACCCGCATGGAAGACGCGCACGCCACCGCAGCCGCGCACCTGGGAGTGACCTGTACCGGACGCCCCGCCTGGGGCTTCGCAGGCAGCACGATCGGACGCCGCGCCGGCACGCTCTGGTTGCGGGTCGCTTCCACCTCCCCGAGCAGCACTCGTAAGCGAGGCCACGGCATTACTGGCGCTGATGCCCTCGTTCCCGAGGACGTGCCCCGACCCCGGCTCCGCGGTGTACTCGACTGGACGGGAGGCGGGCACGGGTACCAGGCCGACCTCCTCGACTACGTCACTGACCCGGTGGTTTCCGACCATCCCGACCTGGCCACTGATCCCGGCCTGCCCGACTCCTGGTGGCGCAGCCTCCGGAGCGCGGTCGAGAGCCTGGCCACCGCCCAGGGCATGCGGACCACCGTCCGTGACGCATGGATCGAGCGCGCGTTCCCCCAGTACCTCGGTGTCCCGGCCCCTCGGACAGTCGAGCGGGTCACTGGCCACGGCGACTTCCACTGGGCCAACCTCAACGGTCCCACCCTGACCATCCTCGACTGGGAGCGCTGGGGCCTGGTTCCGATCGGCTTCGACGCCGGAATGCTCCACGCCAACAGCCTTCGCGTTCCAGCCGTTGCCGCCCGAATCCGGCAGGACTTCGCCGCCGTTCTCGCCACCCCGGCCGGGCGCATCGGCGAGCTAACGGCCCTCGCCGAGATGCTCCAGGCCGTGGCCCGAGGTTGGTATCCGCTTCTCGCTGGCCCGCTCGCCGACCGCGCCCGCGAACTGACCGGAGTCACTCCTCCGCAGGACGCCGCACCCGAAGTAACCGGGTGAGCCTTGGACCTTCGGCAGGATCCCATAGATCAAATCCTGGACCAGGTGGAGCAGCGCCTCGGTACTAGGTTGGACCGGCGCAGCGTGGTGCGGAAGCGCCGGACGGTCGGAGCCGGCACCGACCGCGGCAGCTGGATCCGGGTCGAACGCCGCCCCTGGGCGCGGGCACGGGAACAGGGCTGGGACGGATTCGAAGCTGCAGCGGTATTGGCCGGCGTGGCGATGCCACGTTGGTACGGGTCGGCGACGTGGCAGGACCCGGACGACGGGGCGATCTGGCACGTGGACGAGTCCTCGCTGCTGCTCGAGATCCCGGTCGGGGCCGCGGTGGTGACCGTCGACCCGGAGCTGCCGGACGATTGGTGGCGCTCGCTGAACGCCTCGCTGGAAGCGCTGGCCGTTCACCGAACGGCTCGGTTGGCGGCCCCGGATACGGAACGGATCACGCAGCAGCTGGTCGACGACACGATCAAGGCGGCCTTCCCCGGAGTGCACGAAACTCGGGTGGACCAGTGGTGTCCTGCTCACGCCGACCTGAACTGGGCGAACGTCACCGGCCCTGGCGAGTTCTGCATGTTCGACTGGGAAGACTGGGGAATGGCCCCACGAGGACTCGACTCGGCGTCGCTGTATGCCGCCTCCCTCGCCGTCCCGGCGCTCGCGGACCGCGTACGCCACGAGCGTCGGGCGGACCTTGAGAGCTGGGATGGCATGGTGATGCGCCTGTTCGTGCTGGCGAAGATCGCAGGGCCGCACGCCGACTCGGACGACCCCCGGATGGCACCGGCCCACGCCGAGGCCGAGCAGCTGATCCATGCGCTTCAGGATTCGTGACGGCCGTCCGAGTGTGTCACCAGACGAGCGGCTTCCCCTCGTGGCTGCCGCGGCCGGTCGGGATCAGTCGGACAGGCGTCCCAGCAGGGCGCCTTGGCCGGACTGGAGAATGTGCGCGGCCTCCAGCGGAATCCAGAAGCACTCGAAGTGGGTCGGTTCCTGCTCGCCGTCGTGATCCTCCTGGGAGGACCACCGCTCCGGGGTGGGCTCGGTGAGCTCCAGGTGGAAGACGTGCCGGTGCTGGATCTCGAACCGGTACGGGCTGATGTCGTACTCGGTCTCACCGAGCTTGCGCACGATCTTGAAGTCGGACAGGCCGGTCTCCTCCCGGGCCTCCCGCAGCGCGGCGGCCTCCGGAGTCTCCCCAGGGCGGATGCTGCCGGCCGGGACCTGGATGCCGACCTCCTCATAGGAGTAGTCGGTGTGCCGGAACACCAGCAGCCGCCCGTCGCGCACGACGTAGACGAGCACCTTCTCCTTGCAGACCTTCTCGGGCATCGGAACAACCTCCACATGGTCGGGAATAGTTATCTGGAGCCCGCGAAGCGCGGCCTCACTCCCTTGCCCAGCCGATCGACCGTCAGATGAGGAAGGCTGGGTGACGCGGGCCGGCAGGGCGAACGGCTTCTGGGGTTACGCGGGTGTGACTCCGGCGGCCGAGAGGAGTTGGCGGGCGCCGCTCACCAGTCGAGAGGCTTGCGCTCGTAGAAGAGTCCACCGGTGGGGCCGTCGTCGGGGAGGGTGGCGAGCCACACCGGTGTGTCGGCGGCGTCTTCGGGGGTGCGGTCGGTCTCGCCGTAGGCCATGCGGGTTGCCATGCGGCCGGGGGATGCGGCGTTGACGAGGATGCCGGTGCCGTCGAGTTCGGCGGCGAGGATCTGGGTGAGGGCGTTGAGGCCGGCCTTGGAAATCCGATAACTCACGTTCCCGGTGCCCATGTTGCTCTGTGAGCCGAGGTGGCTGGTGATGTTGACGATGCGGCCGTAGCCGTTCTTCCGCATCTCCTGAGCTGCTGCGGCGGCGAGCCGCCAGGCACCGAGGAGGTTTGTGTCCAGGGTGGCCCGGACTCGCTCGAAGTCCGGCGCGGCAGCGGCTTGGCCGCGGTCGACGGCGACAGCGGCGTTGTTGACCAAGACGTCCAGGCGTCCGAGCGGCGCGGCGACGTCGGCGATGCAGCGGGCGACGCTGGCCGGGTCGGTGACGTCGAGGTCGTGGGAATGGACGAACAGACCCTTGCGGCCGAGAGCTTCCGCCGCCTCCCGGCCGGCGAGACGGTCACGTACGCCGAGGACGACCTGCATGCCCTGTTCGGCGAGGCGGGTGGCGATGGCGAGGCCGAGACCGCGGTTTCCGCCGGAGACGAGGGCGACGCGGGAGACGGGTTGTGTGGTCATGCGACCAGTGTGGCGAGCAGTTGATCGAGGCGCTGGACTTTCGGGTCCTTGGCGGTGAACGGGAGTTCGGCGCGTGCGGCGACAGCGCGGGCGGCGTTCCGGTGTGATGGTGCAGCGGTGATCATCGGGATGGCCTTCTCCAGGAGGTGGACGGCGTGGTCGGCGTCGCCGAGCACGGTGTGCGTCCGGGCGTTCTGGATGGTGTAAGTGGCCAGGTCGCGGCGCTTGGCGGCTGGCATGAGGCCCAAGGCGGTGCCGTAGTGCTGCTGGGCGAGTCGCGGTCGGCGGAGGTCGGCGTGGCAAGTGGCGGTCTGGGCGTGGAACTCGGCGACGTCGAAGTAGCTGGTCCAGTCGGGATCTTCGTCGCTGCTGTCGGCGCGGGCCATCTGCGTCTCGGCTGCGGACAGCAGGCGGTCGCACTCGGCGGGGTCTCCGCAGGCCGCTGCCGCGCGGGCCTGCCGTAGCAGCAGCATGGCCAGGGTCCGGGGGGTCACCTTGCCTGCGCCCTCGACGGCGGCTTCCGCGAGCGAGAGCGAGTCAGCGAACAGGCCGTGGTCGTAGCACTGGAGGCTGAGCGACTTGATGATGTTGGCGCCCAGCGCGCGGTCGGTGGCGGCGTGAGCGGCGCGCAGGCCGCTGGCCCAGTACCGCTGTGCTGCGGCGTGGAGGCCGGCGTCGAAGGAGGACCACCCGGCGAGGCGGGCGAGCTCGGCGCCGAGGCGGAGCAGTCGCTGGCCGACCTTGTCGGAGTAGGACGCCTCCTTGAGGATGCCGGTGACCGTGTCGAGTTCGGCGTCCAGGAGCTGGCGGGCGCACGGTCCGCCGAGACGGGCCTCCAGGCGTCGGAGCCGGGGAAGGCCGTCCTCCAGGTCCGCGACTAGCTGGGTGTCGATGCGGCCTCCGGCGAGCGCTGCGGCCACCGGCTCGGGGGCTCGGGTGAGCCACTGGCCGGCGAGCGCGGTCAGGGCCTCGCCGCCGAGCTTCATGAATCCGCGTCGGTCGAGCATGGCGTGCTCCAGGGTGTCGTCCAACGACTGGAGCGTCCCCGCACGGGTCCAGGGGAAACCGGTGCGGACCGGACCGCCGTCCGGCAGCCAGCCGGGCCAGCCGAGCCGGTGCACTTCCCTCATCGGAACGCCGAGTTCGGCGGCGAGGGCTGCTTGGCTCTCCGCGTCCGGTTCGACGCCCCAGTGCTCCCACTTCCACGCCTTGCGCCGGTCGGCCGACCGGCGGGTGGGTTTGGCGACGATGTCGACGACGTCCTGGTAGGTCCAGCCCTTTTCCTCCCGCACCACGCTCAGCGGGTGAACCAGCCGAACCGGTGCGCGTAAGCCGGTCGACCGGCCCATTCCCAACCCCCGAGGTGTTCACCGGACCGTAGTCGGTCCACCACTGTGCGCTGATGGTACATCCGGGGCGGCTGAGGTCAGAAGACGACAGGAAGACGACAAACCCGCTCTGTTCACCAGCAGTTGATCGGGGGTTAGCTAGTGCTCCCCCCGACGGGTGCCCGGCTGGCTGAACTGCGGCTGGGCACCCCGGGGGGCCGGCCGGGGACCACATCAGGGACCTGACGCTGACCCGGCCGCACGACGAGATGACGTCCACCGACGGACGGACCACTCGCACTGATCACCGGGGCGTGACAAGCCAGCCGCGCCCGCACCCGTTTCACCGCGTACGCCGCTCCAGTCCGACGTGCCCTCGTGCCGCCGGGCGGGTCGGGCGTGCCCGAGCCTGGAGGAGCCCCATGCCCCGAAGGACCGCTGTCGTGACCGGCGGAGCCGGTTTCATCGGCTCCCACCTGTGTGACGCGCTGATCCGCGACGGCGCCGCCGTGGTCTGCGTGGACAACTTCCTGACCGGCAGCCGCGACAACATCGCGCACCTGCTCGACGCCGAGCACTTCGAGCTGGTCGAGCAGGACGTCAACGACAAGCTCGCCGTCGCGGGTGACGTGGAGGTGGTGTTCCATCTCGCCTCCCCGGCCTCCCCGGCGGACTACCTGCGCCACCCGATCCCGACGCTGTCGGTCGGCTCCATCGGCACGCTGAACGCGCTGGAGCTGGCGAAGGCGCGCGGGGCCCGGTTCGTCCTGGCCTCCACCTCCGAGGTGTACGGCGACCCGCACCAGCACCCGCAGACCGAGGCGTACTGGGGCAACGTCAACCCGATCGGCCCGCGCAGCGTCTACGACGAGGCCAAGCGCTTCGCGGAGGCCGCCACCGCCGCGTACCGCCGGGAGTTCGGCACCAACACCGCGATCGTGCGGATCTTTAACACCTTCGGTCCGCGGATGCGCACCGACGACGGCCGTGCGGTGCCGGCCTTCGTCACCCGGGCGCTGGCCGGCCAGCCTCTCCAGGTCGCCGGGGACGGCCACCAGAGCCGATCGCTGTGCTACGTGGAGGACACGGTGGCCGGGCTGCTGACGGTCGCCGCGAGCGACCACCCGGGCCCGGTCAACTTGGGCACGGAGGACGAGCGCACGGTGCTGGCCCTCGCCCACCTGGTCCTCGACCTCACCGGCTCCGCCGCGGAGGTCGAGTTCACCGCCCTGCCCGAGGACGACCCGGTCCGCCGCAGGCCCGACACCACCCTGGCCCGCGAGATGTTCGGGTGGGAGCCGCGGACGGCGATCGAGGACGGCCTGGCCGCCACCGTCGCCTGGTTCACCGAGCAGCTCGCCGCCGGAGCCACCCGGTGACCGCGCCGACCGCCGACGCCCTCGGCCAGCTCTGGGCGGACGGGTACACGGTCATCCCGGCCGTGGTCACCGATCCGCTGCTGGAGCGACTGCGTACCGAGGCCGACGCCCTGGTGGCCGCCTTCGAGGACGGCCACCGCAGCGACGACTTCTGGCACTTCACCCGCGAGGGCGAAAGCACCCCGGTGCTCTACCGCGTCCACAACCTTGAGCAGCAGCCGGGCGCCCCGCTCGCGGCCGGGCTGTTCGCCACCGGTCCGCTGCACCACCTCGCCGAGACCATCCTGGGCGGCCCGGCGCGAGCCCGGGTCATCGCCATGATCGTCAAGATGCCGCAGGTGGCCGCAGCCGTCCCCTGGCACCGCGACCGCACCGACGCCGAACCCGGCCGCGCCATCAACCTGAGCCTGTTCCTGGACGACTCCGACGCCTCCAACGGAGCCCTGGAGTTCGTCCCCGGCAGCCACCTGCTGGCCGACGACGCCGACGTGGAGCAGGTCCGAGCCGCCGGGCCCGTCCTGACGGTCGGCGCGAAGGCCGGCGACGTGGCCGTGCACGACGTGCGGACCGTCCACGCATCGCGCCCCAACCCCACCGCGCGCGCCCGCCGCAGCCTCGTCATCGAATTCGTCCCCGCACCCACGGAGGCACCGTGACCAGCACCGCACCCGCGCCCCGCCGCCCGAAGGTCGCCACCGTCACGGTCGGCACCAACGAAGCGCGCTGGCTGACCGCCTGCCTGTCCACCCTCCTCGCCAGCAACACCCCCGACCTCGACCTCACCGTCTGGTACGTCGACAACGCCTCCACCGACGGCAGCACCGCGCTGGTCCGCAACGACTTCCCCACGGTGCGGATCATCGAGAACGAGGCCAACCTCGGCTTCGCCCGCGCCAACAACGTCGGCATGCGCGCCGCCCTGGCCGACGGCGCCGACTACGTGTTCCTCGTCAACCCCGACACCCGCACCCCTGCCGACCTCGTCCACCAGCTGACCGACTTCATGGAGCAGTGGCCCACCTACGGCATCTGCGGCCCCATGCAGTACACCTACACCTCCGGCGACGGCGACGCCGTCGCCCTGGACGAGCACAACGAGTGGTCGCGCCTCGCGCTGAAGCTGGGCGAGGCCGACGGCTTCGTGGGCGACCGCCCGAACCGGCCCTCCCCGGCCGGCCCCGTCCACGGCCGCGCCCCTGCCACCCTGGAGCACGCCTACGTCCAGGGCGCCGCCTTCTTCGTGCGGGCCGAGGTCCTGCGCGCCCTCGGCCTGTTCGACCGGGTCTTCCACACCTACTACGAGGAGACCGACCTGTGCCGCCGGACCCGCTGGGCGGGCTGGCGGGTCGCCCTCAACCTGGACCTGGGCATCCAGCACTACGGCGGCGGCGGAACCGGCGCGAGCACCTACCGGCGGGTGCAGATGCGCCGCAACCGGTACTACTTCCTGCTCACCGACGTCACCTGGACGTGGCCCGCGATCCTCTCCCTGGCCGGGCGGTGGCTGCGCCAGGACCTGGCCGGCCGCTCGGTCGGCGGGAACACCACTGTGGTCCGCGGGTGGGCGGAGACGGCCACCGCCGCCTGGTGGCTGCTGCGACTTGCCCCGACCGTCGCCCGTCGCCGCCGCGCCCACCGCAGCCTCCTGCGCGGTACCGGGGGTGCGCGGTGACCAGGGTGCTGTTCGCCGGGGACTTCCACTGGCAGGCCGGATCGGCGCACATGGTCGCCGAGTACGTGCGCGCCGCCCCGGCGTTGGACTGCGAAGTCGCCCTCGCCGGGCCGCTGTGCCGCCTGGACGACCAGGTCCCCGGCCTGCTGCCGGTCGTCGACGACCTCGCCTGGGGCACGCACCTGGTCCTGGTCTTCGAGGGCCGGCAGTTCCTGGACGAGCGGCGGCTGGAGCTGTGCGAGCGCTTCCCGCGGAGCCGCCGGATCGTCCTGGACCCGGATGCCCACTGGGGCGAGCACACCGTACTCGGCGCCGACGACTCCGCCGGACCGTACGGCCACCAGCAGTGGCAGCAGCTGTACCGGCAGCTGAGCGACATCATCCTCCAGCCGCGCCTCGGCAAACTCCCCGACGGCACGCAGTTCTTCCCGTACTTCGGGATGCCCAAGCCGGTGCACAGGCCGGATCGGGCACCGGCCGCGACCTACGACCTCCAGTACGTCGGCGCGAACTGGTGGCGCTGGGACGCACTCGCCGACCTGGTCGAGGCTGCCCGATCGGCCCGGCCGCCGCTGACCCGCCTGCGGGTGGCCGGCCGCTGGTGGAGCGGCGACCCCCACCCCGAGCACCTCACCGCTACCGCCAACCGGCCCGGCTGGCTGGCCGAGCGCGGCGTCAAGGTCACCGGCCCCGTCCCGTTCGGCCAGGTCCTCACCCAGATGGCGAAGGCCGAGATCACTCCGGTCCTGGCCCGCCCCCTGCTCGCCCACCAGCACCTGCTCACCCCGCGCATGTTCGAGACCGTCGCGGCCGGCACCATGCCCGTCCTGCCGCCCGAACTCGCCTACACCACCGCCCTCTACGGCGAGGAGATCGCCCCGTTCCTGCTCGGCGGCGACCCGGCCGAGGACCTCGCGCGGCTCCTGCGCGACGGCCCCGCCAACCGCCAGCAGCTCGGCCGCGTCCAGGACGTACTCCGCCGCAGCTTCAACTACCGGCGTGTCCTGGGCGATCTCCTCGCCTTCACCCACTAGCCCGGGAGACTCCTGTGCCCAACATCCTGATCACCGGCGTCACCAGCTGCGAGAGTCGAGGGGTCGAGGCTCTCGTCCGCTCGCTGGCCACCGCGCTGACCACCACGGCGGACACCACGGTCACCGTCCTCACCCAGACCCCCGACCTGGACACCGCAGCGCTCGCCGGAAGCGGTGCCAGCTGCACCGCGGACCCGTTCGTCGTCTCCCGTTCCTGGGCCACGCAGCGGCCGGTCGAGACCGAGCAGCACCGCCGCGAACGCGCCTCCCGCCTCCTCAGGAACGCGGACCTGGTCCTGGCCACCGGGGGCGACCTGCACACCTCCGACTACGGCGTCTCCACCTCCTACCTCGCGGTGCTCGACCGGGCCCAGAATCTCGGCGTCCCCACCGCGATGGTCGGCCAGTCGGTGGGCCCGTTCACCGACCCGGCCGAGCAGGCCGCGTTCACCGCCACCGCCGGCCGCCTCGACCTGCTGACCGTCCGCGAGACCACCACCCTGGCCTACCTCGTCGGTGAACTCGCCTTACCCGCCGACCAGGTGCTGCTCTCCGCCGACCCCGCCTTCCTCCTCCGGCCGTCCAGCACCGACCGCACCGCGCACCTGCTCACCGACGCCGGCCTCGACGCCGCCCAGGAGTACGTGTGCCTGGCCCCGAGCCGGGGCGTCACCCGCTACAGCCCGATCACCGACGCCCAGCACCTGGACGCGCTCACCCGCCTCACTGACACCCTGTGGCGCGTCCGCCGCCAGCCGCTGGTCCTCGTCCCGCACTGCCACGACTCCCGCGAGCACAACGACGACCGCCTCCTGGCCCGGCAGATCGCGGCCCGCCTGCCCGACGTGCCGGTGCACGTGCTGGACGCCGCCGGCACCGGGGCCGCCGACTACAAGGCAGTCCTCGGCGGCGCGGAACTGGTCGTCTCCGAGCGACTGCACGCCTCGATCGGTGCCCTGTCCAGCGGAACCCCCGCCGTCGCCCTCGGCCACTCCCCGAAGTTCCACGGCGTCCTCGCCGACACCTACGGCCCCGGCGTCCCGGCCGGCGACGTCCACCACGACATCGCCGTGTTCACCAGCGACCCGGCCGCAGCCGGACACCTCGCCCACCTCGATGCCGACAAGCTCCGCGACCACCTCGCCACCCGGCTCCCCAACGCCGTCGCGCTCGCCACCGAGGACATCGCCCGGGTGCGCGCCCTCCTCAACTCCTGAAACACCCAACCTGATCGGAGAAGCAGCATGGCCCTTCACCTGGTGACCGGCGGAGCCGGATTCATCGGCTCCCACCTCGCCGACCGCCTTCTCGCCGCCGGACACGAGGTCGTCGTCCTGGACAACCTCGACGGCGGCAAGAAGGAGAACGTCCCCAACGGCGCGCAGATGGTGGTCGGCTCCATCGCCGACCGCGCCACCGTGGACGACCTGTTCGACTCCCACGCCTTCGACAGCGTCTTCCACCTGGCCGCGTTCGCCGCCGAGGGCATCAGCCACGCCGTCAAGGCCCACAACTACGAGGTCAACGTCCTCGGCAGCGCCCACATGATCAACGCCGCCCTGCGCAGCCGCGTCCGGTACTTCTCCTACGCCTCCTCCGTCGCCGTCTACGGCACCGGTCGCGTCCCGATGTGCGAGGACGACCACCCGCAGCCGGTCGACAGCTACGGCAACGCCAAGCTCACCATCGAACGCGAACTCGCCATCACCGCGCAGATGCAGGGTCTGCCGTTCACCGCGCTGCGGATGCACAACGTCTACGGCGAGCGGCAGAACATGGGCGACCCCCTGCGCAACGCCGTGGCGATCTTCCTCAACCAGATCATGCGCGGCGAGCCGATCACCGTGTACGGCGACGGCAGCCAGCGCCGCTCCTTCACCTACGTCCACGACATCGTCGGGTGCTTCCTCGACGCCGCCGACAACTCCCGGCACTGGAACCGGGTGATCAACGTCGGCAGCCAGCAGCCGTGCACCGTCCTGGAGATGGCCCAGGCGGTCCGGGAGGCGATGGGCGTCCCCGATCACCCGATCCGCCACCTCGCCACCCGCGAGGAAGTCCACGCCGCCTACACCAGCAGCGAACTCGCCCGGATGCTGCTCGGCAACTGGGAGGACACCCCGCTGGCCGACGGCCTCGCCGCCACCGCGGCCTGGGCCAAGGCCCACGGCCCCGTCACCCCGCGCAGCACGCTCACCCTCGAAACCGGCTCCGACACCCAGCCCGAGTGGTACACCACCGCCACCTCCCGGACGGACACCCCGTGACCAAGCCCCCCACGACCAGCGCCCCGGCCATCGCGACCATCGCCACCGACGTCGGCGGCGTTCTCTACTACGACGAACCCTTCGAACTCGCCTGGCTCCAAGGCGTCCTGGAGCGGGCCGGCGAAGCCGACCCGACCCTGACGATCGAGCGCTTCACCGCCGAGATGCGCCGCTTCTACCTCCAGCGGGCCAGTGCCACCGCCAGCCCCGGCCTCTACAGCCCGGCCGGCGCGCACGCCTGGACCGACGTCCGCCGCCGCTGGGCCGACCTCGCGCAGCTGGTCCCCGGCGCCGTCTCCGCGCTCGCCACCCTCGCCCAGCACCGGCCGGTGTGCGTGGTCGCCAACCAACCCCCGGAGTGCGAGGAGGTCCTGCGCGCCAGCGGAGCCACCGAGCACCTGGCCCTCATCGCCCTCGACACCACCGGGGGCATCGCCAAGCCCGACCCCGGCCTGCTCGGCTGGGCCATCGAGCAGCTCGGATGGAACCCCGCCACCACCCTGATGGTCGGCGACCGGCCCGACCACGACGCCGCCCCCGCCCAGCGCCTCGGCGCCCACGCCGCGCTCGTCACCCCGCCCACCGGCTGGAGCGCCCCACCCGGCACCGACCCGGACCTGGTCGCCGTGTACCGGGAGGTGCGGGCCGAACGCCTGGAGGTCCGCCGGCACCCCGCCGCCGACCACAGCCTCCACGCCCGCGACCTCGCCGAGCTGGCCGAACAGCTCACCGACCGCGCCCCGGCCCGGCGCCACACGGAGGTGCTCCGGTGACCACCACCCTCACCGTCGCGGTGTGCAGCAATCGGCCGGCCCTGCTCCTGACTGCGCTCGACCGGCTCTCCGGCGTCCTCGGCCCGGCCGACCACCTCGTGGTCGTCGTGGACACCGCCGCGGGCGCCGCCACCCAGCGGCGGCTCGCCGAGCCCGCCGATCGGCGCACCGTCCTGTTCAACGGGGCCACGATCGGCCTGTCCTACAGCCGCAACCTCGCGTTGAAGGAAGCCCCCACCCGGTACGTCGTGTTCGTGGACGACGACATCGTCCCCACCACCGACGCCGTCGAGAACCTGCGCACCGCCCTGACCGGCGGCGCGCACGTGGCCGGCACCCGGATCACCGCCGACCTCCAGGGCCGCCGCACCCCGTGGTGGCTGACCGCCGGGCAGCTGCACTACCTCGGCTCCCACCACCCGCAGCTGCCCGCCAGCATCTGGGGCGGGTGCTTCGCCCTCGACCGCGACCACGCCCGGCTGCTCGGCATCGACTTCGACAGCCGCCTGGGCCGGGTCGGCACCAACCTGGCCTCCGCCGAGGACACCACGCTGGTGCGCCGCCTCGCCCAACTCGGCGCGACCACCGCGGTTCTCCACGACACACAGGTCCGCCACCTGATCCCCGCCCACCGACTCCACCCGGGTTATCTCCTTCGCCGCGCGTACTGGCAGGGCCGCAGCGAAGTCCGCCGCCGCACCGCCCGCGCCGGGCTGCACAAGGAGTGGGGGCGCAACCGCTCCGGCGGACCCGGACTCCGCCCCGCCGCGCTCGCCGTCCTCTACACCGCAGCGGTGCTGGCTGGCATCGGCCGCGAACTCCTCGACCAGCCCCGGAGGCGCTCGTGAAGATCGCCATGCTCAACCCGCCCCACCGGTACGGGCAGGACACCAGCCAGTGGATCACCGTCCCGCCGCAGGGCTACGGCGGCATCCAGTGGGTGGTCGCCACCCTCATCGACGCCCTGCTGGCCGCCGGCCACGAGATCCTCCTCGTCGGAGCACCCGGCAGCACCGCCAGGTCGGGCCTGACCGTCTCCGACGCCACCACCTTCGACACCACCCGGGCCGCGCTCCGCGCGTTCGGCCCGGACGTGGTGCACGACCACACCAACGGCGAGCTGCTGCCCGCCGAACCCGACTGGCCCGCCGTGCGCACCCATCACCTCAACGGCGTGCCCGCCCACACGGCGAACGGCGTCTACCTCTCCCGCGCCCAGCGTCGGGCCGCCGGGTCCGCGGACGCGCCGGTCATCCGGCTGCCGGTCAACCCCGACCGCTACACCTACCGGGAGGAGAAGGAGGACTTCCTGCTGTTCCTCGGCCGCGTCTCCGTCCACAAGGGCGCCAGGGACGCCGCCGCCTTCGCCCAAGCCGCCGGCCTCCCGCTGAAACTTGCCGGACCCGCGTGGGAGCCGGACTACCTGCAGGGCATCCTCTCCGACTTCCCCGGCACCACCGAGTACGTCGGCGAGGTCGGAGGCAGCGACCGCACCGAACTGCTCGCCGCCGCCCGCGCGCTGCTCGTCCTCTCCCAGCCGTTCGGCGGCCCCTTCGGAGGCGAGTGGATCGAGCCCGGGGCCACCGTCGTCGCCGAGGCCGCCGTCAGCGGCACCCCGGTCATCGCCAGCGACAACGGCTGCCTTGCCGAGATCGCCCCGCACATCGGCACCGTCTTACCGGTCGAGCAGACGCCTACCAAGGAAGAGGCCGCCAAGATCCTGGCCAACCTCCCCGCCCCGGAGTACCTGCGCCTCACCGCCATCGAGCACTGGGGCCACCACGTGATCGCCTCGAAGTACCAGGAGGTCTACCGCCGCGCCGCCGCGGGCGGCATCTGGACCTGACCGATGTTCAGCGCGAGCGCTTCCCGGCCGCGATCCGCTGCCGGGCAGCCTCGTACAGGACCGCGGTCGTGGCGTTCGCAGCGTTCAACGAACTGGCCGCCCCCGTCATCGGGATGCTCACCGTGAAGTCGCACAGCTCCCGCCACGCGCTGGACAGCCCGGTCGTTTCATTGCCCACCAGCAGCAGCACCGGCTGTGTCAGATCGAAGTCGTAGACATCGGCGTCGCCCTTCTCGTCCGTGCCCACAAGGACCAGCGGGCGACCGGCGGCACGCTGCTGCTCCACCCAGGCCATCACCTCGTTCGGCCCCGGCACGCGGACGGACGGCAGCGAGAACAGGCTGCCTGTGGTCGCCCGCACGGCCTTCGGGTCGTAGACGTCGGCGGCGTGGCCGGAGACGATCATCCCGTGTGCGCCGAAGGCGTCCGCCGACCGGATGATGCTCCCGATGTTGCCCGGCGTGGTCGGCCGGTCGAAGAGGACCCCGAGAAAGTCCGGCCCGACCTTGATCCGGCCAAGATCGTCCGCCGGCAGGCCGACTACCGCGATCACCTCGGGCGCACCCTCGGCCTTCTCGCCCAGCTCCGCCAGCAGCTCCGGCGCCATCACGATCCGCTCCGCCCGCGTCGTCCGGAGCAGCTCCTGCGCCCATGCCGACAGCTTCCGCCGGTCGTCGTAGAGCAGCGCGTGGATCGGCCAGCCGTACTCCACCGCCAGCGAGATCGGCCGAACCCCCTGGACCAGGAACTCGCCCAGCTGGTTCCGCTTCTTCCGGTTGGTGAGCGTGGCCTCCCACAACTGGAACCGGGCGTTGCGGGCGGTGATCCGCTGGATCGCTGGCACCTGTCCTCCAAGGGTGAGCCGACTAC
This sequence comes from Streptomyces sp. SP17BM10, assembly GCF_036322405.1. Taxonomy (NCBI): domain Bacteria; kingdom Bacillati; phylum Actinomycetota; class Actinomycetes; order Kitasatosporales; family Streptomycetaceae; genus Streptomyces; species Streptomyces sp. SP17BM10. The sequence goes on along the minus strand of NZ_JAQYXB010000642.1, from coordinate 228,973 downwards.
TTCGATGCGTTCCGACCACGGCGGAGTCCGCACCAGCGCAGCTAGAAACCCTACACCGGCGGAACTCTTCGACAGTGCTCGCGAGGCTGCTGGCAATCGCTAGCGCAGAAGGATGAAAGTCAGGGCGGCGGTGCCGCCCAGGGCTGTTCCGGCAAGGATCTGCGGGATGGTGTGGGCCTTGAGGATGATCCGGGACCATCCGATGGCGATGGCACCGAGAGCGGTGGGGATTGCCCAGGGGCCGAAGACCAGTAGAAGGATCATGACGGTGCCGCCCGCCACGGAGTTGTGGATCGAGATCTGCCAGCCGATGGTGACCAGCAACGAGGAGACCAGGCCGACGAGCATGGCGACCACGAGCGCGGAGACGTCGGCGGGAGCGTCCAGGACGTAGAGCAGGGTGATGCCGGCGGCCACTGAGATGAGGCTGAGCGCCATCGGGACGACTCGCTGGCGCCGGACCCGGATGTGCTTGTCGGTGAGTTCACCGCGCTTGACGCCGAGCAGGACGATGCTGATGGGGATGACGCCGCAGAAGAGGGCGGCGAGGAGTCCCCAGCCGAGTCCGGCCCAGGAGTGCGTGCTGTGCCAGCCGACGAGGAGGAGCAGAACGATGACGAGGTTGGCCGGAGCGAGGACATCCGTGATGACCTTGGCGGTCTTCTGGGGCGGGGTGCAGTCCGAGAAGGCCGGCGGGGCGGGCGGTGCGAAGGTCACGGGGTAGCTCCTGAGAAGGTGGAACGGGAGTTGCTGAGCCGTTCGACATGCTGTCGGGCGAACGTGATGGCGAGCTCGGAGAAGTAGGCGTCAGACAGATCAAGCAGCAGTCGAGCCTCGCTGTCGAGATCGTGCCCGGCCTGGGCGGGCACCTCGGGATTTGCTGTCCGAGCGAGTCCTGCAGTGCGCGCCTCGCGGGAGGCCCGTAGCCAGCAGGCGTCGGCGGCCGTAGTGGCTGCAGAGCCCGTGAGACCAGCATCCTCGACGTGGTCTGCCGCGCGGAGCCGGACTGACATGGGAGCGCTGCCATTCAGGATGAGCATGGCGTCGCGGATCTCGATCGTGCGTCGGTACAAACGGTCGCGGGTGTCGCGGACGTCGATGGCGTCGCGCACCCGGTGCCGTCTGTGCCCGTACCGGATCTGCGGGGCGGCCTCACTGAGGTGGTCCCACAGCGGGTACAGCTTGATCAGATAGCGGTGGTGAAGTAGGGCGGCTCGGACCTTCGGATACGCCGGCATGGTGCTCCCGACGGAGATCAGAAGCAATGGAACCAGTGCCAAGAGGCCGTTCAGCACCGTGTCCGTGTCCGCAGACAAGGGCTGGACGTCGAACCGGGCGAAGAACAGCATCGATGCTCGGTGTACCGAGTAGAAGATGCCGATGCTCGTGCCGAGGCAGATGAGTCCCAGCCCCCGGCGAAGCAGCGCCGGACCTGGCCTGCGGGACCAGAGCCACGAGAGCCGTGAGGCGGTCAGCATGGCCCACCCGAAGTACGTCGTCCAGACGAGAACGTAGGCCAGGACCAACGAGTCGTCGGGATAGGCCGTCAGCAGATCTACGGCCTCGTGCGGACGCTCGGCGATCGTGAACAATACGACCATTACCGTGAGCGTCATCGCCGGAACGACGACGCCAGCACGCAGCAGTCGTCGTGACCCGTCTGCTGTTGTGCTCGGTCGCGAGCTGGCCGATGCGGCGGCCAGGAAATCCAGCACGAAAGCCGCCGCTGTAACCGCCGCCATGTGCTTCAGCAACGCGGAGAAGCTGTTGACCCCGAGTGTCGCATCCAGCCACCGGGCAGCGTTATCAGTGGAGAAGCACATCTCTAAGGCGAGTACGAAGAAGGCCGCCCACAGGGACCGCTTCTGCTTGTTTCGCCAAGCTCCTGGGGCGCGCCAGATCGTGATCGCCCACAGGGCGAAGCAGACGCTCAGATTGATTACGGTCATGTTCGTTTACTCGGTCAGGGCGTTCAGGAGATGGCTCGACAGGGGGTCGTCGGGCCGCCGGGCGGCTTCCTCCGATTGGCGGATCCGACGGGCGAGCACGCCGGCGAGCCCTTCGGCCTCCTTCTCGTCTGCGTGCGTATAGCTCGTGCGGCCGAGCAGGCTGACGATTCGATTGATCGGGAATCCGGCCCACTCTTCAACCGAGAGGACATCTGCGAGGCTTCGGCGCTGACCAGCGGTGTCGTCCGGTGTCTCGTGCTCGTCCGTCGGCAGGCACGAGTGCCCGAGCAGCATGTGACACAGCTCGTGAAGAATGATGTGCGATCGGTGCAACGGGCTGGTCGCGTTTTCAACGAAGATGTGATCCGCATTTTCCAACGCGATCCAGGCGCCACAAGGAACCTTGTTGGACGTTCCCTTGTGCTCTATCGCGTGTATGTGGATAGGCCGCCCGCGCCTTGAAGCAATGTTCTCGCACAGCTTCTCGATGGTGAACGGGATCGGTATATCAAGGCTGGCCGCAACAGCAGAGAAATCGCCGCTATCTCCGCCATCCTGGCCGCCCTTCCTGCGCCAGTTACGCATCAGCTTTTTCCCGTTCTAAATTCCTCCACGCCCCCCTTGTTTCAGGGGGTTAAGCATAGGCGAGGGATGGATCGGCTGAATGTGACCGGCGCAACTTCCGCCAGCCTGAGACTGCGGAGCGTTAAGGCATGACGGGTGCAGATCTGGAGACGTCGATGCGCCAGCGACGAGCCGTGACTTACCGTGACGATTCGTGTTATGGAAGCGTGATCTGATCGCAGATTAGACGATCATGTGGTGGTTGAACCCTTAGCTGCCTGACATTTTGTCGTTCTCGAGCCCCTCTAGGGAGCGGGCGCGCTCGATGAAGCCGGCGAGTGTTGAGAGGGTCTCCTTGGACAGGCCGTCGGCGCGAAGCGCGAGGTTGCGGACGTCCTGGTCCTTGATGAGCCGCTCCAGGTCCTGCTGGCTGGCCGGCGAGTCGTCCTCTGGTGAGGCCGGGGGCTCGTCGTCGTCGATGAAGAAGCTCGCCCGGACCTTGAACACCGCAGCCAAGGCCTTGAGGGTCGACGTGGTCGGATTGCCCTTCGTGCCACTGCGGAGCTTCTGGATCAAGCTGGCGCTGATACTCCCGCCCTGATCGCCCGACTCGGCCGCCCAGGCGGCGGTCAGGTCGGCCACCTCCGTGTTCGTGAACCGCTTCCCGGTCTTGGGGTTCGGGACGGTCTCGAACAGGTGGTTCAGTCTGTGCTGGAAGTCTCCCACTGCGATGCTCCATCGGGGTGCGGCGATACACGCACTCTAGTGCGTCCCGGGCGCGCGCGGGGAACTTGGGTGCACTTTAGTCTCCTCTTCCCGCGTACTTTGGTGTACGTTGTTGCCGACCGCAGGGCGCACCAAAGTCCGTCTCTGCTGGTCAGCGGGGAGAAACGGGGTGGATGTGTGCGCCCTGATCGCCCTATGGTTCTGGTCCCGGCGCGAAGGCCGGCGGGGCGCGAGAGGGGGGTCGATGCCGTAGTCACGGCCGGAAATGAGACCGGCGTCCTGGAGCTACCAACTCCTGGACGCCGGGCCAGCGCACCCGAGGGGCGCCGATTCACTACTACGCGAGCAGCGGGACTTCTTTGCACGAGACTCCGCTGCGCGCGCTCCTACGAACCACGGAGTATCGCATGCTTGCCATGCCCAAGGAAACCCATTACCCGGCGACGAGCCCGAGCCAGCAGCGGCTCGCGGTCCAGCTGGCCGACATGATCCCGGGCGCGGTCGTCATCAGCGTCAGCCTCGCGGACCCCCGCCGCCAGTGGCCCCACCCTTACACGGTTGCCATCGACGCCGACGGCGAGCAGCTCCCGCTGAGCCGCACCACGACCAAGGTGGCCGCCCGGTGGGTGCTGCGGACCTGGCCGAACGCGGACTGGACGCGCCCGCACACGCTCGACCTCCGCACCGGACAGCTCAACGTCGGCACGGCCTCCGCGGTTCGGGGCCGCTGATATGGCCCGAATCCGATCGGTCAAGCCGGAGACCTGGGTCTCCGAGACACTGGCCGAGGTGTCGATCCCGGCCATGGTCACCTTTCTCGGGATGACCAACCACGCCGACGACCACGGCCGCCACCGCGACAACGCGGCGATCGTGTACGGCCTCATCTGGCCGATGCGCGAAGAGATCAATCGCGCCGACGTCGAGGACCACCTCCAGCAGCTCGCCACCGCCGGAGCCGTCTGCCGGTACACCGGTTGCGACGGTCGCCGGTACTTCCACTACCCGACCTGGCGCAACCACCAGAAGATCGACAAGCCGTCGCTCAGCCGCCTTCCGGCCTGCCCGCACTGCGAGCCGGAACGGTGCGGTGTCTGCAAGGGCCCGTGCATCCAGCGCTCCGCCCTCGCTGCCGCAGCGAGCAACCTCGCCGAGGACCACGCGAGCGCTCCCGGAGTGTTCGCCGAAGTCTCGGCGAGTGCTCCCACAGCTGTCGACCAGAGTCAGGAGCCCTCGGGCCCGACAGCCGTAGCGGGTGGCAGCAGCGTCTCCCCGGAGGCCACCGCTGGCCACGATCCCTCTGTGCCTAGCAAGAAAGCCACAGGTCAGGCGGCATTCGCCGAAGGCTCTCCGAAGGCTCGCCGAAGCGTCCGGGATCCCTCGGCGCCTGGATCCAGGATCTTGGATCCTGGATCGTCTTCCCCTACGGGGCGGCTAGCGCCCGAGGCAGACGTCGTCGGGGCCAACCAGCTCGTCGGCGAGTACGTCGCCTCCTGCGCTCAGCGCCCGCCGGGCAGCGTCCTCGGCCACCTCGGCAAGGTCGTCAAGGCCCTGCTGGACGAGGGCATCGCGGTCGAGCACGTCCGGGCCGGGCTGCGGCGATTCGCCGAGATCCAGGGGCACCCCTCCCGGCTGCCGAGCCTGGTCAACGACGCCATGAACGTACGAGGCGCCGGTTTGGCGCGGCCGGGATTCCGGCCTAACGTGCCCGCTCACCAGGCGTGGACCAACCCCGTCGACGCTGCCACCGCCTACGCCGAGGAGCTGTGATGCGCACCCACCGCGACCCGCAGACCCTCGCCGACGCCCCCTCGGTGCTCGACCGGATGGCCCGCATCCTCGCCGCCCGGGGCATCGACCAGCACGCGGTCGACGCCCTGCCGGACGAGCCGGAGCCCTACTCGGCGGAGGAGGCGCTGTCGGCCGGGCTGCCGCCGCGCTACCGCGACGCGCTCGCCACGCACCCGCAGGTCCGGGCCTGGGTGCGGCAGGTCGCCGCCGAGGCCACCGCCCCGAGCACCGGCGCCCGCCGCCAGGTCACCACCGGCCCCAGCCTGCTGATGGCCGGAGTCGTCGGCGCGGGCAAGACGCACGAGGCGTACGGCGCGGTCCGCGCCCTCGTGCAGGCCGGCATCGGCGTGCGCTGGCGCGCCACCACCGCCGCCGACCTCTACGCGGAGCTGCGACCCAGCTCGGACACCGACTCCGAGCGGGTCCTCGCCGCCTACAGCCGGGTGCCGCTGCTGATCCTCGACGACCTCGGCGCCGCCAAGTCGAGCGAGTTCGTCGAAGAGCAGACCTATCGGCTGATCAACCGCCGGTACAACCACATGCTCCCGACCCTGATCACCACGAACCTGCAGATCAGGGACCTCAAGACCCACCTCGGTGACCGCGTCACCTCCCGGCTCGCCCAGATGACCACCCGGGTCGAGTTCGAGCTGGTCGACCGCAGACGCCTCCAGCGCGCCGCCTGACAGCCGCAGCGCCCGGCCGCCCCACGGCGCGCCGGCAGACCTTCACCGACCCAGCGCCCTCTCCGCCGACGCCGACCTCGCGCGCGGAGAGCGATCGGAGCAACCCCGCATGACCACCACGACCAGCCCTGCCCGCCACCGCTCGCTCGGCGACCACACCTGGCACGACCAGGCCGTCTGCACCCCGACCGAGTACAACCCCATCGACCCGGAGACCTTCTTCCCCGGGCCGGAGGAAGCCGACAAGATCGCCACCGCCAAGGCCCTGTGCGCCCAGTGCCCGGTCGCCCGCATCTGCCTGGACGCCGCCCTGGAGACGGGCGACACCCACGGCATCAGGGGCGGCTACACCGAGGAGGAGCGCGAACCCCTGCACGCCAAGATCAACGACCGCCTCGACTACAGCCGCGTCAACGCCACCCTGGCCGGGCGCGACATCTCCCTCACGAAGGCCGAGCGCCGCGCGGTCGTCCTCGCCGGGTACCGGCAGGGCGTCCCCGTCGACCGCCTTGCCTGGCTCCTCAAGATCAGCCCGGAGCACGCCCTCAAGCTCTACCGCGAGACCCGCCGCGCGATCCGCCACCGCCAGATCGCCGAGGAAGCCACCCGCGCCGCCTCGGCCGCCCACGGCACTACCAGCACCGCGCAGCTGACCTGCGCCGACTTCGGGACGGTCGCATGAGCACCGCCACCACCACCGCCCCGACCGCCGCCCACGTCACCGCCTGGGACCGGGCCGTCGTCATCGCCCTCGGCGCCTCCGGCTGCGCGCTGAGCTTCTCCGCCCTCCAGCAGATGGCCGTCGCCATCCACGTCCGAGGCTTCCTCACCTACCTCTTCCCGATCATCGTCGACGGCTTCATCGCCTACGGCGTCCGCGCGCTGCTGGTCCTGCGCACCGCACCGCTGAGGGCCCGGATCTACGTGTGGACGCTCTTCGGCGCGGCCACCGGGACGAGCCTGTGGGCCAACGCCCTGCACGCCGTCCGGCTGAACGAGCAGAACGCGACGGCCGGCCTCCGGCTGGGCGACACGGTGGTCGCGGTGCTGTCCACCATCGCTCCGCTCGCCCTGGCCGGGGCCGTCCACCTCTACATCCTCATCGCCCGAGGACCGGTCAGCCCCACTGACCGGGACGGTCACGCTGACCGACCGGCCGAGACTGACCGAGGTCAGGTCACCCCGGACCGAGGTCAGGTCACCGCCGAGGAGACCGGACTGACCGAGCGCCCGGTGGCGCTGACCGCCGGTCAGGACAGCGCCGGTCGCCCCGCCCCCGGTCAGCCGGTCACCCGCCCGGTCACCGCCACGGTCAGCCGCCCGGTCACCGAGCTGACCGCGCAGCCACAGCTGACCCCGGTCGGCGCGGTCAGCCTGACCAAGCCCTCTGACCTGGGCGGTCACCCGGACACCGACCGGCCGGTCACTGACCGACCGCCGGTCGAGCCGCCGGTCGCCGCCCCGCCGGTCAGCCCCACCGAGGCCACCGGACAGCCGGTCAAGCCGCTGGTCACCGCGCCGCCGGTCACTGACCGGGGCGCTGACCGCCGCCCTGACCTGGACACCGAAGAACTGCTGGCCATCGCCCGCGAGGCGGTCAGGCAGGAGGACAAGCTGACCCGCAAGGTGGTCGCGCAGGCGATCCGCGGTCAGCAGATCCCCCTGTCCAGCGACACCCTGACCCAGCTGATGGCCCAGCTCCGCGAACAGCACGGTCAGCCGGTCAGCGCCAACAGGGACTGACCGACCCCTGACCGCTGGGGTGACCGACCAGGCCACCCCGGCGGTCACCCACCCGCACCACCGCCGAACGGGAGCACCCCACCATGCGTACCACCCCCGCCACCTGGGCCGAGGCGGACTCCTGGCTCGCCGTCCTCACCCAGCGCGGCCACGTCCACCGCGTCGAAACCGGTCCGGACGGCGCCCGCAGCGTCCAGTGCGGCCGGCACTCGCGCCCCTGGACCCTCCACCACCCCGTCCTCGCCCTCGACTTCGTAGAGGACCTCCTCCTCGAAATCCGCCAGCGCGACAGCGAGGCCAGCCGGTGACCGCCTACGACCAGGACGGGACCACGCAGGCGCCGGAGAGTGACCGGGATCAGGCTCCTGGCGGAGCAAGTTGTGGGGTAAGGAGTCCTTACCCCGCCCCCGCCCCCAAGGGGGCGGAGGCTCCCCGGTCGTCGGCAGACCCAGGGGGGCCTGCCGACGACCGGGGAGTCGGCCCAGGGGTGCCGACGGACGAGGAGGAACAGCAGAACCCGCTGACCGCCGAAGCCGTCCGTGCAGCTACCCGCCGCCGCCTGCGCCAGAGCGTGCCGCGCACGAACCGCGTCTGCCCCCGCTTCAGCGACACCGAGTGGGCGCTCCTCCAGCGCGCCGCCGCCCGAGCCGAACTCGCCCCGGGCGGCTACACCGCTGCCGCCGCGCTCGCCGCCGCCGCGAGCGCCGACCCGAACGCCGCCGTCGCTGACTTCCGGCGCGGCATCCAGGAGCTGATGGAGTCCAACCGCCAGCTCGGCGGTATCGGGAACAACTTGAACCAGGTCGCCCACTTCCTGAACGCCGGCGGCCAGCCCGCAGGCGATCTCCGGCAGCTCCTGCGGCGCGTCGAAGCCTCAATCGACGCGGTCGACCAGGCCGTCGACTGGCTGGTCCGCCGGTGATCCCCAAGATCCGTACCGGCACCGACCGCTCCTTCCCCCTCATCGACTACCTCTTCGGCCCCGGCAAGCACGAGGAGCACACCGACCAGCACCTCGTCGCCTCCTGGAACAACTTCGCGCCCGACCCCGGCCCCAACCCTGAACCACACCAGGTCGCCAAGCTCGCTAACCAGCTCGACCAGCCGGTCAAAGCCCTCGGCCAGCAGGCACCAGCCAAAAGGATCTGGCACTGCTCGGTGCGGACCGCTCCTGGTGACCGGCTCCTCGACGACGCCGAGTGGGCGGCCATCGCCCGACGCATCGTCCACGCCACCGGTATCGCCCCCGAGGGCGACACCGCCGCCTGCCGTTGGGTCGCCGTACGCCACGCAGACGACCACATCCACATCGCCGCCACCCTGGTGCGCCAGGACGGCCGCCTCGCTGGCCTCTCGTTCGACCGCCGCAAGGCGCAGGCCGAGGCCCGCCTCATAGAGAAGGACTACGGCCTGCGCCAGCTCACCCCCGGCGACGGAACCGCCGCCAAGACCCCCACCAGCCAGGAACGGTGGAAGGCCGAGCGGACCGGCCGCACCGAGACCCCCCGCGAGACCCTGCGCGAAGCCGTCCGCCAGGCCGTCGCCGGAGTCGCCACCGAGCAGGAGTTCTTCGACCGCCTGCGAGAGGCCGGCCTCCGCGTCAAACTCCGGCACGCCCCCAGCGGCGACGTCCTCGGCTACAACGTCGCCCTTCCCGGCGACCGCAACGCGGACAAGGAACCGGTCTGGTTCGCCGGGTCCACCCTCGCCCCGGACCTCTCCCTCCCGCGGATCCGCCGCCGCCTGACCGACGGACCCGTCGACACCACACAGCCCCGCCTCGCGAACACCCGGGGCGACCGGTCCGCTCCTGCCCGACAGCGGCGGGACGCAGCCGGAATCGCCGAACGCGCCGCCGCCGTCCTCGACGAGGGCGACGACGAGGCTGCCGCTCAACTCGTCGGCGCCGGCGAACTCCTCGACGCACTCGCCCAGACCTCACCAGCCGCCACCCGCACCGAACTGCGAGACGCCGCACGTGCCTTCGAGCGAGCCACCCGCAGCCACGTCCGCGCCGAGAACGCCGACATCCGCGCTCTGCGCTCGGCCGCCCGAGGAATAGTCCACGCCGGCGGGGCGCTGGGGCGTGGAGAGGACGGCGGTACCACCGCGATGGTCCTGTCCACCCTGGTCCTACTCGCTCTGGCCGCCGCCCGCTGGCACTCCGCCCGGGGCCACGCCCAGCAGGCAGCAGCATCACGGCAGGCCGCCGACCACCTGCGTGCCGCCTACCAACAGAGCGCCGCCACCCCCATGCGAGCGATGCGCGAGCGGGGCCAGGCCCTGCCCGAGCCCGAACGCCGCCGCCACGAAGCCGCCATCCGGGTGGCCCTCGGCGAACCGGAGAACCACGCCGACACCGGACGCCGACACGATGCCCTGGCCGCCACCCTCGCCGAGGCCGAGAAGGCCGGCCACGACCCCAAGGCCCTCCTGGAGGAAGCGACCTCCTGGCGCGAACTCGACACCGCGCGCAATACCGACGACGTGCTGGTCTGGCGCATCCGCCGCATCGCCAACCTGACCGCCAACCCCGCGCAACCCGACAAGACGAAGGCCAGGACCACCAGGACCAAGCCCGCACTCGGGTACGCAGGCACCCGTGCCGAAACGCCAGCACCCGCCCGTTCGACCACCGACCCGCGACATCCGGCACCCCGGCGCTGACCAGCAGGCCCGGCGAATGCACCGCCGTCCGCTTGGCCGGCACTCCGAAACCCCTCGACACCCAGTTCCACCAGGTGTTACCCAAGAAGCAGCACCGCCCGAACGGAGAGCCCGTGCCCAGAACCACCGAACAGCCCACCACCATCACCACCCCGCCCGCGCCGCTCGTCCAAGGAGCGGTGGACTGCGACCCGCTGTTGCAGCTGGCGTACGAGACGGCCCCGCTGAGCGGTCCCGACGCGCTCCGCGGGGCGAAGTGCCCGCACGAGCTGGCGCTGCGCGGCATACCCGTGGTGTGCTCCGCCTGCCGGGCCCGGCGCGACTGGCTGCTGATCAACCACCGTCGCAACGTCTGGGTCCGCTGCCGCTGCGGAAGCGAGTGGCTCGAGCCCGAGATCACCCGCAAGGACTTCGACGAGATGCTCTCCGACCCGAGCTGGACGTACTACCCCACACTCGAACGGGCGCGGATCGCACTGGGGTTCGACGGGACGTTCGCCGGGCTCTACCTGGAGTAGGGAACAGCGAAGGGGTCGCCACCGATACGGTGGCGACCCCTTCGCTGTGGTGATGGTCAGTGTTCGGTGTCGGCGGGTCCATCGGGTGCAGGCAGGCTGCCGTTCCGGGACAGCCGGTGGAGGCTGAGCCGGACAGCGGCCGGGCGCAGAGCGAGATCGGCAGCGAGGACGTCGGTACCGATGCCGGGTTCCTGGTGCAGGCGCTGAAGTACGAGCTGGTCGGTTCGGGCGTCGGCGGCTCGTGCGACGCCGTAGCCGGCGAGGGCGGCCCCGCCCATGAGGAGAAGGCCGATGGCGCACACCGCGTAGGCGTCGGAGATCGCCGCGACGACTGCGGCGGCAGCGCCGAGCGCGGCGACGCAGCCGCAGGCCGCCAGCGGGACGGTCCGGCGGTGAGGATGGTCGGTCATGGGTGGATAGGTCCTTCCTGACAGCGCCGCAGCCGCTGTCAGTTGCGGTTGGTCGACTTGGGAAGCTCTCCCCGGAAGCCGCAGCCGGGGCACTCGTCTTCCGCCTCGATGTGGCCCTCGTACCAGCCGTGCACGGCGGCGTGCAGGATCGCCTGCTCGACGGTGGCCTCGCCGGTGCGTACGGAGTTGACGGCGTTCGCGACGATCAACTGGAGCACGGCGGAGTCCGGCGAGGGAAACGGCGGGGAGGGCATCGGAGAAGCGCTCATGGGTGGAGCGTACGTCCGTGCCGGTCAGTTGCCGGCCGTGTCGGCGTCGGTGACCAGGTCGCTGCGGTACCCCTGGCCGAGCGGCTTCCAGTTGTGGAAGGTCGCTGGCTTCCAGCGCGGGCGGTCCGGAATGCTCTCGTCGTCAGGGGCGGGCAGGGCACCTCGGCTCTTGCGGCTGCGGGCGGCACCAACGCTGATCCCCAGGTGCGCGGCGACCTCGGGGTAGCCCCAGAGCTGAGGGTCGGCGGCCATGCTGTTCCTTCCTCGGTGTTCGGTGACGAGGGTACGCGGGATAGGTGGGTGGGCATACGGCGAGGCCGCCCTGCCGGTGGCGGGGCGGCCTTCTGCGGGGGACGTCAGAGTTCGGCCAGGCGGTTGGAGAGTTCGAGGGCGGCGGTGGCGATGGCCAGGGCGGAGCACAGGCCGGTGACCTCGTGGACGGTGGGGCGGACGAGGTGCGGCCAGTCGTCGGGGGCGGCGTGCCAGGAGGCGAGGTGGACCTCGGTGGTGGCCAGGCCGAGGTGGGCGGTGACGTCCCAGCCCGTGCGGCTGGCGGCCTCCCACCGCAGGCTGATGAGGCCGAGGGGAAGACGGGGGGCGTCGGTGGGCAGCCACAGGACGCTGATGGGGTGGGAGGGGTGGGCGGGCGCGCGGCGGACCAGGGCGCCGCGGACTCCGGCCGGCATCGGCCGCAGGGCGAGACCGTCGAGCGCGACGCCGGTTCCGGGGTACTGGCGGTAGGTGATGCTGTGCTCCTTGATCGGGGGACGGTGGCGCGGGCGGGGGTCAGGCCCAGGCGAGGTGCTCCCGGACGGCGGGCGGGAGGTAGCCGTCCTGGCCGTCCTCGCCGATGTAGGCGATGCCGTCGTGGACGACGACGTCCGTGCCGACGTAGTGGGCGAACGGCCAGTCGGGGTTGACGGCGAGGCGGACCCGCAGGTTCGGGTCGAGGTTCTGGAGCTGGGCGAGAAGGTCGCGGACGGTGAAGTACTGGGGCATGGCGAATCTCCGGCAGGACGGGGTGAGGTGGTTGGGTGTCCGGGCGGTTGGTCACGGGAGGTCGAGGCGGAGCAGGCCGCGCAGGACAGCGGGTCCACTCGGGGTGGCCTGGGTGTGGGTGGCGAGGTGCCGCTTGCGGGACTCGTTGACGTAGCCCTTGCCGGATCCCTTGAACTGCCAGGAGCCGCATGTGCAGATGGCCTGGGAGTATGAGCGGCCGGGGCAGTCAGGGTGGAGCGGCTTCCCGGAGCTGGTGTGCCTGTGGTCCGGCGGGCAGAGGGAGCCGTCGGCGTGGTGGTTGGTCAGCGGGGCGCGGTGGGTGGTCATCAGGTCCTCTCGGGCGGTAGCGCGGTGGGCTGGGCGACGGGGAGGCCGGTGGCGGCGCGGCTGGATGAGGACGAGGTCGTCGGCGGGCCACGGGTCGCAGGTGTCCCAGGGGTGGCCGGTGGTGAGGACGACGGTGCCGTCGGGACCATGGACGTCGGGAAGGCCGCAGACGCCGCAGCCGCAGGTCGGGTCGTACGGTTCGGGTCGAGCCCGGTAGGGGCCGGAGGCGAAGTAGCCGGTGCGGTGGAGCCGCCCGAGCCCTGCGGCGTGGAAGGCGGAGACGATCAGGTCTCCGGCGCGGACCTGGTCGGCGCGGACGATCCGCAGGCCGACGCTGGCGAGGATGCGGCGGCTCGCGGGGTGTTCGGTGGTCGCGGTGACCACCACCTGGTGAAAGTCGACTCGGTGGCTGTTCGTGGGCCTCTCTCCTTCTGGGGCGCAGGGCTTCTCCGGGCACACGGGCTTCGAGCGCTCAGGTGGCCAGGGTGAGCGCGCGGCGGGCGACAGGGGCGGCTGCCTCGATTTCGAGCCTGGCGGGGAGTGGACCGGTCGAGGTGGCGGCGTGGCGCTTGGTGAGCCAGCGGGCGACCGTTTCGGTACAGGCGGCGGTGTCGTCCGCGAGGGAGAGGCTTCCGTCGCCGAGGTAGATGTCCATCACGTCCTCTTCGTTGGGGTCGAAGGGTGAGGTCGGCTCGGGGTAGAAGCAGGCGAGCCAGGCAGTGTGGAACTCGGCGGGGCGCGCGATCTGTCCGTCGTCGTCGGTGATCAGGATCTCTCCGCCGGGGATCAGCAGGGATAGCGCGAAGTAGCCGCCGCCGGTGTGGATGGGCTCGAAGGCGAGGCCGCGTTGTCGCAGGGCCTGGTAGATCGGGCGCCCGGCGACGGGGCTCTCGCCGTCGGGCAGTTCGTCGGTGAGGGCGGACTCGATGGTGCGGACGAAGGCCAACGCGTTCTCCTGCGGTCGGTTGGACGGGTGGACGGTGCGAGTCGGGTTTTGGCGGGTAACGGGCACGATGCGGGCCGGGGGCTTCACACCGCCGAGCGTTCATGGACGGCAGAGGCCGGTGTGGTCGATGGGCAGCGGGCAGCCGTCGAGGCACGGATGCCCGTCCCGGGCCTGCTGGGTGTCGAGCGTTTCGTGGCAATCGACGCACAGCGCGGGGGCCCCGGCCAGCTCGGTGGCGTTGGCGAGGAAACCGATGCCACCGCAGCGATGGCACGCATCGGGGTCCAGCGGCGGATGAGCGGTACTGAACTCGGGGGCCATGATGGGCAGTTCCCTTCACTTGGAGCAGGGGCGGTGTGGCGTGGCGAGCTCAGCGCCGGGTGCTCGACGAGGGTGCGCAGTACGGGAGGACGACCTCGACCGGTGTGTGACGGTCGAACCGGGCCTGCCCACCGGGCTGGCGCTCGGTGCCGTGGACGATGAGGTGGTCCAGTCGAGGGGGACAAGGAGTCCCCCGGGATGGGGAGTTGGCCGATGTCAGCGGGTGGCGTTGGCGATGAGCGCGGCCAGGAATCCGGCGACGGCCACGGAGGGCGTGTGGATGCCGAACTCCTGGGTCCACGGCGTGGCATCGGTGCCGGTGGGCTGGACCTGGATGCGCCAGACGATGCCGCGCTGCCAGGCGCCGGGGTCCTCCGGCAGCCAGCCGACGTACACCCGGCCGTCCGGGCTGGTGCAGTGGACGTTCGCCTCCGGGGTGTCGACCATCGCCCAGCCGAGGCCGCTGAGGAGGGCGAGCACGGGCTCCGCGCAGTGGTCGGAGGAGAGCCAGGAGTGGTCCTCGGCGGCGGGGCGGACGGGGGCGGGCAGGAGGCTGTTGGGGGTGTTCACGGGGGCTGGTCCCTTCGTTGACCTGCGGTTTCGGCGACGTGAGTACTTTGACATGCGCCATGCCGAAGTTCGTAGTCGTTATCGGCGATCGGACTCTGCCGTGGGCGAACTGAAGGGGAATGGATCGGGGCGCCCGGGTGCTGAACCAGGGTTGCGGCGCGAGGCCGTACGGGGCGAAGGGGGACGACGGCGTTGGTGGCGAATAGAGGCCGGGACATGGCGGCGCTGGAGTGCAAGATCCGCAGCGCGGGGCGGGCCTGGACGATGGGCGACATCACGGTGATCGGCGAGGGCCAGTGGGCCGTGCGCACCGTGAGCCGCGCCGAGCGGCAGCAGGACGACGCGGTGGCGGCACGGCTGGCGGACGGGCAGCGGGTCGAGCTGACCGTGGAGGAGATGGCCCGCGCGGTGGGCGCCATGGATCCGGGCGCCCACCGCGACCAGGCCGAGGGTTGACCGTCGGTCTATCGGCGGTTCGTCGACGCCGGCGCTCGTGCGGCGGCGGCCGAGGGGGCGGGCCGGTCGGCGGACAGGCCCAGGGGGCGGGAGGGCGCGGTGCGGGCGGTGGCAGCCCGTACGCGTTGGGCGTCTCGGCCGCCGTCGGCCCTGAGCGCGTTCTCGCGGGCGTCGACGAGGTTGCGGATCGCCGTCAGGGCGGTGTTGCTCTCGGCGAAGGCGGTCCGCAGGGCGCTCGCCGTGTCCGTGATGCGGTCGAGGTCGTAGAACGCGGGCACGTGGCCGGGCCGGGTGAGCGCGTGCAGGCGGTCTTGGTGCACGGCGATGGAGTTGGAGACCACGGTGAGGTGGCTCCTGGTGTGCATGGCGGCGCGCAGCAGGGGGTCCTCGACGGGCTGGCGGACCGCCGCCTTCTCCAGTTCGGCGATTGGCCGGCCCCAGGCGTTCTCGATCATCGAGTCGGCGTGGTCGAGGGCGGTGAGATCGGACACGGTGTTCTCCAACGGGGGTCTGCTCAGCGGGTGCGGGTGGCGGCGGCCTGGTGCTCGGCGTACAGCTGGACGGCGTGGTCGAGGGTGAGCCCGCCCAGCTTCTTGCGGGCGCGGGCGGCGCGGCCGTGGACAGTGGCGGCTCGGGCGCTTTGCTGGTGCGCGATGTCGGCGATGGTGTAGCCCTCCGTGAGGTGGCGGAGGACGGTGGCTTCGGCGGGGGTGAGGGGCTGGCCGAGCAGGGGCTTGCTCACAACGGGCTCCTTCGGGGTGTTGTCGCCGAGCTCGCGCGGAGGGGCACGGGCGGCGTCGGCGTGGTGGCTGGTAGCGGCTGGCTCAAGGACGGGGAGGCGGTCGAGCGGGCGGTAGCCGCGCGGATGCGTGCGACTTCCATCGGGGTCGGCGTGGTCGGCGTCGCGGTGGCCTCGGCCGGGAGGTGGTCCAGGTCGATGCGCCGCATGGACCGCTGGACCGGGGCCGGGTCGGTGACGGCGGTGGTCAGCGCCGTCAGGAGGTGCTCGGGCAGCCGCGAGGAGGCGGTGGCGTACCAGACCTGGCCGGGCGGTCCGACCTCGAACAGCCAGCGCTCGGTGTCGCCGGCCATCTCGGCGTCGTGCCGCAGGGGCTTGTCCCGGACGTGGAGCCGGACGAAGCGGTCCGGGGACTGGTAGGTGAGGAAGGGGGTGGCGGGATCCAGGGTCCACCCTTCGCCGAGGAGCCCGAGGCACGTGTCGACTCCCGCGGTCCGGCCGTCGCGGCTCAGGTACGCACCGGGACCGCGGGTGTAGGCGTCGGCAAGAGCGGTGGTGAAGTCCGTGACGACCTCGGGCGGCGTCTGGTGATCGAAGCTGACCAGCCACTCGGGCGGGGCGAAGGCGTCCGGGCCCGCGCTGACCTTCCACAGGATCGGGCCGTCGCTTTCGGGAAGGTGCGCCAGGCGAGCACGCAGATCCGGTGAGGCGACGAAGGTGTTGCCCTCTTCGTCCCGGCTCTGAGCCCAGCCGGCATCGAGCAGCGGCTGGATGGCCTCGGACCCATCGGCGTCCGCGTTGGCGAGGTAGCGCGGGGCGATCCGGTACGAGCGGGGCTTGTCTGTCGCCTTGGCCGAGTTGGGCATGGCAGTTCCTCCTTGCGGGTCAGCGGCTACGGGCGGCGGGCGCGGGCGCCGGAAGCGCTGCAGCCCGGGTGGCGGTGGTGTAGGCGAGGACGGAGGCGTTCGCAGATGGCACGGGTGCTGAGCGGGCGGTCGCCGCCTGGATCCGCGCGACCTCCAAGGGGCTCGGCGCGGTCGGCGCCGCAGTGGCCTGGGGTGGAAGACGTTCCATCTGGGAGGGCCGCAGGTATCGCGGGACCGGAACTGGGCTGGTGATGGCGGTGGTGAGCGTGTCCAGGAGGTGGTCGGGGAGGTTCGAGGAGGCGGTGGCGTACCAGCGGTGGCCGGCAGGTCCGACCTCGAACATCCAACGCTCGCTGTCGCCGGCCATCTCGGTCTCGTGGCGAAGGAAGCTGAGCCGCCGGTGCAGTGCCACGAGCCCGTCGGGCGACCGGAAGACGGCCGTTGCCCGCTCGGTTTCGAGACGCCAACCGTGTTCGTCGAGCAGATGGTCCGTCACGTCGTAGCCGCCGGTGTCACCGTGCAGCACGGAGCTGGGCGCCGTGGAGTGGGCGACGGCGAGGGCGGCGGTGAACTCGCCGACGATCTCGGGTGGGGCGGACAGGTCGAGGGTCACCTGCCACTCGGGCGGGGCGAAGGCGTCGGGATGGGCGTTGATCACCCACAGCTCGCCGCGCTCGCCCTCGGGCAGGAAGCCGAGGCGGACCGTGTGGTCGGGCGAGGCGACGAAGACGTTGCCCAGGTCGTCGCGGCTCAGCGCCCATCCCGCGTCGAGCAGGGGCTGCAGGCCAGGGTCGCCCGTGTGGGTGGGGCCAGCCAGGAAGCGGGGCGCGACCTGGTACTCGCGCGCCCTGGCGATGGTGTTCGGCATCGGACCCCCGGTGGTCAGCGGCGCCGCGCGGCAGGCGCGGGCGGGGAAGCGGGCGTGGTGGACGGACCGGGTCGAGCTGCGGGTGACGGGTGCGGGTGGTCGCTCCCGGAGATCCGCCGCACGGTCACGAGGGCCAAGTGGCGGGTCGGTATGTCGCCGACGAGCCGCTGCACGGGCTTCGGGCTGCTGAACGCGAGGGCCGCGTGCACGAGCGGATAGAAGGGCACGCCGAGCGTGAACTCCGCACGCCACGAGGGATGTTGCGGGTCGCCCGCGAGCATGCTCCATGACGGCGGGGCCAGTCCGGCGACCTCGGCGTTGTGGGGCTGGTGGCCGACGCGGTGCCGGTAGACGGCGGTCCGGTCCGGCGCCACCTGGTCGTGGAAGCCCTTGGGGCTCTCGTCGGGCAGCCAGCCGCGGTCGGCCAGGACGGAGGCCGGGGTGTCGGGTCGGTAGCGCGTGCCTCCGCACAGGTAGTCGCGGTGCCGGGTGCGCAGACCGTCGGCGAGCACGGTGGTGAAGGCGGAGGTGATCTCGGCGGGCGTGCCGGGGCCGAAGGTGGCCCGCCACAGAGGCTCGGATCCGGGGTCGGCGAAGCCGTGGACGGTCCAGGCAGGGCGGTCGGCCGGTCCTTCAGCGGTGAGGACGGCGGTTCGGCAGGGGCTGGTGAAGCGGACGGTGCCGTCGGGCGTCTGCGTGCGGCTCCATCCGTGGACGGTGGCCAGCGGGGCAGTGATCAGTCGGCCGTCGCCGGAGCCGGCGAGGCGCAGTGGCAGGACGAGCAGAGGGGTGATGGCGGACACGGGGCTGTTCCTTGAGCTGGCGGGGAGCGGGCCCGCACGCCGGATCTGGCGGCATCGATGCGGCGGGCGGGCCCGTGGCTGCGGCGGCGGGCGGGTCTGTGCCGGGTGATCACGGCGCTCACCGGCCCCGGGCGAGGCTGGAGGTAGCCCGCGCGGCGGCGGGTGCGGGGGACTGCTGTTGCGCGGAGTGGCTGAACAGCGCGGCCGGCACCGGGGTCCGGCGTAGCGCCGCCGCCGTGCGTATGCCGTGGCTACCGTCGACCGGGCCGGCCATGGTGCGGACGGCGGTTGGCACCGGGATGGTGGACACGGCGGTGTGGCGGTCCTCCCAGCGCTGGACGGCCGCGTAGACCGGTCCGAGCGCCTGGCCGGCTTCGGTGAGGGTGTACGGATCGCCGTGTCGGGTCCCGGTCCGGGTGACCAGGCCGTCTTCCTGAAGCCGGGCAAGGCGGGGGGTGATCAACTGCTCGTAGACGCCGACGGCCTCGGCGAGATGGGTGAACCGGAGGCTGCCGTGCTCGGCCAGCAGTTGGACGACCTTGGTGGTGTGGAGCGGCTGCAGGCGACGCAGTGCGTCCTCGATCCGGTCGTTGCGACTCATGGGGGTGCGGTCGATGTGCTCCGACGACCACTGCACCAGGGACCGGTACACAGGCCCGAGGGTGAGCGCCTGCGGGCTGAGGCGGTATGGCGCCGTCCGGTCGAACTCGGCGTCCCGCTGCACGAGGCCGGCCTCGTGCATGGTGGCCAGCCGCTTGCTCATGAACGGCTGACTGACCGAGGGAAAGTACTGGGCGAGGTCGCGCACCCGCATCTCCGGGCCGTACTTGGCGATGGTGTGGACGACACCAGTGGTCCACTTCGGGGCGAGCCGGCGCAGGACGCCTTCGACGCGCTGGGCGTCGGCGTCGGTGAGGCCGGGGTCGGCAGGCTGAGTGAGCATGGTCGTTTCTCCGGGTCAGCGGGTGCGGGCAGCGGGCAGCAGCAGGTCGCGGGAGTTCACTCGGCTGCCTCCATGCGGGCGAGCAGCGAGCGGACCAGGGTGGGGAGGCTGCCGGGGCCGTCGCTGATCCGGACGTCGCTGGCGGCCTCGTCGACGATGTACTGGGCGTCCTCGATCAGGCCGCTGCTGATCTCCATGCAGGCATCGGTGATGGCGGCTGCGGCGCGCAGGGAGTCGGCCAGGACCTCGACGTAGGAGCCGGACGTCATCCCGGCGGCGTCGGCGGCGGCGCGGATCGCCGCCAGCTCCAGTGCGCTGAAGGAGTAGTCGAACTCCTCGTCGTCCTCGTCCGGGTCGAGTACGGCCTCGGTCCCCGGCACGAGTGCGGGGATGCCGGCGCGGGTGCAGATCGCGTCCACCGCCGCGGTGAGGTCGGCGAGGGACTCGGTCAGCCAGCCCAGGGCGGAGGCGTAGGAGGCGAGCGCGAACAGGCCGACGGGGGTGGCCGGCAGCGGCTCGTCGAGCCGGTTCTCCAGCCGGAGGTTCAGCTCGCCGACCACGCGGGGCCCGGCGGCGAGCGGGCCCAGGACCGGGTGGAGGTAGGAGCGGGTGGCCGGGGTGGGGTACTCGGCGGTGAGGATTCCGGCGACGGCCTGGGCGGCGTCGGTGAGCCAGCCGGCGAGGTCGGAGCGGCTGGGCGTGGCGGCGGTGGTCATCATCGGGCCTTTCGGGAAGTGGTGGGGGCGAAGCCGGGCGAGGCGGTGGTGTAGGCGGGGGTGACGGCGCCGCGGTTCTGCGGGGGGCGTGCGGAGCGGGCGCGGGCCGCTCGGACGCGGGCTTCCTGGGCTGCTCGGACCTGTGCTTCCCGAGCCGGGTCCAGGCCGTCGGGCGTGTTGAGGCCGGTGCGGCCCAGTCGGTTCTGGGCGGAGCGGTAGACCGCGTAGTCGAGCCGGGGGCCGGCGGCGACGAGGTAGACCTCGCGGGAGTGCTGGGAGGTGGGCGGGGCGTCGCGGAACTGGACCACCAGGCGGTGGCTGGCCCACTGGCCACCGGCGCCGAGGACGATCTTGTGGTAGCCCTCCAGGCGTCCATCGAGGCGGCTGGCGACGCGCTCGCCGTGGACCAGGTCCTGCAGGTGCAGCAGCGCCTGGTCACGGATGGGTTCGGGGAGCTGGCGCAGGTCGGCAATGGCGTCCGGGTGCGCGGCGAAGGCGAACTTGGCGCGGCTCACAGCGACCGTCCGAGGGACTTCGAGGTGTTGAGGTGCGCGGCGGGCGCGGCGGGCGCGGGGCTCGGCATCGGGGGGAGCGAGGTGGTGCGGGCGAGCGCGGCGTGCTTGCGCAGGGCCTCCGCGTCGACGCGGTACTCAGGGGCCTCGGGCAGCGGGGTGGAGCGATCCTCCAACCAGGACTCGGCGGCGGCGTGGTCGGCGAAAGCCCCCTCGCGCACCGTGTAGGTGTACGGGTCCGGCTGGAGTTCCTCGATGAACAGGCGGACGGGCAAGTCCTTGTCCTGGCGGTCGACGGCGATGCTCCAGCCCTCGGTGTCGTCTCCGTCGATGACCTGGTAGTCGACGATCTCAAGGCGCTCGCCCGAGTTCCGGATGCGGTCCTCGACCTGGATGGTCAGCTCGTCGGCGGGCTTGGGGACGTCGACAATCGGCGCGAGCTTGTCAGGTGGGCAGCCGCGGTTGACGAGCCAGTTCTGCGCGAACGCGAAGGTGGCGTGCTCGGACCTGCGCATGCTGAACGTGGCCTGGCTGCTGTCGCGGACGACATCGAAGGAGGCCAGGTTGGGCATGTTGGGGTAGCCCCAGGTGGCCGAGGCGTCGAAGGCGACGATGAAACTGCGCTCGCCCACATCGTGCTGGGAGATCGTCTTGAAGTCGCTGACCCAGGTGGAGTCGTACAGATCGGCAGTGTGCTCGTCGGCGGGCTCCAGGCCGTAGAGCCGGAAGTCGGTGTCCTTCATGCGGCAAGTCCCAGCTGGTCGGGCGTGGTGAGCAGGCGGTGGTTGGGCCGGGCCGGGCTGGTGGTGCACGCGGCGAACGGTCCGTCGGGGGCACGGAGTTGGAGGAGCACGTGGTCGAGGTGGTCGCGGTGCCACGTTGAGGGACCGCTGAGGCCGGCCTCGACATCGGTCAGCTGCTGCCAGGCGAGCCAGAGTCCGTGGAGGCGTGCGACGGCCTCCGGGTGCTCGTACCAGCGCGAGCACCAGGGGCGGGTGGAACTGATCTCCCGCCCGTAGGTCGGCAGGAGCACGTGGGTGACCCAGTTGCCCAGGGCGGCCAGCTCGGCGGCGTACTCGGCTCCGCCCATGGCGAGGATGAACACCGAGGCCGGGCCGTCGGGCTCGGCCTCGGTGGAGTCCGTCTGCGGCGTCTCGTCGCCGGGGGTGCTGAAGGCGTCGGTTTCGGCACCGAGGCGGTCGAGGAGGACGCCGTGCTGGCGGACCTCGGCGATGGTGCGGGCGAGGGTACTTGCGAGGTCGTCGAGGTCTTCGTCGGGGATGCGGATCGGCTCGGGCTCGGGGGTGCCCGTGGTCGGGTCGGACATGGCACTTCCAGGTGGTTCGAGTGGGCGGGAGGGGCGGAGAGCGGGGGTGTGGGCGGTCTTCCTCGACGGGGCATGGGCAGGCTCCAGAGGTGCGGGTGGGAAGAGGATCCGCAGATCCGGCGGTTTGGTACGGCCGCCAATTCGTGCTAGACGCAGGTGGGTTGGGCGGTTTCGGCGATGAGCTGCGATCCGAGGGCGACGGCGTCGGCGAGGGTGTCGGCGAGCGGGTGTCCGGCGGCGGCGAGCTTGGCGGGGTGGTGGAGCCCGCCGGTGTGGAGGACCGCGTGCGCGCCGTTGGCGTGGGCGGCGTCCGCGTCGTCGACGGCGTCGCCGACCAGCAGCACCCGGTGGCCCTGGCCGGTGAGACCGAGGGCGTCGAGGTGGGCGGCCAGCGGGCCGGCCTTGGTGCCGCCGGAGGAGCCGGTGCGCCCCTCGATCCGCTCGAAGAAGTGCCCGATCCCGGCCTCGTTCACCTCGGCGAGGAGGGTGTCGTGCGGGCACAGCGACAGCAGCGACTGGGTGTGCCCGGCCTCGTGCAGCGCCGTCAGCAGCTCGACGGCGCCGTCCCGGATCCGTACGGGCTGGGCGCGCAGGTGGTCGAGGAACGCCCCGTCGCTGGCCAGCCACTCCTGCTCGGTGATCTCGCGGCCGAGCAGGCGGGCGTAGAAGTTCGGGATCGGCACGGTGTGCTTGGCCCGGTAGGTATCCCGGTCGACCGGAGCACCGCCGAGGGCGGGCAAGGTCGCGTTCAGCGCCTTGACGTGGTCGTCGAGTCTATCCTTGACAGTTCCATTCCAGTCCCACACAACGTGCATGGGCATAAAGGGAGTTGAGGTGGCGAAGGTGGTGGTCACGGCCGGTTCTTTCAGATGGAGCGGGGGTGGTCAGGTGGAGAGCAGGTGGTTGAAACGCCGCAGCAGCCACAGCGCGACGCAGGCCCCGGCGAGTGGGACGAGGGAGACGAGCAGCGGACCCGCCGCACTCGCGAGGGAGGCGAGGCCGGTGCCGGCGGCCTGGCCGACGCCGATGCAGGCGATGAGCCAGGCGAACGCCTCGGTCGATTCGCCCTCGGGACTGAGGCGGTCGACGGTCAGGAAGGCGGCGGTCAGCAGCGGGGCGAGGAAGCTGCCGGGCAGGACGGCGCCGAGCACGGCGACGGCGGGCACCGGGTCGGGCAGCAGCACCATCCACCCGGCGGCGAAGCCGATCGAGGCGGCCACCAGGTGGCGGGCCGGGGAGCCGGGCCAGGCCCTGCGGCCGTAGGCCAGGCCGCCGAGCATGCTGCCCACCGACAGCGCGGCCGGCATGACGCCGACCAGCCAACTGGCGTGGTGGCGCTCGGCGGCGGCGAGGGCGAGCACGTTCACCGCGCCGAGCGCGACGCCGGTGCCGGTGAGAGCGGCGAACAGCACTCGCAGGCCCGGCACCCGCAGCGGCCCCATTCGGTGCGCGCGCTCGGCCGGTGCGCTCGGCCTCCAGGCGAGGGAGGGCTCGGCGGTGACGACCAGGCCGGCGCCGAGCAGGCCGAGCGCCGCGGTCGCGGTCAACGCGGCGGGGGCACCGGCACCGGCCGCGAAGCCGGTGGCCAGCAGCGGGCCGATCACGAACACCAGCCCCTGGGTGCTGCTGTCCAGGGAGAGCGCAGCGCGCCGGCGGGCGGGGTCGGGCAGGACCTGCGGCCACAGCGCCCGAAGGCCCGCCTCCAGCGGCGGAGTCGCAAGACCGGCGACCAGCACGGTCAGCGCGGCGAGCACCGGATGCCGCGTCGGGCCGGTGCACGGCAGCAGCAGGAACGCCGTGCTCGCGGCCGGGGCGGCGCCGTAGAGGATCGCGGTCTGGCCGTAGCGGTCCACCAGGCGGCCGAGCAGCGGCTGGCCGATCGCGGCGGCCAGCCCGTACAGGGCACCGAGCAGCCCGGCCAAGGCGAGTGAGCCGTGCTCGGCCCGCACCAGCAGCAGGATCGCGACCGGGGCCATGCCGGTGGGCAGGCGGCCGATCAGAGTTCCGCCCAGCAGGCGGGCGACATGCGGCGAGCCCAGGACAGCTCGATAGCTGCTGTCCTGGGCCCGGCCAACGGGGGTCGTGCTCAAGGAGAGTCCTTCGGTCGTGCGGTGGTCGGCGGCGCGCGGGCAGGCGCCCGGCGGGCCGGGGCATACGCAGGCATGGCAGCCCCCTCGGTTCGTGCGGCTGCCGGGGAGAAGAGTCCGGAGAATCCGCGATTTGGTACGGCCGGGAAAAGCGGGTAGAAGCCCCCTACAGGGCCCGGCACAGCGGGCAGCGGGAAACGGGCGGGGCAAGCAACTCAAGTGCCCTGGCAGCCTGTTGGGGAACGACGCCATTGCCGAGGGCGGTGAGCTGGGCGGGGCGGCCGAGTCCGGGCGTGGCGGTCACCCAGCCCGCCGGAAGCCCCTGCATCCACTCCACGAACTCGGCGCGCAGCCGTCCGCCCTCGTCGGTGGCCGGCGGCGCGGGACGGGTGAGGCTCTCCCATCGGGCGATGGCGGAGGCGTACGGCCCCCACCGTCCGTGGTCTGCTCCGACGGCGGGTTCGCCCAGAGCGGCAGGACCACCGCCGACAGCGGTGGTCGCCAGCCCTTCCCCGGCCGCCGTCCAGGCGTGCCGGAGTCGGATGCCCTCGGTGTCGGCAGCAGCGAGGCTGCCGCGGACGGCAGGCTCAGGTCCCCGTTCCCGTGGCGCTGGTTCGGGGAGCCCTTGACCCCGTCGCTGGCCTTCGGCGTCGGCAGCAGCCACTCCACCTCGTCGGCCAGGTTCGGCCCGTGGCCGCCGCTCTTGCGCTTCGAAGGGTGCTGGCTGCCGCCGTTCTTCGCGATGTTGCTCGTCGGCGTCTTCAGCACCGTGGTCGGCGGGCCAGGCAGTGAGGAAGACCCGGGCCCGGTGGTGGGGTGCTCCGACGTCGGAGGCGCGAAGAACGAGCCACCGCGCGTCGTACCGGAGCTGGGCCAGGGTGCCGAGTACGGCGCCAAGTGCCCGCAGAGGAGGGAGAGTTGCGTCGTCTCCCAGACACCACGGGCAGGGTTCCAGGTCGCCAGCGGAACCTGGGGAGGTGAGGAGTCCTCGTACATTCTCGACCACCAGGAGGCAGGGGCGGAGGGCTTCGACAGCGCGCGCCACGTGCAGCCAAAGCCCGGATCGGGTATGGGAGTTGAGGCCGGACCTCCGGCCAGCGACCGAGACGTCTTTGACACGGGAAGCCGGCCGTCAGGACGCCGACCCGCGGAACGTTCGCCCAGTCGATCGCCGTGATGTCGCCGAGGTTGGGCACACCGGGCCAGTGACGCGCCAGGATCGCTGACGGAGCGGCCTCGACTTCGGCGTGCCAGGCGACCCGCCCGCCGAGAGCCGTCTGGACACCGAGATCAAGCCCGCCGTATCCGCTGCATAGACTCCCGATCAGCGGACCCGGTGAGGAGTTCGGTATCGAGGCCGTCATCGCCGCCCCCTCGTGGAGGCCGTGGCCGCCACAGGAGCGGCAGCGGTAGAGTGCTGGACGAGCGGGGCATGGTGCCCGTCCCGGCCGGCAGGGGTCGAGCGGGAGAGCGCGGCCTGCTGGAGTCGGACGGACGGCGGCGAGATGGCAGAGGCGGCGTTCCGGAGGATCTGGCTGGCCTCGGCCAGGTCGTCGCGTGCCGTCTCGACGGCGTGTTCGACGAGTTCGCCGGCGATCGTGTGCGCGTCCTCGTAACTGGGCTCACCGCGCTTGTCCGCCGTGCGGGCGACGAAGGCGAGCTGCTGGGCGACGGTACCGAGGGCGGATGCGGCTTGGGCGACGCTGCCGATGGCGTTGGCGAACGCCTCGGCGGTGAGCACCGTGTGCTCCAGCGGCGCTGATTCGTCCGCACGGAACAGATACTCGTCACCCATCTCGACGATGGAGCCGCCGAGTTCGGTGATCTGCCGGCCCACGCTGACCGGATCGGGTAGACGGAACGGGGCGCTCACCTGGGGCAGCTTGGCGCGTTGGGCGTCGATCGCGGTCGCCGTGGCGTGCAGCAGCAGCGCCTCCGACATGGGGCTGTTCACGGGCTGCTCCGAAGGTGACGGGAGGGCGAGGTGCGGCTGCGCGGCGTTGTCGCGGTGCGCGACCGTACGAGGGGAACGGTGGGAGTCACGGCCTGCGGGGCGGACTGCCGTGCGGCGCTGCGGGACAGAGCCGCGTGCACCCGGGCCGATGGGTCGGAGCGCTCCGCGGGATCGTCCACCTCGCTGCTAGTGGATGGGCGTCCGGTGGCCGTGCGCCAGCGGGCGCGAACCTCGTCGAGCGGGCCGAGGGCGTGCAGGGCCTGGCCGATGAGGCGGCCGGGCACCAGGGCCTCGTCCTCGGCCAGGGCCTTGATCGTCGTGGCGGCTCCGGCGGCGGTGCGGACGACGGAGGAGCGGATGACCTGGTCACCCAGCCACTCGGCCGAGCCGGCCCCAGGTCCGCCGAAGAGACTGTCGAGCTGTTCGCGCGAGAGCGTTCCGTCGGCCAGCAGGCCACGCCGTTGGACCTCCCACAGGGCGGTCACCTGGTCGATCGGCTCACCTCGGTGGTGGAGCGCGCCCAGGCAGCGGTAGACCTGGCCATGTCCGGGGTCGGCGAAGTCGCCGGGCCGCAGCCAGTCGTAGACCTCGGCCATCGCCGCAGGCTGGCTGACGAGGACGGCTAGCAGGAACCGCTCGTCCTCGGCCTCTTCCGGCCCCACCGGGCGGGGCGGCTTCGCGCTCGTCCCCGCATCGGGCGGCGCCACCGGCCGAGGCTCGGTCCCCCAGCGCCGGGCGAGGTCGCCGAGCACGCCCGCCAGGACATCGGCGTGGTGCAGAACGCCTTCGACCTGCTGCTGCTCGGCGTCGATCCGGGCGACCTGCTCCAGGCGGACGGCGTGCTTGGTCACTGTCCGGTGGATAGCTCCTTCGAGCACCATCCGCCCGTAGACCGGGGCGTTCTGCGGACGCGGGCAGGCGGCGATCAGGGTGTGCGCATAGGAGGCACTCAACCCGCGAACGTGGCGGCCGGCCTCGGCGACGGTACTCGTCAGCCATGTCAAGGGCACCGTGCCGTCCGCTGCGCGGATCGGACGCTCCTGGCTGCTGACCGTCCGCATCGCGGCGAACAGAGCTTGGTGGACAGGTCGGTAGAAGTCGGCGGGCTTCAACCAGGACAGCGCGTCGAGCTGGTCCGGGTCGAGGAGAACCGCGCCGAGGAGGGCCTGCTCACCCTTGAACAGCGCGTCCATCACCACCAACCCTTCCGGGCTGCTACCCGCTGCTCTCGCAGCCGGGCGACCGCTTGGTCGGCAGCGGCCATATCGGCAGCGAAGCGATCCAGCTCACCGGTGAAGGCCGGGTCCGTCGCCAGGATCGAACCGGCGCCGGTGACCAGCCACCATTGGCCACCACGGCGGACGACCGGGGCTCCCGCCAACCGCTCGGAGCGCGGAACGCGGGAGGGGCGGGCGCGTTCAGACATAGGTAACTCCTGCTGAAAATACGGGGGTTGAGGAGGTGGGCATGGGGCCCGGAGTTGACCGACTGGAGCCGTCGGTGGCTGTGGCGGACGACGGGCCGGCACGGGATGCGAGCCCGTCGGTTTGGCCCGCACTCGCGGAGCGGGGTGACGCGGTCGGGGTGTCCCAGATGCTCACGACGCCAGACCGAAGTCGTCGCGATCAACGGACTTGGCCAGGGCGCGCTCGGTGATCGCCTTGGTGGCGCGGGCGGAGGCCGGACCGATCTCCTTCGCCGAGCGCTCCTTGTACCAGGGCTTGAGGTCGAGCATCGCCACCCGCATACCGGTGGCGAACAGCAGGATCTTGCCCTTGGGCAGCGCGCGGATCTGATCCGGCGGCAGGATGCGCTCGGTGCGCATCGACACGGACGTGGACTTGCCGCCGTCGGAGGTGGAGACGGAGGTGGTCTGCACGTCGTGCTCGCCAATCTGCCGCGACAGCTTGTCCGCGAAGTCGGCGTCGTCGATGCCGCTTCCGACGATCTTGACGGTGGCGGCGGACCAGAGGGCGTCCATGCCGGCCTCGCCCCAACAGCGCTGGCCCTGCCGGTAGGACTGCAGGATGGTCATCGGGATGACGCCCCGGCTTCCCAGGTGGGAGTACAGGTCTGGCAGGTCGGAGATCTTGCAGACGTTGGCGGCCTCGTCGAGGACGCACAGCGCCGGTGGGTCGAGCCGTCCGCCGGAGCGCTCGGCGACGATCACGGCCGCCCGCATCACCGCGTCGGCCGCCGCCGCGATGATCGCGCTCGCGCTGCCGCCGCCGTCCTTGCTGAGCAGGTACAGGGTGTCGCGGGAGGTGGCGAAGTCGAACGGCTTGAACTCCGGCAGCCCCTCCGTCGGGGTGACCCAGGCGGCGATTTCCGGGTCGAGCAGGCAACTCGCGTACTGCCGCGCCGTCTCGTAGATGCCGTCACGAGTCTCGGTCGCACCGCTGACGGTGCCCTGGAGCTGGGCGGCGACGGCGTGGTGGCCGGCGTCGGCGAGCAGATCGACGGGAGTGCGGTCGGCCGGGGAGGCGAGCCAGGCCAGTACGTCGGTGATCGGGCGCCGGTGGCTCGCGGCGGCGAGGAACAGGGCGCCCAAGGTGTTGCTCGCCGCGGTCGACCAGAAGTCGGAGCCGTTGGATTCGTCCACGGAGGCGGTGACGAAGTGCCCGGCGAGCCGCTTCGCGCCGGCGAGGTCGCGGGCGTCGGCGAGGATGTCCCACCACATCTCGCGTGGGTGGTGGGCGATCTGCTGCGGGTCGAGCGTCCAGACCTTCCCCACCTTCGACCGCGCATGGACGGTGGTGGTGTAGGCGTCGTTGGCCGCTTTGTTCGAGGTGAGCAGGACGGGGCCGGGGGCGGCGAGGATCGCCGGGATCGCCAGGCCGGACGTTTTGCCGGAGCGCGGTGCCATGATGGCGACGAGGACGTCCTCCCAGGAGGCGCGGACCTCAGCCTTGCCCGGAGAGAGCGTGCCGACGAGGATGCCCCGGTCATTCGGTGCGACCTCTTTTACACTCCCGGCCGCTCAGGCTTGGGCGCAGGCTGCGGGCCTTGGCGGTGACCTCCTTGTCCAGCAGCGGGGCGAGATCGGCCTTGCGGGCGAGACCGCTCTTCGCGCCACCGCGCCAGCGCATCCACAGCACCAGGGCGGC
Organism: Streptomyces sp. SP17BM10; assembly: GCF_036322405.1. Lineage (NCBI taxonomy): Bacteria > Bacillati > Actinomycetota > Actinomycetes > Kitasatosporales > Streptomycetaceae > Streptomyces > Streptomyces sp. SP17BM10. Next base: position 200,109 of record NZ_JAQYXB010000642.1, on the reverse strand, counting down.
GGTGGCCAGGATCAGGGTGAGTAGGCCGGGGACGATCCGGGCCCCGACCAGCAGGGCGGTGGCGCTCAGGTGTGGCCACAGCACGTCGGGGTGAAGCATGGCGTCGGTGGCGCGGAACGGGGCCCACGGGCCGTTTCCGACAAGCGCGTTGGCGATGTTGCCGGTCAGCCAGGCGAGGGAGCCGAAGGCGAGGGCGGCGCCGAGGACGCCGAAGAGGAGATAGAGGAGCGCGTCGGACCCGGTGGTGGTAGACGGCGCGCTGGTGCGCGGGGAGGGCAAGGCGGTTCCTGGGTGTGCGAGCGGGCGGGGGCGGGGCGGGGCGCGCTCGGCTCTCGTGCGGATCACGAGGTCTGCTCCTTGGCGTCGAGGGGAAACGTTTCAGCGAGTGTGGTCGGCGGGGCGTGCCGCGGGCGGAGCTGCCGGAGCCGGTGCGGCTGCGGATGCCGAAGCGGCTGCTTGACGGCTGGTGGCGCGAGAGGAGTTGGCGCCGGGGGAGTGGGAGAGTGCGGCCTGCTGCCGCTTGGCGTCGGGGACGGTCTCCGCCCGTTCGGCACCCATGACGTCGTGCAGCAGCTCTCGGGTCCGCAGGACCTGGACCATGCCGTGGTGCCGGGGGTCGCTGAGCGCGGCCGGCAGCATGGCGACGGTGTCGATGGCGGCCTCCAGCTCTTGCTGGGCTTGGGCCAGCATCTGCTGGGCAGCGGCCAGCCGTGCCCACACGTTCAGGGCCGGGTTGCCGTGGACGTTGTCGAAGTCGAGCCGCGCCCTGGCCCAGTCGGCGGAGGCGGCGACCAGCTCGGTGAGCTGCGGCAGCGGACCGACGAGGGCGCTGGTGGCTTCCTCGATGATCCCGGCGACCTCCTGTGGGCTCGCCGTCACTTCGAGCCGCGAGATCATGCCGGGCATCGAGTACGGGTCGGCGGCGGGCGGCGGGAAGTAGCGGATCTGAAGAGGTTCTGCCGTCGGGCCGTGGGCGAGGCGGATGTTGTGCTGCATCGCCGCGCCGATCGCCTCGCCGATCGATGGGTAGTGCTCGGGCATGTCGCGAACTCCCTTTAGGGGCAGGGCTGGTGGTCACCGGATGCGGCCTGCGGGCCGGGGGCTGGCCGCCGAGGGGGGTGCGGCGGCGGCCGGATCCGCGACGCTCCTTCCTCGGGCGGTGACGGCGGGGGAGGCGGAGCGGGCGGCCTCGGTGGCGGCAACGGAGTAGGGGACGGCGGCCGAGGCAGTGTCGGCGGGGGCCTGGTGGGACCGGGCGCGCTGTACGTCGTCGAGTGCGCCGGCCAGTTCGCCCTGGGCGGCGGAGATGAAGTCGGCCGCGAAGCCGAACCGGTCGGAGAGCGCGAACTGGTCGGGGTCGAGGTCGGTGATCTGCTCGGACGCCGCCTCCATGGCCTCGTGGACGCGGTCGAGGACGCCGCCGTGGGGATCGAGCAGCTCGTCGAGCACCCCCGAGAGCTCGCCGAAATCGGCGGCACCGCGGATCCGATCGGTGAGCTGGAGGACCTGCTCGCCCGCGGTGGTGAGCCGCTGCCGCTCGGCGCGGCCGGGAAGCAGCTCAGTGTCGAGCCTGGGGTCGAGGTCGACGTCGTAGCGGGCGGCCCGCAGCATCTCGGCGGCGTGCGTGGCGATCGCGGCGCGGTCGGCCGTCGCGGTGGTGGTGGGCAGCCGGTGCCGCCGGCCGTACCAGTCCGCCTTCTCCAGGAAGCCGGCGTGCTTGATCAGGGCTGCGGACAGGTCGTCGCTGGAGCCCCTGGCGACGACGCTGCCGCTCGGCTCGATGGTGATGCTGATCGGCGGGATGGGCATGCGGTAGTCCTTGGCGGTCGTGACGGAAGGGACGGACCGGGTGAGATGGCCGAGGTCGGCGGCGATGCGGTGGCACTCGGCCTGCGCGTGGAAGGCGTCCCGGTAGGTGCTGTGGACGCTGCCGTCCTCGCGGACGACGGTGGCGACGATGTGCACGCACCGGTCGAGGTTGCGGATCGCCGCCCACCGGCAGCCAACCGGGTCGCCGGCAGGGGCGATCCCGGTCGCGGAGAGCAGACGTCGGGCGACGTCGGCCCACTGAGCGTCGGTCAGGTCCGGGTGGCGGGGGTCAGAGCGCACTGAGCACATCCACACCGGCCGCTCGGGGGCCCGGGAGCCGATCCGTAGGGCAGGGGCGTCCAGCACACCACCGCCGAGGACCTCCTGCGGGTCGCCGAAGAGGGGCAGCTGCTTGTCGGCGCCGCGGTAGTCGGCGCCGATCAGCCGGGGCCGCAGCCGGTAGCGCGGGTGGTCGTGCCCGTAGAGGGCGGGAATCAGTGCGGCCGTGGTGGTGGCGCGCTGCAAGTGGGCGATCACGGCGTCCCCTCTCGGACGGACGGCGGGGCCCGGTGGTCGGGCGGGCGGGGAAAGAATCCGCGGATTCGGCGGTTTGGCCCGGCCGGAGAACGGTGGTAGAGGCCGGACTCCAGCCGGGCGGCTCGGTGGAGTCAGCGCGGCGAGGTGAGGCCGTGGTCGCGGGCGAAGTCCTCGCAGGCGAAGCGGGCGAAGAGCTGGTCGTTGTGCAGCCGAGCCCAGTAGCCGTCCTGGCGGATGACGGTGGCGACGATGTCCAGCCCGTCGGCGGTGTTCCGCAGGGCCGCCCAGCGGCAGGCAGCGGGGTCGTCATCCGGCTCGATGCCGGTCGCGTCGAGAACCTCCCTGGTCAGCTCGAACCAGTCGTCGTCGGTGAGCGCGACGGAGGAGGTGCTGCGAATCGCGCAGTGCCAGGTGAGACGACGGGACGGGGCGTGGCCCGTCCGGGGCTTGCGCAGTGCCAGCGGCTCGTCCAGCAGCACCGCGAGCTGCGGCAGGACGATGTGCTCCTGGGCGGTCAGTTCGAGTGACCACGAGGTGAGCAGGTAGGGGGCGAAGTCGGGATCGGCGGCGTGCAGCTCTGCAAGGAGGTCGGTGGTGCTCTCGGTGCGACGGACGGTGCAGCTCAGGGGAGACGAAGGCATTGGCGTGGTGAGTTCCGAATCGGGTTGCGCAGTAGCTGAGTTGGGGCTGGCTCCCCGCGCCTGGGGCAGGGAGCCAGCAGGTCAGACGAACGGGTTCTCGGTCGGCCGGTCGGCGTCCACGGCGGCCTCCAGCAGCTCCTCCAGGTCGCCCGGCTCGGAGCTGCGCTGGTCGATCCACCAGCCGGCCCGGGTGACGGTGCGGGCGCGGTCCTCGACCAGCTCCCAGGCCGCCTCGGACATGCCCCCCTCAAGGACGAGAGCGGTGTAGGCGGCGGCCAGTATCTGGTGGCGGCACCGCACACCCCAAGCGATGCCCCGCTCCGTGCCCTCCAGCGGCGGCATCCGGTACTGCTCGGACCAGGCATCCGACTCTGCCTGCTCGGCGGCGCGCTTGGCCTCCAGCCACGCGGCCTTGTCCGCCTCGTCGCCAGCCTTCGCCGCGCGCCAGCACTCGGTACAGTCCTGCTTGGCGAGCCAGTCGGCGAACCCGGCCCGGCGGTCGGCCGGGCGGTCGCCGAGGTCCCTCACGCTCTCGTGGCCGCACGAGTGGGTGATCGTCCAGACCTTCTTCACGGCCATCGAATCTGCTCCTTGATCGTCGGGGTGGTGGTCATCGGGCGCGGGCGAACGCGATGCGCGGGTCGACCGCTGCTGGCGGCGGAGCGGTCGGGACGGCGGACTTGGCGGGGGAAGCCGACCGGGCCGCGGGGCTCTTGGCAAGGGCGGCCTCGTTGACGCGGAACTTGTGCGTGGTGAACGCCTGGTCGGCCGGGGCGCGGCGGGCGGCGACGGCCTCGGCGAGCTGGGGCTGCAGTGCCACCTGGTAGTTGCCGCGCTGCAGCGCCACCGTGGTGCGGGCGACCGCGTCGAGGGATTGGGCCGGGGTGGCGGCCGGCGGGGCGAGGTAGATGTCCAGGGCCTGGTGGTGGCGCCAGCCGTCGACCTCCAGGAAGACGGCCGGGCTGAGCGGTTGGCTGCCGCCGACGGCGGCGACGACGCCAAGGCGGGGGTGTTCGGCGAAGGCGACGTCGGGGCCTGGGTCGGGATCCGGGTGTCGCGGTGGCGCAGGTGCGGCAGTTCGAGTCCGCGCGGGTTCGGCGGCGGGCCCGGCTGCCGGTGCCAGGCCGGTGTCGACCCGGTAGCCGGCGCCGTTGAGCAGCTTCACGGCGAAGGCGGTTCGGTCGGCCGGTTCGCGGTGCTGGTCGGTCAGCGCGTACAGGGTCGGGTGGCCGGGGACTCGCTGGAACTCGAGCCGCTCCAGCATCCACTGGGCGGCGGCCGACTGGGTCGGCAGGTCGGCGACGATGCCGTGATCAGGGTGGCGGCCGATGGCGACGTCGGGCAGGGCACGGGGAACTTCGGCAGACACGGGCGGGCTCCACTTGGGGCGGTAGGTGGTAGGTGGTGGCGGGGTGGGGTCTGTCGGGGCGGGACACGGCTGGGCTCCTTTCGGGCGGGCTGTCAGCGGCGGGGGCCGGCCGACCGTACGGGCGTAACGGCAGCGCTCGGCACGGCCTCGGCGGCGTGAGCGGTCGGAGTGCGGAGAACGGTTGGGGAGGTCGCGAGCGCCGCCTCGACCCGGGCGTCGGTACCGGTTGTGGGGCGGACGGTGGGCAAGACCGGGCGGGAGTGATGAGGGTGCGCGGCGTGCCGGTCGGCGAGGTCGCCGCGCATCGCTCGGATCTCACGCACGTAGCCGTCCGCCTTGTCCGCGATGTAGCGCAGGCGGGCGGCGTAGTGCGGATCGGCGCCGCCGCCCAGCTCTTTCCACCAGGCCGCCGTCTGGTTGAGCACGCCGACTACCTGGTCCAGCACGCCGTCTCCAGGCGCGGTCAGCTCGCTGAGCGCCTCCACCACCTCGCCGGTGTGGCTGGCCTTCGCGATGTTCGCCCCGAGTTCCGCGAGCGGCCGGGACGGGAGGGCAACGGGCGCGGCTTCCGGGTCGATCAGGCCGGCCGGGCAGTTGACGCCGAAGCTCTCGGCCCGCAGGTAGTCGACCGCCCGGGTCACGGCCGTTCGGCGTTCGGCGGAGTCGACCATCGCGGCCGGGAGCCGGTGGTAGGTCTCCCGTCCGTAGCGGACCACCGGGATGAATCCCGCGCGGTGCAGCAGCGACTCGGCCCGGACCAGGCGGTCCCGCACGTCCTGCTGGGACGGCACGCCGCGTTGGTCCAGGTGATCGTCGATGCAGGCGAGCATCGGCCCGACGTTGGTGCCGTGCTGCTGGTTGAGCATCCCCGGCTGGCTGTTGTACAAGGTCGTGAGATCGCCCCCTCGTTCGAGCCAGCCCACGAACCAGCCGTTCTGCGGACCCATCTGCTCCAACCCGCATTGGTCCTCGTCGTACAGGGGACCGGCGACCAGAGAGCTGCCGTCTGGGAGCTGGGCGTCGATGTAGTCGCCGGTCTCGAAGTCGATGGTGAAGTCGACGTCCCGCTGCATCAGGAGAGTGGTGATGTCCGCGAACCTGCCGGCCGGGGACGGCCGACGGGTGTGGGCGGTGACGCCGAGACTGTCTTCGGCGAACTGGACGGACTGCATGGTGTGCTCCTGGGCGGTGGCGGCTCCTGCGGAGCCGCGGCTGGGCTGTCGATGGTCCGGAGAATCGACGGTTTGGCTTGGCCGGAATCCGGTGATAGGGGCCGGTCACCGGGGGCGGCGGATGGCCGTGGTGGAAGGCGGGCCTCGATTCGGGAGGCGAGGGTGGTGCTGGGTGGTTGGAGCGTCAGCGCTGGAGATCCGCGTACCGGTCCAGGTAGAGGCTGGAGTCGGCGCCGGAGGCGTAGTCCTCCCACTGCGACGAGTCCTCGGTGTACTGCTCCAGCAGAGCGGACTTGACCTTGGCAGGGAGCTGGTCGAATTCCTCGAGACCGAATAGCAGGTCAAGATCGAGGGGGCCGATGGAGGACGGGTCGATCGTCCAGTTGGCAATGACATGGGCGGCCTGGGCCTGAACGAGGACGGCGTAGGCGGAGGCGTCGAGTCCGGCGTTCTCGCACTCGGAGGCGGCAAGGGACTCAAGAGCGTCAGGAAGGCTGACGCCGTCCTCAAGGGCGAACCTGACCATGGAGACCAGGCTTGCTACCGCTCCGCGAAGCTGGTTCCGGAGGTCTCGGTCGGTGAGCCAGAATCCGGTGGTACCGGGCTCGAACGGGGTGGTGCTGGCGGGGGTCATCGGGACTCCTACGTGCTGTGTGATGGTCAAGTAGCGGGAGGGATCTCCGGACAGGAACGTCAGGCCGTCATGCGGAAGTCGGTGTCGTAGAGCTGGCGTTCGCGCAGGTGGAGGAGGTGCTGCACGATGAAGGACAGGCCCGCGACCTTCCACAGACCCCGGCCGCGGGGGAGTGCGGCTATCGCCTGGGCTTCGACGCCGGTGAGGCCGAGCAGGGCCATGGAGGCCGCGATCTGGTCGGGTTCCTGCCGGTAGATGATCCGGGTGCTGCAGTCGGCGAGGAGGCCCTCGGCGAGGACGCGACCGCGTGATCCGGCGTCGCCCGCGGACAGCAGGTCGGAGAGCCGGTGCAGGATCAGCAGGTTGGCGATCCCGAGACCACGGGACAGCTTCCACTGCTGCTGCATGCGCTCCAGCAGGCCGACGTGCCGCATGATCCGCCACGCCTCGTCGTAGATCACCCAGCGCCTGCCGCCGTCGGGGTCGGCGAGCGCAGACTCCATCCACGCGCTTGCGCAGGTCATCGCCAGCACCAGGGCCGTGTCGTCGCCACTGCTGCCGAGACGGGACAGGTCGATGGAGAGCATCGGCGCGTTCGGGTCGAACGTCACGGTGGACGGCGCGTCGAACATGCCGCTGAGGTCACCGTGGACGAGTCGGCGCAGGGCGTGGGCGAGGTCGTCGACCGCGTGGCCGAGGCCGCCGGCCTCCTCGCCGAGCGCGGCGTCCAGGCGCTCGGGGCGGCCGAGGGCGTGGGCGATGTCGCCGAGCAGCGGCGCTGTCCCCGCCGCCTCGGCCTCGGCGACGACCAGGTCCAGGGCGACGTCGAGCCCGGTGTGCTCCATCGGCAGAAGATCGCGCTTGAGCACGGTGGCCGCCAGGCTCGCCAGCAGCAGGAGCCGCCGCTTGCGGACCTCGCCGGTCCAGTCCTCCTCGCTGACGCCGACCGGCCGGGCGGGCGCGTCCAAGGGGTTCAACTTCCCAGGCAGACCGGGGCCGAGGGCGATGGTCTGCCCGCCGAGCGCCTCGGCCAGTCCGCTCCACTCGCCCTTCGGATCCGACGGAATGTAGATCTTGTACCCGTGGGCGATGGACCGGGTGGCGATGGACTTCGCCAGCGCCGACTTGCCCATGCCGATCACGCCGCACAGCACCGCGTTGGGGTTCGTGAAGCCCTCGATCCGGCCGGAGTTGTAGAGGGTGAACGGGTCGAAGCAGAAGCTCCCTTCGGCGTGGAGGTCGCGGCCGATGAAGGTCCCTTCGGCGCCGAGGCCGGCCTCCGCCAGGAACGGGTAGGCCCCGCCCGCGACGGCGGTGGTCATGCGGTGCTTGGGCAGGTGGAGCCGGCCGCCGCGGGCGGAGGACGGTCCGGGCCGCCCGGAGGCCGGGTAGGTGGCCTGGAGTTCGGGGTCGACGCCCTCGAACTCGCGGCGCGTGGCCGGAGCCTGGGCGCGGCGGGCCTTGGTGCGGGCCTCGGCGAACTCGGCGCGGGCGGCGCGCTGCTGGGCGCGGGAGGACTTGCGGGGGACGAACAGGGGGCTGGCGGTGGCGCGGTTCCTGGGCATGATCACGGGTTCCGGGGTCAGTGGCGGACGAGGCCGGTGAACGGGGAGTGGAGGTCGGCGGGGGTGGTGCGGCGGCGGACCAGATGGGCGGCCTGCTGGTGGCGGCGGCAGATGGTCAGCTCCGGCGCGCCCTCGGGGAGGCGGGCCCGGCAGGCTTCGGCGGCGGGGACCTCGCCGCTGCCGGGCCGGGGGGAGGAGTGGTAGGCGGCGTGGAGGTGCTCGGCTGCCTGCCACAGGCGGGTGCGGGTGGCCTTGAGGTGGTCGCCCTCGCCCGGCAGGAGCGGGGAGGTGCGCTGGGCGTGGGCGTCGAGGAGGCCGTGCAGGGCGACGAGGTGGGCGTGCAGGGAGTCCAGCTCGGCTCGGGAGGCGACGAGCGGGCCTGCAGGGATGTTCAGGGCGCGGTGGAAGTTGATCGCGGCGGTCGCGTACGGGACGAAGTCCTGCGCGGTGGCGGTGGTGGCCGGCATCGGGGGGCTCTTTCGGCAGAGGTGGTGGTGGCCGGCATCAGGCGGCGATGGCGAAGGGCAGGGCGCAGGTGGTGAACGCCTCGGCCTGCTGCCAGGTGAGCGGGCGCAGGTCGAGCTGGGCGCCGACGGCGGCGGTCTCCACGACGGCGCAGGCGGAGCGCAGCTCTTCCTCGGTGTCGGCGGAGACGGTCAGCAGGCCGGTCAGGGCGACGTCGGCGTGGCCGGCGATCAGCTGGCGCTCGCGGGCCTGGATGTCCTGGTACTCCACCGAGTCGGCTTCGGAGGCGACCTGGCCCTTGCGGGCGCGCTCGGCCGAGTCGGCGATCACGCTGGCCTTCTTGCGCTGGACGTCGCGCATCGCGGAGTCCAGGTCCTTCGGCTCGTAGGCGAGGGAGATGGTGCGGCGCACGCCGGAGGCGAACATCACCTGGTGGAGGAAGCCGGGGTTGGTCTCGGTGCGGGGCCAGTTCTCCACCCAGTAGGTGGTGTGGTGCGCGGAGTCGGTGGAGATGTGGTCGGCCTTCTCCACCACGACCACCGGCCCGGCCGCTGCGGGGACGGCCGCGGGGCGGCCGTCCTCGGACCAGCGGTCCAGTGCCGCAAGGGACTTGGGGTCGTAGGCGGTGCGGGCGACGGCGGCGATCTCGGTGGCGGACAGCCAGCCGTTCGGGTTGAGGCCGGCGGTGCGGGCGGACTGCTCGAAGGCGGAGGTCAGCTGGGCGAGGACCGCGAAGCCGCCGCTGAGGCCGCCGCCGGCCTGGTTGATCAGACGCCGGGCCGCCTTGAAGTCCAGCGCGATGGCGACGTAGGACTCGTGCGGGGCGGCGGCCGGGCCCGCGTTCTGGATCAGCTCGCCGTAGAGGGCACCGGCCAGCGGGGCGTCCGGCTTGCCGTGTTCCTCCCAGTACCGGCGGAGCGCGTCACCGGAGTCGGGGACGGTGCGCTCGATCACCTGGATGCGGGCGACGTGCCCGGTGCGGGCGAGCGCCGCCAGCGCGCGGCCCCAGCCGTTGACGTTGGCGTTCTGGGTGGCGGGGTCGAGCAGCGCGTAGGCGCGGGAGGAGACCTTGACGACCGCGGTGAGGGTGCCGGCGTGCGGGTCGTGGACCGCGCCGTAGCGGCGGTCCGGGGCGGTGACCACGCGCAGGTTGGCCGCGCTGCCGGGCAGGTGCAGCAGTCCCTCGCGCACCGGCCGACGGGAGGGGCGGGCGAGCCAGACCATCTGACCCCGGAATCGGCGCAGCGCGTAGCGGACGGCGATCGGCGCCCAGTCGGCGAGGGTGCGGCCCCGGTAGCGGATGAAGACGAACGCGGCGACGGCGGCCCACAGGGGGATGAGCTGGAGGGCGCCGACGACGCCGCGGGTGACGAGGACGGCGAGCAGGAGCGGGCCGGTGGCCGAGACGGTGATCAGCTGCGAGGCGCTGAGCCCGAGCAGGATGCCGCGCTTGGAGCGGTGAGGGAACTTGACGGACGTGGGGGCGGTGTCGGGCTTCGGGATGGAGGACATCGAGGTTCCAGAAGGGGTGAGCGTGCAGGCGGAGGGCGAAGGCGCGGCGCTCTTCTGGACGTCATGGCTGGACTCCTTCAGGGATGGAGTGGTGGCGGGGCCCCGGGGCGGGCCACGGGCTTCGGCCCGCCCCGGGTGATGGTCCGTCCGGTCAGGAGCCGGACGCGGGCGGCTGGTGCGGGTAGACGAACCGGACGGGATCCGGTGCGGACGTTCCCGCCGGAGACGGTCCGCCGGCCGAGCGTCCTTCCGGAGCGGGAGCAGGGGCCGGGGGAGCGGAGGAGGACACGGGCGGCGCCGAGGGCGTGGACGGGGCCGTGCTCGGGGGTGTGACCGTCCCGGTGAAGATGCCCTGGGTGCTCGGGGCGACCGAGGCGTCCTGCTTCCCGCCGTCGTCCTGCGCTTCTCCGCTGCCGCCGTTGGGAGCGGGGCGGGTGATCAGGGCCGGGAGGCCGGGACGGGTGACCAGGGCGCGGCCGCGGTCGCCTTCGGCGTTCGGGTCCTCGCCGAACCGGAACTTGGTCTGCGGCTGGGGCGGGCCGGCGTCGATGCCTTCCTTGCTGATGCGCCCGGTCGGGTCGATGCCGCCGGTGCCGCCGCCGTTCATGCCGGGGACTTGGCTGGGGCCCTGCGGCGCGGGGGTGCCGGTGCCCATCTGCATGGCGAGGCTTCCGGCGGTCTTCGCCGCTCCGGCCGCCACCGCCACGCCGGCCACGCCGGTGCGGTGGAGGTCGTCGTGTCCGCCGCCGTCGGTCGCCCAGTGGACGAACTTGTAGACGGCGTACGGGCACAGCAGCACCAGCACCATGATCACGATTCCGGCCATCGCGTCGGACAGCGCGCCGAGCCCGTCCTTGGCATCGGTGTTGCCGATCGCCGAGACGCCGACGAGGAACACCACGGTCATCAGCAGTTTGGACACCACCAGGGTGGCGGTGGCCTCGATCCAGCCGCGCCGCCAGCGCTTGGCGACCTCCCAGCCGCCGCCGGCTCCGGCGAACGCCGCGAGCGCGACCAGGACCAGGACGCCGACCTTGCGGGCGACCATCACGCCCCAGTAGAGGAACGCGCCGATCGCGCAGCCGACCGCGACGAGCGAGGGGATCGCCCAGCCGAGGGGGAACATCGCCCCCAGCTGGGACACCTTCACCAGGCGCCGGATCGCGTCGTCCACCGAAGTGTTCGCGGCTTTGAACAGCCCGGCCGACAGCGCGTCCACCGTGGTGACGGCCACGGCGGTGAAACTGATCGCGCAGAAGGAGAACAGGACACCGGTCATGGTGCCCCAGGCGGCTTGGGCGAGAGCGCGCTCGTCCCGTCGCCAGGCGGCCAGGATCAGCTGCGCGCAGAACGTGCCGACGGTCAGGATCAGGCCGATCGGCAGGACCAGCTGGTAGTTGTCCCGGAACCAGGGGGCCGACAGGTCGATGGCGGTGGTCTGGTCGACCGCCTTGGAGGCGAGGTCGACGGCGCTGGCCGCCAGCTCGCCCATGGACTTGGCGATCCACGCGCCGATGCCGTCGGTGATGGACTTACCGGGGTTCGAGGCGAAGCTGACCGCGTCGACCACGGTGCAGACCTGGCTCATGAGGGGTATGTCGCAGACACCCACGAGGGGAACCTCCTTTCTTGTTCGGGACGGTCAGGGCGCGACGGACGGCATCACGCCGACCAGAGCACAGGGACGGTCGGGGCGGCACTGGACGGCGAGGGTGGCCGAGCGGTCCTCGGCACCGCCCTGGGGCGCGCCGTTCCAGGAGATCGACTGCTTGCCGGAGACGGTCACGGCGTAGACGTACGCCTGGGTGATAGCCCCCGGATCGGCCTGCAGTGCGCGGGTGAACGACTCGGGGAAGTGCGCCTCGGCCGCGGTCGCGGTGGCGAACTGGCCGGAGTCGGCCATCCGCCCCCACAGCAGCGGCGAGGGCACCTGGCGCTCGACCGATTCGGCATCGACGTACTGGCCCTCGGTCGTCAGCCACCGGTGAAGGGCGGCCACCAGCTCGGGCTGCGAGTAGGCCCGGGTGTCGTACGACCACAGGGCCACCGCCGCCGCCTTCCCGAACGCGATCGGATCGCGAGTGTCCGGCGGGCCCGGCAAAGCAGCAGACCCACCGCCCGGTGCGGTCGACGGCGTCACCGGGACGGAGGCCGCAGCCGAGGGCGAACTCGGCTGCACAGAGGATGGATTGGGAGAAGGAGAGCGACTGTCGCGGGTGAGGTAGGAGAACACGCCGGCCAGGACGACGAGGACCACCAGGACCGCAGTGCCCAGCAGCGCCCGGCGGCGCACGAGGGCGCCGCCGGACATCCCGCTGCGGAAGGCGGAGGAGGGGTAACGTTTCTGCATGATCACTTGACCTGGCTGCCGAGCGCGCTGAAGAAGGCCACGACGCCGTTTGCCGCGCCGAGGAGCAGGGCGGCGCCCGCGCTGACGAGCACGCCCTTCTTGCCGTTGGCCTCGGCCTGGTGGCCGCCGGAGTGGTGGCCCCAGGCCCACACGCCGGCGCTGACCGCGAGGGCGCCGACCACCGCGATGATGCCGAACAAGTTCAGGGAGCCCATCACCTGCTTGAGCACGGTGAGGCCCGGCAGGCCGCCCTCGTTGGGGGTGATCCCCGGGTCGTAGGCGAGCTGGGTGACCGCGTCGGCGAGGTACGACATGAGAACTCCATGGGGAATGCGGGCACGCGAAGGTGCACCGAAGAGAAAAGGGGAAGGGGGGAGAAGCGCTGTGGGTTCCGGCCGTACTTGGCACTCGGAACCGCCGCGACCTGCGGTGATGCGCAGGTTTCCGGACGACTTGTCAGCCGGTCTTCCGGGTTGTGTTGTCGCGAAGGGCGGCATCGCGGCACCCGGGCGGAGGACTGTCGAGCTGGTGACCTGCGACTTTCCGAACGATCTGTCCCAAAGGACAAGTTCAACCGGAACCTCCAAGCGCCGGTCAGAGGACTCGGCGGGCAGCGAGGATCTCCGGCTGCCAGGAGGCGAGGGTCGAGACCTTGACCACGTCACCGGTCTTGGGGGCGTGGACGACGAGCCCGCCGCCGATGAACATCCCGACGTGCTCGGGCCGCAGGGCGTTGCCCCGGGTGAACAGCAGGTCGCCGGGCTTCAGGGCGCCGGCGGAGACGGCGGTGCCCTCGGTGACCTGCGTGTAGGTCGTCCGGGTCAAGGTGATTCCGGCGGCCTTGTATGCCATCTGCGTGAGCGAGGAGCAGTCGCAGCGGCCCATCGGGTCGGTGCCGTGCGAGTCGGCGCAGGTCCCGCCCCATTGGTACGGGGTGCCGAGCTGGCCGAGCGCCCAGCGGATCGCGGTCTGCACCTGCGGCGGTGCGTCGGCGGGGATCGCGTACCCCTCAGGGAGGGTGCCGGGCGGGATCGTCCCGAAGTTGCTCCCGTTGCCGCCCGCGGTCGAGCAGCCACTGCCAGCCGGTGGACTCGCGGTGGTGGGAGGGGTCGGCGACGGACTCGTGCTCGGCCCCGGTGACGCGGTCGAGCCGGACCCGGGGTCGGCCAGCAGCGGGGCGATGGCCTGCTGGAGCGCCGTCGCCAGCGGCTCCCACTTGGCGTAGGCGTCCGGATAGCCGGAGCGCTGAACCGCCTGCGCGGCCTGGGTGATCGTCATCGACTCCCAGCCGGAGACCTGCTTGAGCCCCTCGAAGAACTTCGTCGAGGCGTACACCGGCTGCATGATCTGCTCGGCCGTGCCCCAGCCCTGCGAAGGACGCTGCTGGAACAACCCGAGGCTGTCCCGGTCGCCGTAGCTGATGTTGCGCAGTCCGCTCTCCTGGAGCGCGGTCGCCAGCGCGACGATCTGCCCGCGCACGGGGATGTGCATCGCGACACCGGTGGCCTGGACGACCTTGGCGTTGGGGATCTGCTCGTCCGGCTTCTCCAGCCCGGCCACGCCCGGAGCGCTCAGCGGACTGGAGCCGTTCAGGATCGCCTTGACCTGCTGGGCGACGGCGGCGGTATCCACAGCCTGTGCATCGCCCGCGGGGATGCAGGTGGCGGAGGCGCTTCCGGCGGCGGCGACCACGATCGGCAGCGCCAGGGCCAGCGGGCCGGCGGCGACGAGGCCAAGGAGGGTTCCCGCGGACTTCCTCATCGTCGCCGCCGCTCGGCGGGGCGGACCGTCAGGGCGGCCAGGGTGGGCGGGTCAAGGCATGGCTGTGCCAGGGCATGCTGCATCGCAGCGGCTCCTCGGGTTCGTAGGAGACGCGGTGCCGGCCTCTCGTGCGAAGAAGTCGCCGGCACCGCGCCGGTGGTGATTCCGCCTCTGGGGCGGGCCCGGGTCAGGGGAGTTGGTAGCTCCCGGACGCCGGTCTCGGGTCAAGCGCGGCAGCCAGCCGCGCTCGTAATCTCAGCCGGAACACGAGGGTCTCCTGTAAGACGGCAAGGGTGTGGGTGAAGGTCCGGCCGGTGCCCCGTTGGACGAGACAACACAGGCCAACATGGGCCATCCCGGGCCGAGTTGGCCTGTTGCCCGGTTGGCATGGCGAGACAGTAGACGTGAAATCCGGCCGCACCAAACAGCGCCTCCGCCAGGTCCGGCGGCCCCGGTGCTGCCGTTAGGCCCGGCCGAGAATCGCGGCTACTGTCCGGTCTCCCCGCTCCCGGCGGCCGCAGCCGGGGCGCCACCGGGAGCGGGTCCATCCCTGCCCTGAGAGAGGCCCCCATGAGCACTTTCACCCTTCACCGAGGCGACGCCCTGACCGTCCTCAAGTCGCTGCCCGACGAGTCCGTCAACGCGGTCATCACCGACCCGCCGTACAACAGCGGCGGGCGGACCTCCTCCGAGCGCACCAGCCGCGACGCCCGCGCCAAGTACGTGACGAGTGGCTCCGCGCATGACCTGAAGACCTTCCCCGGCGAGAACCGCGACCAGCGCTCCTACCGCTCCTGGCTCACCGAACTGCTGACCGAGGCGTACCGGGCGAGCACCGAGCACTCGGTCGCGATGGTCTTCAGCGACTGGAGGCAGGAGCCGACGACGAGCGACGCGCTGCAGATGGCCGGGTGGACGTGGCAGGGCACCATCCCGTGGATCAAGCCCGCGAGCCGGCCGCGCAAGGGCGGCTTCAAGCAGTCCGCGGAGTTCATCACCTGGGGCGTCAAGGGCACCCTCGACAACAGCCGCGCGATCTACCTGCCCGGCCACTTCATCGCCAGCCAGCCCCGCAAGGATCGGGTCCACATCACCCAGAAGCCGCTGGAGATCATGCAGCAGCTCGTCCAGATCTGCCCCGAAGACGGCGTCGTCCTCGACCCCTTCACCGGCAGCGGCTCCACCGGTGTCGCCGCCCTCCGCGAGGGCCGGCGCTTCGTCGGCGTCGAACTCTCCCCGCACTACGCCGAGATCGCCGACCAGCGGCTGCGCGCCGAACTGACCAAGGACGACTTCGTCCTCGCCGGGCCGGAGGCGTGAGATGAGAACCCCAGAGGGCCGGCACCGCAGGGGCCGCAGACGCGAAAGGGCGGCTGGAGCATGAAGCTCCAGCCGCCCTTGTCCTTTCGTCAGGCCGCCTGGATCGCCCGCTCGATCAACGGCGCCGCCTTCTCCAGGTCGGCGGCCGAGGCGATCCGCACCTCCAGATCCCCGGTGCCCAGGTGCCCGATCCCGCGCATGTCGCGCGTGAAGCCCTCCTCGAGTTCCACCGTGTCCGGGTCCAGCCGCAGGTACAGCAGGATCGCCCGGTGCGAAGCCGACGGCCGGAAGATCACCGACGCCACGTTCTGCAGCCGCCGGTAGGCGATGTAGTGCTTGAGGACGACGGTCTCCACCTCGCCCGACGCGGTGAGCACCTCGTCCAGCTCAGCGTACAGATCCCGGAGACACTCCGGCACGTCGCCGGCGACCGGCAGCTCGGCCGCCGCCTCGGCGGCAGCCGCCGGCACCGAAGGCGTGGGCGATCTGCGCACGGCTGCCTGGCCGACGGCGGCGGAGACCGGCTCGACCAGCTGCAGGCTCAGCAGCCCGCCGTCGAAGATCCGGTAGCGGACCAGCTCGATCGGCCACTGCCGGCCCAGGTCACCGACAGCCACCCGGTCGTGGTGCGAGAACCCGGCCGCGATGCACAGCGCCCGGGGAGCGCGCCAGTCGACGGACTTGGCTGCTTCGGACCCCAGCTTCTCCCTGACGAGGGCCTCGAACTCGTGGCGGCTGCTCTTCAACCAGGTCAGGTAGGACACGGCCTGCGAGACGACCCCGCTGTCGTTGCCCTTCTTGAACTCGATCACGACCGGCGCGCCGTTCTCGTCCAGGCCGAGCGAGTCCACCCGGCCCCGGTGCCACGGACCGGTCGGGTACTCCGACGCCAGGAACCGGATACCGAGCATCGCCTCCATGCTCGCCTCCACCCGGCGCTGCAACTGCACCTCGAGCGCAACCGTCGAGCTGCGCAGCTCCACGTCCTGGCCGTCCTCCCCGAGTCGGAATACCTTCAGATCAGCCACCCACGCCCCCTTCGCACGACCGTACGGAGAGACCAATCCGGAAGAGGAACGCGGTATTCCTCCTCATTCCAGAATGGTGTAATCGTCCAGAGCGACTCCGCCCAGGCCGGCTCCGATGGGACGATGCGGGCATGACCGACGCCTTCCTTGGTGTTGTCGCACCAGGACCGCTGCATCCACTCCCGCAGCCCGTCAGTGCCAGCACATCCGCGCCGCCCCCGGCGTCGGCCACAGCCCGGCCCAGCAGGAAGAATGCTCGCCCCCGCACCGGGCCTGACTATCCGTCCGGGCATCTGGCTCTGATGCAGGCTCTCTCGCCGGGCCCCTCTACTGGGAAGGAACGAGCGATGGTCTTCGTCGGAGTCCACGGCCAGTGGGGCCGCGTCGACGTCACCCAGGCCGACCTCGGCTGCAGCCAAGACCGCGAGAGCATCTACAAGACCAAGAAGCCCGCGCCGCTGACCTGTTACGAATGCGAGTGGCGGCTGCACCTGGTCCACCGGACCCACGGCGCCTACGAGCTGTGGTTCCTGCGCCACGCCAACAACGCGCCCCATTGCGAGGCGAAGGCCGCCGGCGAGGGCCTGCAACACCACCTCCTCAAGCTCGACCTGGCCCACCACGCCCGCGCGGCCGGCTGGAGCGCCGAGTTCGAGGTCCCCGCGCCGGACGGCTCCTGGCGGGCGGACGTGCTGGCCACCTCCCCGGACGGGAAGCGCCGCGTGGCCCTGGAAGCCCAAATGGCGGCGATCGCCATCACCGACATCGAGGCGCGCACCGACCGCTACCGGACGGACGGGATCGAGGTGTGCTGGTTCACCGACCGCAAGACCGTACCGTGGCTGGATGCCGTGCCCTCCGTCCAGATCGCCCGACCCGACGATGGCGGTTCCGTCCAGGTCACCGCCGGGGCAGCCCGCTTCACCCCTGAATGGTGCGAGAACCGAGACGACTGCGAGCTGTGCGAGTGCGGGGAGTGCGGCGCCGGCGTTGACGGCCCGCTGCCGTGCGGCGGCCACGGCAAGTGGGAGACCGCCGAGCCCTTCGCCCTGAACCGCTTCGTTGCCGCGATCTGCATGAACAGCGCCCGCCCGCACTGGCTGCGGGCCAGCGGGCGCGGCCCCAAGGGAAGGTGGCGGTGGATTACCCGCGCCTACTTCGACCAGGAAGAAGCGCAGGTCCAGGCCGAGGCGGTACGCCAGCGGGCCATCGCGATCAAGGTCGAGGCATCCCGTCGCCGCGCCGAGGCCCAGAACGCCGCGGAACAGGACCACCAAGCGGCGATCGCCGCCCTGCTGCAGCGGCAGAAGGCGCTCCTCAAGCCGGTGGTCGAGTTCGTCTACCAGGAGGCCGGGCACTACCCGACCGTCGCGGACAGCGGCACCGGTGACTTCGCCATGGGCGTGCCCGTGTTCGTCCAGGGCCATCCCTACGCGGTCATCTGCCCCGTCGCCGGCCGCGTCGCCCAGCTTCGGGGCCGCCTCGCTCCGCTTATACTCATCGCCGCCACGGAACGCGAACGCCAACGCATCGCTGCCCAGGCGGGCCCCGGCCAACGCATCGAGGTCATCGCGCCCGACCCCATGGCGACGGCGCAGGTGCCGCTCCAGCAGGCAGGCAGCCTCACCGTCGAGCAGGCCGTAAACCGGATGATGGGCCTGGACCGCATGTAGAGCCCCGCCCGCTCCTGCGCGAAGCGACCGAAGCGACCCACCTCCGGCCAACGGCCGGCGGTACGCGTCGCCCGGGTCACCACAGCGGCAACTGCCCCGGATGCCGCCGGGAGTCCAACACACCCTTGCTTGGCCTCCTCCTCGTCGGCCCGACGGCCTCCGAGGACTCCCGGGGGCGGGGCAGCCTCGCAGCTGGCCGCTCCCGGGCGGTTGACGCTTCACAGACCCGCCCAACGACTGGAGGTCTCCACGTCCTGTAACCGCCGAGCCCGGCGGCCAGAGTGTTCTTCGCGCCCACAACGTCGGCGTGCTCGCGGTACCCGCAGGACGTGCACGCGAAGACGGCTTGGCTCTCGCGCGAATTCTTGTCCACGTTCCTGCACCGCGGGCAGGTCTGACTGGTGTAGGCGGGGTTCACCTTCCTGATGACCGTGCCGGTCGTGCGCGCCGCGCTGCGGCAGGCCAGCTCCAGAGCGAACCAGCCCTTGTCGCGGATCGATCGGTTCAGGCCACGCTTGCGCGCCACCCCGGTGCCCGGCCGCTCGGCGGTGCCGGCGGCCGAGGCGGTCATCGCCCGCACGTTCAGGTCCTCCAGGACCAGCAACGCGCAGCCGGTCACCAGGTTCCGGGCGGTCTTGGCGTTGAAGTCGGCGCGCCGGCGGCGAACCCGAGCCTGGAGAACGACGATGGCGTCCGCGGTCGCGTGCCACCGTGCCGAGCCGGTACGCCGACGCTGCAGCTGCCGGGACAGCCGACGATGCCGTTCGGTCTCGCCCGGCGTCATGAAGGCCCGGTCGAACATCCGCCCGTCGCTGGTCACCACCGCCTGCACGACACCGCGATCGATGCCCACCCGGCCGCGCTCCAGCGAGACGGTCGTCTCCTTCTCCGGCGTATCCACCCTGAACGCGATGTACCACTTCCCGCCATCGCGGGAGACGGTGGCGGCGCGGACCTCCCCGCCCAGCGGGCGCGACCAGCGGAACCGGACCCAGCCCAGCTTCGGCAACCGCGCCCGGCCCACATTGCGGGAGACCCGCTCCACCCGGATCAACTTGCCGTCCGGGAACCGCATCGACGGAGCCCAGCGACGCTGCGAACGCCACCGAACCCGGAACGGGCCGTGCCGCCGGCAGGCGCCCTCCAGGTCCCGAAGCACCTGCTGAAGGACGTGCGACGGCGCCTCGGCAAACCACGGGAAGTCGGCCTTCGCCTCCGCCATCTGTCGACACTGCTCGACATAGCCGATCGACCGGCCATGGCGCCGGTACTCCCGCTGTTGCTCCAGCCCGACGTTCCAAACCGTGCGACAGATCGAACCGAACGTCTCGGCCAGCATGGCCTGCTCGACGCTGAGTTCCAGCCGGTACCTCCGCCCGGTCAGCACCCGCCCTCCTCTCACCGGGTCCCGAAGCTACCGAGCGCCACCGCCCTCCGGGGCCGCTACGTCTTCTTGTCACTCCTATGGGTGACGCTCATTTGCGCGCCGGACAACGCCGAGCACCAGCGGCCCACAAGGCTCAGATGCCACCGTAATGAGACCCTGACCTGCGCCAGTTGGGTGGCGCAATACTGGCCCCGCTAGGCAGAGCGGTGCTTCGGGTGCCCTTGCGGGGCCAGTAGGCGCAGAGTAGAACGACGTTCTCAGTCTGCTCGGACCTCGGCGTTGGGATCGCTCTCCTCGATCGGCTCAACCAGGCCGTTCCGGAAGGCGATCCGATCAAACGGGCCCTCAGCAGAAATATGAATCTCGACGTCAACTGCGCCCGGCTGCTCGCGAAGCCAGGCGAGCGAGCGATAGAGGTCGCCGATCCCGGACTTATCGACCTTCGCGCGGATATCGACGTTCCGCACCACGTCGGCGGGGGCAGGAGGCGCCGGCGGAGTCGGCTGGGTGGTGGTCGAGACAGAACTGGGGCCGGCCCCAGCGCCAGCAGTGGCTTGCGGCTTGGGCGTGGGTTCAGCCGCGGGCTCCCCTGGGGAGGGAAATACCTCCTGCATGAGCTCCCGCGCGTAGTCATGCCACAGGATCGCCGAGTCATCGGAAAGATCGATCTCATCGGCAGGAACTCGCTCGCCGAGGCGAATCTGCCGCGAGTCGCGGGGGCGCAGCGATCCCTGCTCCTCCGAGAGGCCAACCACGTAGCCGAGCTCCGAGGAGGCCACTGCGTTTGCAACGGCGGTCGCAATCGCCTGCTTCTTCCAGAGCTTGGTGAACTCGTAGTAGCTGTAGAACCAGTCGACGAGTTCAGAGCACCTCACGATCTTCCGGTCGGGCCCGAGGCCGGACAGCGCCACAAGCTTGGACGCAGTCACCGAGCTAAAGACCCGCTGGCTCAGGGCTTCGACGACCCGCTCGTGGAGAGCCCTGCCCGCGGCCAGCATCGTCCGCAGATCGAAGGTCTCGAGGGAGTACGGGGCGTTGTCGCCAGCCCGAGGTCGAGCCGGCACCGCGACGGCGCTGTAGGCCATGCCCAGGGCCGCGGAGGCATCCCGCCGAGCATTCCCTGACTTCTCGCGCAGCTCGTCGATCTGCTCCGGGCTGAAGCCGTACTTCGCGGCCTTTGTCAGCAGCTTGTCGGCAGCCAAGCGCAGCCGAATGGCGTGGCGCGCCCGGTCGAACTGGGCGTTGTCGGGCAGCACGAAGGCAACGCCGTTTCGATACCGCCGCGCCCCAGCCTTGCCCGCCTGCTCAACGAACTTCCCGAGAGGCTCGCGGTCCTCAGACCAGTCCGGGTGGAGATAGCAAACGGTGAACAGGGGCTGCTCGTCAGCGATGCCACCAGGGCCGTCAGGCCAGAGAGAGACGCCGAGGCTTCCCCTCAGCTGCAGCTCAAGCTCAGACCGGACGTCAGCAAGAACCTCTTGCGACGTAAGCTTGTTCGCCTCGTCCCTAACGAGCTTGGTCAGGTTTGGCGTGGGCTCGAATCGGTACCGGCGGCCGGTGTAGTGGAGGTAGAGCTCCTCCTCGCGCAAGTCGTGCAGTGCCGCGAGGACAACGTTGCGGTCGAGGCCCGGCACCAGGACGCCGCGGACGAGGTCAGATTCGAGGACACCGCGGTCCTCGCCCTCGCGCGCCCCGAAGCTGTAGAGCATGACTGCACTCGCGACACGCGTGCCCACTGCAAGCTGCGAGATCGTCGGGCTGTCGGCGCCCAGGCGCCGGTCTACGGTGGCGGCACCGGATCCCGAGGAGGTGATGTCACTGGAGAGCACGGCAGTGAACCGCTCCCGCTCTCCGACCTGCGAGAAGAAGGCGCCGCGAACCTGCTCGTCGGTGAAGTCGATGTCTCCAGGACCGATCAGGGGGCTCTTGGCGCCGTTACGCCACAGGACGTGCACCACGGCGGCGAGGAACTGCAGTGCTCCGCGGGTCCGCTGGTAGGAGGGGAGTGAGCCCCAGCGGTGATACATGAGGTCGAGCAGGTCGGGGTGGAACGGGTAGGCAGCGAGAATCCGCTTCTCAAGGTTGTCGGCGGCGACTTCTGCTTCACGTCGGCCGTCGCTGGTCTCCGCCGTGGCAAGGAGTTGTTTCCGCAGGAGCTGAGCGTATGCGCGCGCGACCTCTCCATGGACCGTCTCATCGCCGATCTCGGCGAGCAGGCGCCGCTGCACCACGCGCAGAACCTCGTCATCAGCGACAGGCTCGCGCTTCGCGTCCACGCGGGCAACCAGCTTGTCAAGGTCGCTGAGGAGCCCCTCGGCACCGACAGCCTCACCAACGCTTGCCTGAAGGCTGTAGACCATGACGGCCTTCGGGTGGGAGCTGATCGCCTCGGTCAGTGCCTGGACAAAGAGCATGGCCTGGCGGCCCGCGGTGGACTCACCCCGGGGAATGGCCATCGCCTTCTCGACGAACACCAGCACCTCGTCGAGCAGGACGAGAGTCGGCCCGTCTCCGAGTACGCGGCGCAGGGTGTCGCCGCCAGGCGCGGAGCCTGCGCGGTCATGCTCAGCCACCAGCTCGTAGCGCCCGAGCTGTGCGCCCAGTTCGCCCCACAGCGTGGAAGTCTCGATCCCTGTTGCCTTCATCGGAGACAGGGGATCAAGCTCCTCGCCCGACAGGACGGCAACCTGAACGTCCCCGGGGTCTGCGATGTCCTTGAGCGCTGAGCAGGCGGAGATGGCGGCCTGCCGGTCGCGAACCAGGTGCAGCAGGGCTACGAGGCTGTGCGTTTTGCCCCCGCCGAACGGCGTGCGGAGCTGAAGGACATGCGACCCCTGACCGCCCGCAAGGACCTCCATGACGTCGTTGAGCAGCTCGCTCATCTTGGCCGTCAGGTAAGTCGCCTCGTAGAACTTGCCAGCGTCGGTGTAGACGGGGGCGATGCCCGGCCGACCACGGAACACGCCGGCCAGGTTGGCCGCGTACGTGCCCATGTCCAGCACGCCGGCGGCTACATCCTCGTGCGGGCGGGCGACGTCTGTCCACGGTGCCAGCCGGTACCCGGAGCTCACGGCGTTACTCCCCCTCGATCTCTGTGTGCGTGGCGACGTTTGTCACGCTAGATCAGTCCCTGTTCCCCAATGATGCTTCGCCATGAAACTAGCAGTCGCTCAGCGGCACTTGCCTCACGACTCTTAGCCTCATTGGCGGTTGAGCGCAGCGCTCGACCAGCAAGCGCCTGGATGAGCTGCTGGAGCCTCATCACGTCGACATTCACCGACAGCAGGTAGGGGCGGACGTCGGCCGGCTTGTGCTCGGCCCTCCAGAGCACTCCGTGCGCCACGTCGATGAGGGGCGCGGCGGTCGGCGGGGAGAGCTCGATCAGCGGCATCGTTCCTCCGCCGTCCACGTTCGGCTGGCCCAGCCGCTCGTCGTGGCCCCGGTCCTCGAAGTCCCGAAGGATCACGGCAGACTTCGCCTTCGACACATGCGGGTTTACGCCGTTCGTCAGACCGTTGGGACTGTCGAGGTCCGCTCCGGTCATTCTCGCCAGGTTGTTGGCCTCGTCGAAGGGCACCTGGCCATAGCCGTAGGAGTACTGGGCGGCGACGTAGTAGCGGGTCACTGGGTCGACACCGGCGAGCGACCCGAAGATCGCGTCGAGGACCCGGGTCTGCACCATCTCCAGGAAGCGTTCCGCAGGCAGGACGTCTCCGTTGTCCTGCTCGACTCGCTCGAAGCGCGTCAGGGCCCGGAGGCCGGCACCCACGGTCGCGATGACGAGATCGGCACCGGTGATGCCGAGGTTCTCCAGCCTCTCCAACCGCTCCTTGATGATGTCGTTGAGCTCGGCCATGACCTCGCCCTCGCTGCCCACCCCGGCGTTCGGGTTGCGCTTCCGAGCCACAAGGAAGATGGACGACGCCAGGCTAGCCGTGCCCCGACCAACCGCCCTCTCGGGCATCTCGGTATCGAGGGGCCACGCCTCAGTGATCGTAAAGCCCGCTACGCGCAGTGCCTCCACAAGGCTTGACCAGCCGGAGGTGGTCTTGTGCGCGTATACGCAGACCAGGGGAGCTCCTGGCTTCAGGACCCGATGCGCCTCACGGAATGCCTGCTCCATCAGCGTCTCGTAATGCTGACGCGCCGCGTCCTTACTTCCCGCGTGGCGGTATGCCGCGACGACCGCCTCACTCCTCTTGGGAGTGAGTTCCCCGCCAAGGTCGGTCGGGTAAAGGAACCCGACCGATCGCTTCAGCCAGACGTAGAAGAAGTCCGAAAGGTCCGCGTAGGAGATGTTGTCGTAGTAGGGCGGGTCGGTAACGACGGCGTCCTGTGAGTCGTTCGGAAGAGGCAGGGCGGCTGCAGAGCCGCGGACACACTTGGCAGGATTCCGAATGGTCGCCAGCCGGTCAACGAGGTTGGCCGTCTCCTTGAGGTACTTGCGCACGTCGCCGGAGGCGCCAGCGAAGGGGTTTGCCTCGTAGAAGTCCCAGACCATAGGTAGGGCCTGCCGTGCAAAAGTGTTGGTTCCGCCCTCATTCTTGGTGTCCAGGCGGCACAAGTTCGACAGTCGGTCGGCTACTCGGTTCAGAGCCATGGCCAAGGCCGTGGCAACAGCTGCAGCGCGCCCCTCATCCATTCCGCTCTCGCGAGCCGCGTCATGCACCTTACGGATGCCAACGGCAAGAGTGCTCAGGGCGAGAAGCTGGCGCGGAGTGAACAGATCTCGATAGTGCGAGAATCCGTACACCATGCAGGTTCCGCCGGTGATTCGCATCGTCCCGGGAAGCGGCTCATCGAGCGGGTCGATCGGCAATTCCGCCAACCGCTTCATGCATTCGGCATCGTCGGGGAGGTCATATTCCCCTACCGGAAGGTAGTCGCGACCGCGGCCCGAAGGCTTGAGTGCCAGGGCAGTCAGCGGTGCCGTGGTCATGCGACCGGCACGGGCCTCTTCCTTTACATACCGGCTCTCAACCGGAGCGCCGCAAATGCGGCAGGTCACTTCTCCGCCGCGTGATCCTTCTGCGGGATCGAAACCGAGACCTTCCTCGGTGGTGGCCTCCACAACCTCGTAGCGCAGGGACCACGTGGCGCGGTCAGCGACTGGCTTCAGAGCGATATAGCGCCCCTTCTTCCGGCCGAGCCATGTCTGACGGAGAAGGTGAGCGTCATGCTCAGGAGTGGCCGGGTTCGGGCAGCGGACCGCCCGGGTCCAGATGTAGGCGAGAGGAAGGCGCTTATCAGTGTCGGTAGCGCCGATCATCGTCTGACCAGTACCGCTATCGACCGCCGGGTACAGGTCTGACAGTGCCGTCCACGCCTCGTCGACCCAGGCGGTTCCCCATCGGCGAATGTCGTCGCCGAGTCCGGGATAGCTCTGCGGGTACTCCATGAGCATCCGCTCAATGAGATGCGCGACAGGGTTCAGCTCATTGGCAGTTACTTCGCACCCGAGCCGCAGTGCCTCCAGCGGGATGGCGCCCCCGCCGGAAAAGAGATCGACTACCTTCGGGGCTTCGCCGCCATTCGCCGCAAGGACCTCTTCTCGGGCGGTCTCGATGGGCTGCGCCGGGCCGCCCCAGGTGCAGAGGGCGTCGAAGAAGTCGGAGAGCTCGTCAACGGACCGGGTCCGCCCGGCCGCGGGCACGAGAGCGGCGTAGACGGCAGCACGAGAGGCCGCGAGAGGCCGGCGGGCCCACCAGAGGTGGAGGGACGCCGGGTGTCCGACGCGCCCTCCGACCTTCTCGCTCGCGCTGGTGCGGCTGATGACGTCGATCGGGATGACGTCTTCGATGAGCCGCTTTTCACTGCTGTCGCGCACGCTAGTCCTCTCGCCCCACGGTCTCTGTGTTGCCGACCGCGTGAGCTCGGATACTAGCGCCCGGCACCCGATACCCGGTGATTTGCCTGATGGCAGCGACGTTGGGAAGCGTGTGGTAGGGGTCCTGGACGCGCAGCAGATTCGGCCTCGACGTCGCGCTGTAGACGACGTAGAGCCAGAACCCCGCTCCCCAGCGCTGGGCGGCATACCACTCTGTACGGTACAGGCCCACGTCGCCGGCCGGAACGCCTCGGCCCTTGACCTCGATGCGACGCACCTCACTGGATCCGTCAGGCAGAGTCCTAGTGGAGCGGATGTCGAAGCCCGAGCCATCCCGCAGATCCCCAACGTACTCAGGGGTCCACCCTGCCTCGCGCTCGAACTCCATCGCTACGGCCACGGCGGCGTCCTCGACGGCCTTGCTCGGCCGCATGACATCGACGTCCGGATCGTCTGGGGCCGCAGGCGGGAGCACGGCTGCCGTGCCGAGGTGAGTCACCTTGCCCGGCCGGACGACGCCGAGGCGGTTGAGCGACTCCAGCTTCGACGCACGTCGGTGGCCGAGCTCCTTGAGCTGCCGGTCCGTGTTGTCGCGCAGAAGGCGGTACGAGTCGTCGCCGGCGTCGATCTTCGAGTTGTATGAGACCCAGCGATCCTCCAGGCGGCGCTTCTGGGCGGCCATCGCCTCGTTCAGGTAGGTGGCTCGAAGTCTGGCGTGTTCCAAGCGGTTGGTCCGCTCGGTGGAGGTGCGGGGAAGCTGCACCTTGACCCGCAGCCAGTCGGTGGCCAGCTTGATCTGGTCGGGAGAGGGCGGCTCCGCGTTGTCACCAGCAGATGGCGTGAGCGTGTGCAGAACGTCCGCTGGGCCTCGGTGGAGGCCATCGTGGTCCTCTATCACTGCCACAACCTCGGAGAAGACCTGCTCCGGGGAGCCGTGCAGGTCCTCGCCGACGATCTGGTACGAGAACAGGTGCACGAAATACGGTGCTGCGGTGCCCGGATCGATGAACACGGCTGCGCCCTGGGGCACGCCTTCGGCCGTCAGGTCTCGCTCGAGCGACTCGGCGAGGGCCGCGAAGAGAGGGTGGCCTGGGGAGCAGAGAGTCGCGTCTTCATGCTCAACTCGGTCGCGCTGTTCCTTGCGGAACGTGAGCTTGCGGTAGTCGGCAGCGGGGCGCCCGCGGTGCCGCACCGAGAGGAGGTCATCGCTGCGGAGAGCCGCCGGAACGTGCTCGACCCGCAGCAGCTGGTCAGCGCGCCGCTCTACCCGGAGGTGCTGTCGGCCTGCGGCCCGCAGGAAGAATTCTTCGACGTACTCCGGCATGAGGCGGCGCTCATCGGACAGGAAATTCTGTCCCCGGACCCACTCGATGTCGACATACTTCTTGGCGAGAGCGATTCCGGTGGCTTCCTCATACTCGGCCAGCTTCTCCGAGTCAAGGCGGTTGATCTCCGCCACTGCCGCATCGCGGTTTGCGCGAGTCGGATTTGCGAGCGTCTCCTTTACGAGGCGCTCGAAGTCGATACCGTTGATCGTCAACAGTTCGCCGATAACGTCGTAGACGCGGCCGTTGAGGTCCTGGCGCATGGCCTCCAGGCGGGCGTGCAGCCTCTCCAGGAGCTCACCTTCCACCGTGTTGGTGGCGCAGAAGTTGAAGATCCAGCAGTCGGCACTCTGACCGATCCGGTGAACGCGGCCCATACGCTGCTCAAGGCGAACGGGATTCCACGGCAGGTCGTAGTTGATCATCAAGTGGCAGAACTGAAGGTTGATTCCTTCGCCAGCCGCTTCAGTGGCGATGCAGATCTGCTTGTTCTGCCGGAAGTCATGCTGGATACGCTTGCGCTCCGCCGGCGGATGGCCTCCGTGGATAGTGCAAACGTCGTAACCCCACTCCTCCAAGTGCTGCCGCAGATACTCCAGCGTGTCCCTGTGCTCGGTGAAGATCAGCAGCTTCCCGCGGCCGTCCCGCAGCTCCTGGAATTCGGCCCGCTCCAGGCAGTCGCGAAGGGCAGCGAGCTTTCGCTCTTCTCCCTGGGAACGCACGCGGTCGGCATGCGCGACGAGCTTGCGCAGCTCGGCCACCTCAACGCGCAACTGTGAAATCTGTCCTGCGCTGCTGACCTCAGTGGCCAGCAGGTCGTCGACAGTCTCGTCGATATCATCCGACTCGGCCTCGACGTCGTCGAAGTCGCTGTCCGCCGGAATTCGGCCCAGCGCCGCCAGGCGGCGATTGCGGTCGGCCGGGCGCATCCCGGCGAGCTGCTCAGCCAGTTCTTCCAGCCGGTTCGCGCGCTTTGCGAGCGATGATCGAATTGCTCCGAGGCTGGATGCCAACCGTCGCTGGAGCACGGTACGGGCGAGTGCCACCGCGTTTCCGCGAGAGCCGCCGCTCGCCCCAAGGTAGGTATTGACGTACTGGGTGACGCTCAAATAAAGCTCGTACTCCGCGGGCGAGAGCTGGAAAGGCTGGGTGCGTACGTGGCGCTCGACGAAGAGCGCCCCATTGTGCTCATCGACGAGATCTTCCTTCTGGCGGCGAAGGAAGTAGGGGTTGTCGTCGTTGGCGATCTGCTTCTTTACCAGATCCGCTGTGGAGAACTGATCGGGGTCGAGCAGGCCGAGGAAGCGGGTGAACCTGTCCTCGTCTCCTGAGTGGGGCGTCGCCGTCAGCAGGAGAAGCCGGTCAGCCTGCTGCGCCACGCCCTCCACAACGGAGTAGCGCTTGGTCTTGACGACTCGCTCGTCTTGCCCCCGCTTGGTGAACGCGGACGCCTTGTGCGCCTCGTCCACGATCACAAGGTCCCACTGGTTTCGCAGGAGGTCATCGCGGACGTCATCGCGCTTGGCGAAGTCGAGACTGCTCACGATCAAGGGGTAGCGCTCCCAGGGGCTGCGTCCCACCTGGTGGCGTACCTGCTCTCCGCTCACCACCTCGAACTGCTCGTCGAACTTGTCCAGCATCTCGTCCTGCCACTGCGTGGTGAGCGGTGCCGGGCAGAGGATCAGCACGCGCTCGACGACACCACGGAGCTTCAACTCCTTGAGCAGCAGACCCGCCATGATCGTCTTGCCCGCGCCCGGGTCATCCGCAAGAACGAAGCGCAGCCGGGGCTGCGGCAGCATGTGGCGGTAGACGGCTTCGATCTGGTGAGGCAGCCCCCGGACGCCGCTCATGGACACAGCAAAGAGGGGATCGTGGGCGAAGGCGAGCCGGATGCGCTGAGACTCAACCCAGAGGAAGAGGTCCTGGGAGCTGACCAGTGCCGGCTGCACCGCAGACTGTGCCAGAGCCGCTTCCAGTTCGGCCTCGAAAACCTGAGTCTCGTCTGGGGCGCCGTTCGCGTGCCGGACCCGAACCAGGTAGACGTCCGAGCCGATCTCCTCGACGTGCTCGACCCTCACGGGATGCGCGAAGTGCCCATCCAGCATGATCAGGCGGTTCTTGGCACGCTCCTGCAGGTCACCCACGGTCGATCCTCCCGACACTCCCCACTGACGGTTCCAACGTATCGGATCGCGCCGACAATTCAGCGGGCTCGCGCTACGCCGGTGCTTGCGGTCAGTTGGCGGTGTTCAGCGAGTACCGTGCTGACTCGCTCCGGCACGAGCTGTTGGACCAAGGTGAATCGCCCGCGTGAGGAAGGCTGTACATGGTTCGGGAGACGCCGCGCGGGCGGTGCTGATCCACTCCATTGGTGTCGGTTGTGGAGTGCCTACATGTCGCGTGTTGGCCGAATCGGTCGCCTCGGTGTGGCCATGTGCGGCCGGTGTGCGGCCGGACGCCTCTGGACGAGGTAACACAGGATGGACGGGGCGACGAGCCGCACGTGCTCTGATCAGGCAAAACGGTACCCTGGAGCACGAGCCGGAACCGGGCATCATGAACGCTCGTGGTCTCGTAATGCGTAGGTCGCGGGTTCGAATCCCGCAGGCGGCTCAGTGAAGGCCCAGGTCATATAGCCCATGACCTGGGCCTTTTGCCATTCCTTGACGTGTGAGCAGGCGTCAGCGACGCCCTACAAGATCGCTTGCGTGAGCGATGCGTGAGCGCGGCTGTTGATCTTGGGTTAGCCCTTGGCCTTCTTGGCCTTGGTCTTCGCCTTCTTCGCGGCCTTCCGCTTGGCCTTCTCCGCTTCGGCGGCAGCCTTGGCGCGAGCTTCGGCCTCCGTCTTCCGCTGGAGGGGGACGAGCTTCGCGGCAGCCTCGGCCGCACCCTTGGCGATCTCGGGCAGGACGCTGGTGTAGGTGTCCGACGTGATCTTGATGGAGGAGTGGCCGAGCATCTCGGACACCACCTTCATGTCGACCCCGCCGGCGAGGGCGAGCGTGGCCGCGCCGTGGCGGAGGTCGTGCAGGCGGATCGGCGGCAGCCCGGATGCGGCGATCAGTCGCGCGAACATCTCGGTGACCTTGCCGGGGTGGAGCCAGGACCCGTCCTCGTTGGTGAAGACCCGGCCGGTGTTCTTCCAGGCAGGCCCCCAGTCGTTCCGCTCCTTCTGCTGCCGCTCGCGGTGGCGCCGCATGACGGCCACCGTGTCGTCGTCCAGCGCCACGGTCCGGAAGCTCCCGTCGGTCTTGGGGTCGGACTCCTCGACCTCCCAGCCGTCCTGCACGAGCTGGGTCGTCACGGTCAGCGAGCTGTCGTCGAGGTTGGTCTCGGACCACAGCTGCCCGCACGCCTCGCCTCGGCGAAGACCGCGGAAGGCGATCACGTGCCACATCGCGTACAGGCGGTCGTCAGCGACGAAATCGAGGAACGCGCCGGTCTGTTGCGGCGTCCAGACCATCACGGGGGAGGGCTTCACGCCGGTCTCCCGCCACTGCGCGACCCGCTCGGGTGTCCACACCAGACCCTTGGGCTTGGTGGCCGGGTCGAGCTTGACGTGGGCGGCCGGGTTGAGGGTGATCAGGCCCTCGGGGATCGCGGCGTTCAGGGCGGTCCGGAGCGTGGCCCGGATGCGCTGGCGGGTGGCCGCGCCGGTCGTCCGCCGGAAGGGCGGCATCTCGGCGAGTTCGGCGCGCAGAGCCTTGCGGCGGGCGCGGTTCTCCACGCCCTTGATCGGTACCGTGGCGAGCTCGGCCTTCAGCGCGTGCCGCAGGGCGTTGTTCTCCAGGATTTCCTCGTTGGCGTCGGCGATGGCCGTGAACATCTCGGCGAGCGTGCTCACCCGCAGCCGGTCGACGCGGATGTGCCCGATGCGGGGCTTGAGGTGGACCCGCACGTCACACTCGTAGCGGGTGATGCCGGACTTGCGGATCTTCTTGCCAGCCAACCAGGTATCGAGCCACTCGCCGACGGTGACGCGGCTGGACAGATCCTGACCGGCCTTCAGGCGGTTGCGGGTCTCCTCGATGTCGGGCAGCTGGGCCTTCTCATCGGCGACATTCACCAGGAGCTCGGCGACCAGGGCCAGGTCGTCGGGATCCTCCTTGCCGAGGGCGAGCAGACCGCGAACGTGGTCGAGGTCGGCCTGTGCCTCCTTCAGCGTCCCGTAGCCGGCGCGGTTGAACGAACGGCGCATGCCGTCTTCGGCGTTGGGCAGCTCCTGGCGTATGGAGTAGGAGCCGTGCTTCCGGCTGCCGAGCTTCGGGCACGCCTTGCCGAGCGGCCTACCGGTCTCGGCGTCGCGGCAGTAACAGCGGTGGTAGGTGGAACCCTTCATTCGTCCTCCAGGTCGAAATCGGTTTTGAGTGGTGGGAGTTCGGCGTTCAGGAACTTGAGGCTCGGCGCGAGGTCGGGTACCTCGCAGCCCGTCTCGCGCATTCTTGCTCTGACGGGCTGAAGCCGAAGACGGACGGAATCGATGAAAGCGGTGCGCTTCTCCTCCGACCCGGGTGACCAGTTCTCCCGGTCGAAGTTGAATTCCAGCTGGAACGCGTCGTGATGTTCGCGCTGCAGCTCCTGCCAGATTCGGGCGTGCTCGCGGAGGAGGTAGAGATCGAATGTTCCGGGTGAGTGCGGGTGCTCTCCGGTGAAGCGGCTGAAGGCCGACCAGCGGCCGATGTCCTTCCCGGGCAGGTAGTTGACATGGCCGCCGAGGGCAGGTGAGAAGACCAGGTCGGCGGGTGCGACGTCTAGGGCCTCGGCTACCACGATGAGCTCCGGAATCGTGATCGTCTTTCGCCGGCCGGACTCCCAGTTCGCGATCACGTTCCTGGGCACCTCGTGGCCCAGGCGCCGGGTCTCGTCGGCCAGCTCCTGCGCGGTCATTTCCAGGTCTTTCCTTGTGCGGGTGATCGCTTCGATCACGTCCTTGGTGATCTGGTCGTGCCAGTCGAGCACGTCCTCGTCGACGGCGGACCAGTCTGCATAGCGGCCGTGTGTCATATCGACACAATAGCTACTGCCAAGCTCTTATCCGCTGCGGCACTCCGCCGCCGCCCCCTCCCGGGGAGATCTCAGATTTGGAGTTCATGTGCGAACTGATATGACGTCGGCAGCGGTGCATGGAATGGGCCGGGCTGAGCTGCTTGCACTCCCGGCGGCCATCGACCTCGATACCGCGAACCGCGCCATCGGCTTGGGGCGCAGTAAGGGCTACGAGCTGGCCCGCCTCGGCGCCTACCCCTGCCGGGTCCTGCGGCTGGGCAAGAAGTACCGCGTGATCACGGCGGATCTCCTGCGGCTGCTCGGCATCGACGCGACGGCCGGGGGAGCCGCGGCGGCTGATGCAGCTTGACGTGGAGAGAGCTCGATCTACAAGCCTGTCTGCCATGGGCGTACTTGCCCGCCCGGAGTGGATCTTCCCGGCAGGTGTGCGTAGGTTCGTGGTCCCTCGGCGGCCCCGGCCGCCGAGGCCCTGCCACCAACGGGCAGGTAATCCTTCCGAGTTGGGTGGGCGCGGCTCCCCGCGCCCACCCGTCCCTGGACGCACGAAGGCCCCCGGTGCTGGAACACCGAGGGCCAGGCGAAGTCCTTACCCGCGACCTTCATCGGTGGCGCGCGACGGATCAGGTCCCGCGCCCCAGTCTGGAGCTTCAGCATGGAGTCTACGTCCCATCAGCCCGATGTGGCCGCCCCTGCCGCAGTGCCGGCCGGCGCTGGCTGGCCACCCGTCGCCAGGCCGGGCGAGCCCGGTGCCTACGTGCCGGGACCGCAGGCCGTGGACCTGTCCACAGACTGTGGACAGGTCCACGACGAGGCGGAGCCTGCTGCGCCCACGGTCCTGAACGAGATCGACCTGATGCCGGACGCCGAGGCGACCGAGGGCTCCGAGGCGCTCGCGCAGCTGAAGGCTGTGATCGCCAAGTTCGTGATCCTGCCCTCCGAGGCGGCTCTGGATGCGGCGACGCTATGGGTCGCCGCGACGCACCTGCAGGGCTCGTGGCAGCACGCCCCGCGCCTGGCGGTCGTCGGACCGGCGAAGCGCTGCGGCAAGTCCCGCCTGCTCGACGTGCTCTCCGAGACGGTCCACCAGCCGGTCCTGACGGTGAATTCCACCCCGGCTGCGGTCTTCCGCTCGATCACCGAGGTGCCGCCCACCCTGCTGGTGGACGAGGCGGACACCATCTTCGGCAGCCCGAAGATGGCTGAGAAGAACGAGGAGATGCGCGGCCTGCTCAACGCCGGGCACCAGCGCGACCGCTACGTGCTACGGGTGGTCGGCAACGACCACACTCCGCGCAAGTTCCACACCTTCGCGATGGCGGCCATCGCGGGGATCGGCGACCTCCCCGACACGATCATGGACCGCTCGATCGTAATTCGAATGCGCCGCCGGGCCGAGGGCGAGCGCGTCTCGCCGTACCGCACCAGGCGCGATCAACCCGCGCTCCAGGAGATCCGGGACCGGATCGCCCGCTGGATGGCCCCGCTCGCCGACCAGGCCCTGCACTTGGAACCGGCCATGCCGGTGGAGGACCGCGCTGCCGACACCTGGGAACCCCTGGTGATCACCGCCGACCTCGCCGGAGGCCCCTGGCCTCGCCTAGCCCGGCAGGCGTGCAAGCGGATGGTCGACGCCGAGGTCCGGACCGAGGAGGACAACCCCGGCGGCGCGCGGATCCTCGCCGATATCCGCCGGATCTTCCACGCCGCCGGGGAGCCGGACAGTATCGCCACCGACCAGCTGCTCTTCACCCTCAACGGCGACCCCGAGGCTCCCTGGGCCGAGGCCGGCCGGGGCGGGCTGACCCCGCGCGGCCTCGGCGCGATGCTCCGTGAGTTCGGCATTTCCTCCGGCAACGTCCGCATGCCCGACGGAACCCAGCGCAAGGGCTACCTGCGCCACAAGTTCCTCGACGCCTGGCGGCGCTACTGCCCCGCCGTCCACCCCGTGACCGCCACCGGAGCGGGCAGCAGAGGCTGACGACCCTCCCCGAAGTGCCGTCCCTGCCGTCCCAGCCGTAACACCGCAGGTCACTGCACCTGCCGCCGAGACGGAACAGCGCCCCAAGACGGATCAGGCCCACGCCAAGACGGATCAGGCCCACGCCAAGACGGCAGCCGTCCACTCCGGCCAGCGCTCGCCACCGCCCCCACCCGGGACGTGAGCGGCGGGCCCGGGGGCGGGACGGGAAACACATCCGTCTTGTGCCGTCCCAGCCGTCCCTGCCGTAAAACTCCAGGTCACGGGCCATGCCGCCGAGACGGATACGCCCCCAAGACGGATGCGCGCACCGTCCCGCGCCTGAACGCCGCCGCCCCTGTGACGCCCCTGGCCAGCCGCTACGGCCCCAGCCTGGGGGCCTGTCCTGCAGCGCCAAGACGGCAAGACGGCAAAGACGGCAATCCCGCGACCCACCACCACTCGACCCGCGAGGACCACCTTCCGCATGACCATCGCCAACCCACGCCGCACGCCCCGCCCGGACGCCGTCCTCGTCCAGGCCGCCATCGCCGGTGCCCTGTCCTTCGCCCACCTCCACGACATCGCCGAAGCTGCCGGACAATACAGCTGGAAAGCCTGGGCCTACCCCATCTCGGTCGACCTGCTGCTCGTCGCCGCCTGGCACCGCATGCGGACCCTGCGCACCACCGGCTGCCCCGCCGGCACCGCCTGGACCTGGTTCGCCATCGCCCTGACCGCCTCGCTCGGCGCGAACATTGCCACCGCCGGACTCCTCGACCTCGCCCATGTCCCGGACTGGCTGCGGATCCTGGTCGCCGGATGGCCTGCCCTCGCCTTCTTCGGCGGCACCCTCCTCGCCCACAACACCACGGCGACCACCGTCGCCACCGAGCTGCAGCCCGCCGAGGCCGCGCCCATGCTCCACGAAGACCTCGAGCCCACCACGGCTTCCCCGGCGGCCGAGCCTGCTCTGCTCACGGAAACGGACCAGGACGACCCGCTCGACGATGGGCCGGACGCCGCCCCCGACGACGACGTCCAGTCCAGCGACCCGGAACCGGTGGTGGGGACCAAGCGCACCGGACGCAGGCCCGCCGCCTCGATGGACGAACTGGCGGAGATCGTCCGCCCAGCCGTCGAAGAGCACGGCCCCACCCAGGCCGTGATCAAGACGGCCCTACGCGAGGCTGGCATACCGATCGCCAGCGACCGCCTCGGCAAGCTGACCCAGCGCTTCAAGGACGAGCAGGCTACCCGGCAAACAGATGCGCAGGCCAGCCTCTCGGCCGCCTGACGCCCCGCCGATCATCGCGGCTCGCCTGCTTCGGTCGCTGCCGGAACGGGCGAGCCGACCTCTCTTCCACGCTGGTGATCACCGGCACCCCGCATGCCCGCAGCGGGGACACCGGAAGTCCCGAAACCCCCGCCTTCTACACCGGATGTCCGACATCGCCAAACCGGACGTCCTACCCGACCATCACCCCACATGCCGCACGCACCTCGCGCCTACACCCGCCCGCCCCGACAGGAAATCCGGAGGACTCCTTGCCCGACCCTCAGCCCCGCCGCGCTCCCGCCCGCACCGGTCCCGAGAAGGGCACCAAGGGCGGTAGGCTGATCAACCGCCTGCTCCACGTGTTCGGTAACTCTGCTCCTGGCGGAGCCAGTTGTACCCAGTCTCCGACACTTCGCGCCGGACTGGGAAGCTCCGCCCCAGGGGTGGCGGAGGAGGCCCGGCGCGAGGGCGCGCCAGGCCAGGCAGTGGCCCTCGGTCCGGACGAACTCGACGCCCTGCAGCTCGACATCCTCGCCCGCGCCCGCGCCGACCAGAACGCCGCGCCAACGCCCGCCGCCACCGACGACGAGAGCGTTCGCGCCGCCCGCGCCGCGTTCCTGCACGAGAACACCGCCGCCCTTGACGTCCCGAAACTGAACGCTCCCGACGGCGCCCAGCCGATGCCCACCGGCAAGATCCGGAAGCCCACCGGAACCCGCCGCACAGAGCGGGTCGGCCCGGTCGGCTTCACCGAAGCGGAGCTCATCGAGCTGAAGGACGCCGCCGAGCGCCACGGCTACAAGGACACGATCTCCGGATATCTCGGCGACATTGCGCTCGCGTTCATCCGGGGCGAGTTCACCGTCGACCTGCCCCTGCACACCGACCGCCTCGCCCTACAGGAGTTCCGGGCCGAAATCCGCGCGGAGATCAATGCCATTGGCAACAACATCAACCAGATGGTCCACGTGCTCCACCGCGACGACCGCCTCGAACCCGACAGCCGCGACCGCCTCATCCGCCTGGAGAACCTGCTCCTCGCCATCGCAGAAGCCCTGCTCATCCCCACCACCCACCACACCCCGGAAGGAGACATCGCAGCGTGATCCCCTCCATCAAGGCCTCCGGCGGCAACACCCGCGGACTGCTCGCCTACCTCTACGGGCCCGGCCGGCACGACGAGCACCTCGACCCGCACATCGTCGCCTCCTTCAGCCCGCTCGGCTTGCGCGATCCAGGCCGCGACCAGAGCGCCACCCTCACCCAGCTCGCCCGGATCCTCGACGAGCCGGTCAACCTGCGCAACAGCAGTTTCGGCAAGAAGGTCACCGACCACGTCTGGCACTGCCCCGTCCGCGCAGCCCCTGGCGACCGCTACCTCTCCGACGCCGAATGGGGCGAGATCGCCCGCCGCATCGTCCACGCCGCCGGCATCGCCCCCGACCGCGACCCGCACGGCTGCCGCTGGATCGCCGTACGCCACGCCGACGACCACATCCACATCCTCGCCACCACCGTCCGCGAGGACGGCCGCCGACCCAAGCTCCATGGCAGCGGCAAGCGCGCCCAGGCCGAAGCCCGGAAGATCGAGAAGGAACTCGGCCTCCACCAGGTCCCCGCCGGCGACCGCACCGGCGAGCGCCGCCCCACCCAGGCCGAGATGCACAAGGCCGACCGCCTCGGCTGGCAGCAGACCAGCCGCGACTGGCTCCGGGACCGCGTCCGCGATGCCATCCCCCACGCCGCCGACGTGGAGGAACTCCTCGCCTACCTGCAGGCCGACGGCGTCGAGGTCAAGCCCCGTCGGCTGCCCTCCGGAGACCTCCAGGGATACGCCGTCGGACGGCCTGGTGACACCAACGCCAAGGGCGAGCAGATCTACATACCTGGTGGGAAGCTCGCCCCCGACCTCTCCCTGCCCAAGCTCCGGTCCCGTCTCACGGCCGGCACTCCGGAGGAGCACCCCACCGCCCGGCGCGACCGGCCCACCACCAGCTGGCAGCGCACCACCGACGCCCTCGACACTGTCCACCAGCACCTGACCGACGAGACCGCCAGCGGGAACAACGGGGACGGCGCGTTGGCGCAGGCGCAGATCACCGCGCTGGGCGACATCATCAACGCCACCGCCCAGCAGGCTCCCCAGGAACTGCGGGCTGAACTGCGAGCCGCCACCCGGGCATTCGCCCGCGCCCAGCGCTCCCAGGTGCGCGCCGACCACCAGGCCGCCGCCGGTCTTCGCCAGGCCGTCCGCGACATCACCTACGCCGGTGACGGGCCCGACGGCAGCGCGCTCGCCGTCATGATCGCGGCCCTCGTATGGGCGGCGATCCTCACCGGCCGATGGCACCAGGCGCGCGGCCACGCCCAGCAGGCGCAGGCCGCCCAGCAGGCCGTCCAGCACCTGCAGGCCGCCTACGACCACGCCGCTGCCGACCACCTCGCCGCCCTCACCCACCGCCAACCGGCCAAGGAGATCGCCAACACCCTCGCCGGCGACGTCCGTTCCGCCGTCCCCGACCACGCCCAGCGCATCCTTGTCGACCGCAACTGGCCTGCCCTGGCCACCGTCCTTGCCGACGCCAAGGCCCTCGGCCACCAGCCCCGAGAGCTCCTCCAAGAGGCCGCCGCCCGCCGCGAACTCACCACCGCCCGCCTGCCCGCCAAGGTCCTCCTCGGCCGCATCCAGCACACCAGCCGCAACCCCGAGCGCAACCTGGCCGCAGAGGCTGCCCGCCGCCGCTCACCCGCCGCGAACGCCCTCGGCCTGGGCGCCACCCCCACCGACCCGACAATCCCACCCACCGCATCCGCTGGCACCACGGCCAGTCGAATCCGATGAGCCCGGCCCGCGCGTGCTCGACCACTCCCGGGCACCTACCCGGGTACCCTTGGCAGCCCCACCTCCACAAGGGCCCAAATGGCCTCCGGGCGAGGTTGATATGGTCATGGACAAACTGGTGCCCGACGAAGAGCTTCGTCGTGGCCTCATCTGCCAAGACCCAGCAGGCTGCGATGCGAAGGTCCGGCGGGTCTCGCCTTGCCAGACGTGTCAGCCGAACGGCCGATCTCATCGTCTCATCTTGATGAACTTTGCGCCGATCGGGACATCATGGCTCCGACTCTGCGCTAGCGTCCCAGCGTCTCATCTCAAGGGGGCCGGGCTTGCTGCACTTCGATGACCAGGGACATCTGGTGCGCGGTCGTCATCAGATGGACATCGAGGAGGCGCGGGACTGCCTCGTGGACGCACCTTGTTTCCGTGACTCCGGCACCCGCGGGCAACTCTGGGATGGGTTCGAGCGCTTCCTCGCGCGCTTTCTGGCCTTGGAGGAGATCCATCGCGATGTGCTCGAAGGGCAACCGCCACTCATCCACTGCGTCTGGCTGGGTGGCAGCTATGTGAGTGCCAAACTGGATCCCCGCAACATCGACGCCACGTTCTTCATGGACGTGGAGGTCGAGGATGCCTTGCGCGGGAAGGAAGGCGCGGGATGGCTCACGAAGGCCTTCAAGAGCTGGAAGAGCATACAAACGGAGTACGGCGTTACGCCGCTTCGTGTGGGGTATCGGCGTGTAGCAACAGTTTTTCGACCGGACGAACATAGTGCAGTAGATCAGGAGTACTTCCGCGACCGCGGCCG
This sequence comes from Streptomyces sp. SP17BM10, assembly GCF_036322405.1. Lineage (NCBI taxonomy): Bacteria > Bacillati > Actinomycetota > Actinomycetes > Kitasatosporales > Streptomycetaceae > Streptomyces > Streptomyces sp. SP17BM10. Next base: position 161,844 of record NZ_JAQYXB010000642.1, on the reverse strand, counting down.
CTGGGACGATTGGTGGCAGCGCCGTCGCCTGGAGCCTCCGGCAGATCCTCGCCCAACGGTCGAGTCGGCGGTACCAGTACGCGGCTATCTGGAGGTGACACTGTGAGCACAGCCTGGCGCGCGCGAGTCCTGCAGCAGCACCGTGTCGAAGCCCAGGAAGAGGTTGCTGCTGCCGGCGTCGACGACCGCTCCAGTGACGAGATCGAGTCCGACCTACGAGTCGCTACTCTCGAGATCCACCGGCTCTACGACCAGGAGGCGACGCTCGACAATGAGCTACGGATCAGGTTCAGCGGCACCGATGCGGTACAGGGGTCGCTGGACTTCGACATGGGAGACGCACTTCTCAAGCCACTCCAAGATTCGGTCTCGGCAGCCGCGAACCAGGTGGTGACCCTTAAGCTGGTCGGCCTCTCCAAGGGCAGCACAGTGCTGCATGTCCGTCCTGTCCCAAAGCGGGCGGTTGAGAACGATGCGGGGGATGCGCTTCCGGTCGAGGCTGTACAGGACTACGGCATGACCGAGCTTCTTGCCCTGGTTCGAGCTTTGGAAGACGAGGGAGACGTCGGGCACCTCGCCACCCTGCTCAGCTATCTAGACCACGTAACCGATGCACTCGACAAGTTCGGGATCCAAATGGACCTGACGTGGCTACGATCGGATGGTCAGGTCCGTTCGGCAGCTCTCACGCGCCGTGGTTGCGACTACGCGGCTCGGCTGCGGACAGTGCGCCCTGCCACGGAGGAGATCACGGTCTCCGGCCACATTACCGAGCTAAAGCAAGCTGGCGTGGTGAAGGTAAAGTCTGGCACCTCCCCTCGGGCTCAGGCGTTCGACGTTAAGTTCGAAGACCCTTCCGTGCTTGTAAGGATGCGTCTTGCTTTGGGTGACAACGTCACGTTCCGGGTCAAGAAGACCCAGTCCGTCGATTCGGTGAACCGCACAAAATCCACGACCTATCAATTCCTGGGCATGCTTGAGGAACATCCGAAGCTCCTCTAAGGCCATACGTAGCTCCGAGCCAGGAGCATGGCGGTGAGGCGAGGCGACTCGGGGGAGGGTTGCTGGCTGTTGACGGCCTCGTACCCCCAGGACTCGTACAGCGCCTGGACTTTGCCGTCGCCGGCGAGGGGGTTGACCATCAGGGTGACGCGCTCCTCGGTGCGGCCGGCCAGGAGTTCGTCATGGATGCGCCGCGCGGTGCCGGTGCCCCGCCATGGGATGCGGAGGCCGATCTCCTTGATCACCAGGGTGCTGACTTCGGTGAAGCCGTCGGGCAGTGGTTCGGCCATGCGCTTCCAGTACCGGTCGTCGGCCGTGAGCGTGTTCCCGTAGGCGTATCCGATGGCCGTCTCGCCGTCGTACGCGATGACGGCCTCGAAGCCGGGTTCGGTGGCATGCCGGTCGAGCCTCTCGGCGAACGCCTCGACGCGGTAGTTCGCCAGGTGCAGCAGCGGAGCGCGGACGTCCGCGTAGACGTCCAGCAGGTCCTGGCGGATCTCAGGGGTGAGATTGGTGTGGTGGCGGAGCTCGACGGTCACGCGGTGGTCCTCCAGGTGTCGTGGGCGTACTCGGTCCAGGTCAGGGCTGGGCCGCTGTCGGCGGCCACGGTGGTCAGCTTGGTGCCGAAGGCGGTCAGCATGCCGGTGACCCGGGGGTGAGTGGAGACCTCGGCCGACACCGACATGGCGGTGGCGACGGCGGGTTCGAAGTCGCCCTGGCCGAGTTGGGCGTGGGCGAGGCGGACGGTGGTGATCGCGTGGGAGCGTTGCATTGCCCCGCGGCGAAGCGCCATGCTGCGGTGGGCGTGGGCTTCGGCGTCTTCCCAGTTGCCGGCGGCGAGGTGGGCGGCGAGGGCGAGGGAGTCGAGTTCGGCCTGGTCGTAGAACGCGGTGATCCACACGGGTCGGGACGCTGCGGCATCGGCGCGGTCGAGGGCGTCCTGCGCATGGCCGAGAGAGCGTCGGACGGCGTTGGTGTCGCCAGTCAGGCCGTGGATGGCAGCGTGCCGGGCATGGCCGAGGGAGGCGAACAGCGGGTCGCGGCGGGCGATCGGCAGGCCGCGGGCGACGTCGTTGGCGGCGAGCGCGTCGCCGGGTCGGCCGAGGTGACGGTAGAGGCTCCCGGCGTGCGACCAGATCCGGAACTGGATGGCGGAGTCGCCGGACATCGCGGCGATGGAGGCGGCCTTCTGGTGGTGCTGGAGAGCGGCGTCGAAGCGGCGGCCGTCGATAGCCGCCCACATCGCGCTCGACATGAAGGAGGCCGCGCACGCGTACAGGGCCGAGCGGATCCGCTGGCTCGCGATGCCGTGTTCCTGGAGGATGAGTGCTTCGTCCGCGAGGGCGACCGCCTTGGCCTCGATGCTGACCCGGCCGCCGTGCCGGTGGTCGCTGGCGATGACCTCGGCGAAGCGGGCCTCCAGCAGTTGGATGTCAGCGGCGCCGATGCGGCGCGGTGCAGGGGCGGCAGCCGTGCCGGTGAGGGCGGCCACGGCAGTGCCGCCGGCGGCCGCTATGAAGTCGCGTCGCCTCACGTCTGCCTCCGGTGTGGTGCGGGCCCGGCCCGTGGGGGCGAAGCCGAGCTGTTCGGGCATGCAGTCGAATACTGCACCCAGTGCGACGCGGATCTTTCCCGGTGGCCACCGGGTCACGCCGGTGAGCCAGTTGTGGACCGTGCGCTCTGATACGGTGCCCGGCTTCCCGGTCAGGGTCCTGATCTCGGCATTCACTTCGCGCGCTAACTCGGCCTTGGTCATGCGGCGTTCGGCCATCCTGCGGCGGAGAGCGACGTTTGCCACCATGCGGTCAACGTAGCCGCGTTGTCACCTGGCGTGCAGGGCTTCGGGTAATGGGACCGTCAAGTTTTCCGGTTGGTACCGGGCCATGCCGCACCGAACTTTGCCTCACCACCCAGGCGTTGGCGGTCGTTCACTGGTGTGCGGCCGCCGCCGGAACCCCCGCGGCGGCGGCACCGACACATCCCTGCTCTCACCCCTGGAGTCCGCGATGCCGTTCCCCTCTGGTCTTCCCAGGCGAGCCCCGGCCACCACGCGGCCCAACCCAGGTGCGCCATCGTGACCGGCACGATCACCGCGCCGGAGGAACAGGAACCGGCCTCCGGGACGAGCATCGACCTGCCCTACCGGCCGGAGTCGGCGTCGCAGGCCCGAAAGCTGGTTCGGACAATGCTGACCGAGTGGAGTCTGGACGACCTGGTCGACGACGCCGTACTCGCGGCCTCGGAGATGGTCACGAACGCCGCGAAGACCGGCTGCCACACGGCGATGACACTCCAGATCATCCGGACGACGGCCGCCTCGGTGCGGATCCTGGTGACGGACGGCTGCCGCGTCCTGCCCGTGCGGATCAAGGCGGGCAGCGGCGACGAGTCCGGCCGCGGGCTCGAACTCGTCCACAAGCTCACCCACGGCTGCTGGGGAGCATCCCTGGAACCCCTCGGCAAGATCGTCCATGCCGACCTTCGAGTCGGCGGGAAACCGTGAGGGGCCAGCACCGAGGCTCGGCGCGCGATCCGATCAGTACCGCCCTGCAGACGGTCTGGATCACCGGTCACCTCGTCGTGCTCGGCCTGCTCAACGCCCTGACCGACCACCAGCTCACAGGCAACCCACTGCCCCGGATCGCGGCCTCCAGCCCCGACACCGAGCCGCCGCCACCCTCCATCTGACACTGCGAAGGAGTCCGCACGATGCAGACCCTGGACCGCTACCGGAGCCGCATCGCCCGCCGCCCGAAGGTGGTAGTCACGCAGCCGGACGGCTTCTGCAACCTCAAGTGCACCTACTGCTACCTGCCCGACCGCGACCGGCGCACACCGATGCCCGTCGAGGTCGCCCAGGCCGTGGCCCGGTCGGTCGCCGAATTCGCCGACACCATCTCGGCGACACCGGTTGAGATCGTCTGGCACGCCGGTGAGCCGCTGGCCATCGGCCGTCGGCGGTTCGCCGAACTGCTGGCCCCGTTCGAGCCACTGCGGCAGGCCGGCCGGGTCGAGCACTCGGTGCAAACCAACGCCGTGCTGATCACCCCGGCGTGGTGCGAATTCCTGACCGACTACGGGTTCCGGGTCGGGGTGAGCATCGACGGGCCGGCCGCGCTCAACCACCAGCGCGTCGACTGGGCGGGACGTCCCGCCTTCGACCGGATCATGAAGGGCATCGCGTGTCTGCGCGAGCACGGTGTGCGGTTCTCCACGATTGCGGTCGTCAGTGCCGAGAGCATCGGCGACCCCGAGGGCCTGCTGGACTTCATGGCTGACCTCGGCTGCCACACGGTCGGTCTGAACATGGAGGAGCTGGAGGGCGTCAACACCGACCGCTTGGGGCCGACCGTCGAACAGGCCCGTGAGTTCTGGCGCCGGGCCATCGCCTGGTCCCGTCGGCATCGTGGCCTGACCATCCGCGAGGTCGACCGCCTCGGCAGCTACCTGCGGGCCGCCCGCGCAGGCCGAGGGGCCGCGTGGGACGAGCTGCTGATCGACCCGATACCGACGGTCTCCTCTGCTGGGGACGTTGTCCTGCTCTCGCCCGAGCTCGCCGGGATCGGCGATCCGGCATATGAGGACTTCCGGGCCGGGAACGTCATGGAGCTGAGCATCGGCTCCATGCTGGACCGCGCGCACGAGCTTCGGTACGTACGCGAGTTCCTGACCGGCTTGGACGAGTGCGAGGCCACCTGCGAGTTCTTCGGCTTCTGCCGGGGAGCGCAGGCCGGCAATCGCTACTTCGAGAACGGCCGCCTGGACACCACCGAGACGAACTACTGCCGCGTGTCCAAGCAGGCCCTCATCACCGCACTGTCCGATACCGTCCGAGAGGAGCAAGCCGCATGACCGTCCTTGAACTGCTGGCCGCCACCGACGCCCCGGTGGTCGCCGACCTCACTGCCGGCCAGCCCATTGCCGTCGCCGGGTTCGACAACCGGCCCACCTGGGACAACGCCGGATCGTCGTTCGACAACCGGCCGACGTGGGACAACTGGTCGAACAAGGGCAAGTAGCGCCACCTGAGCCACCCGGGCCCGCACGCGGTGCGGGCCCGGTCCCCCGAACCGAGAGATCGGAGCAAGCCCGTGGACAGCACCTTCGGCCGCGTCACCGTGACCCTGCCCAACCTGACCGAGCCCGGCCTCTACCTGTCCAACGTCAGCACGCTCGACTCCGCCCGGGGCATCGTCCAGGACTTCCAGTACGCGGACGCCAACCTGCGGGACCTGGACCTCACCGACACCAGCCTCATCACCGGCCGCGTCACCGGGCTTCGCGCCGACCGCGTCCAGCTCGACAAGGTCCGCCTCGACTCCGTCGAGTTCGACACCTGCGACCTCGCCACCGCCCGCATCACGGACGCCAAGCTCTCCCGCGTCGTCTTCCGCAACTGCAAGATCATGGGCGCCGCCCTCACTGGCGTGACCCTGGACAATGTGCTGTTCGAGAACTGCAAGCTCGACTACAGCAACTTCGAGCAGGTCCGGGCCACCGGGCCCCTGGCTTTTTCGAAGTGCGTCCTGAACGAGGCGACGTTCACCGGCAGCGACCTCAGCCGGGCCGTCCTCGACGCCTGCATCCTGCGGCTGGCCGAGTTCGGCCGGGGCAAGTACCAGGACCTCGACCTGCGCGGCAACGACCTGAGCACCGTCCGGGGCGCTGCCAACCTCGGCAAGGTCATCATTGACCGGGCCCAGCAGGCCGAACTCGCCGAAGCCCTGGTCGCCGAGCTGGACGTGACGTTCGCGGACACCCTCGACGACCGCCGGTGAGACCAACCGGGAGGAGCCCGGAATGAACCTCGCCATCGCCCACCACGACCCTGCCGCCCTCGCCGACCGGTGCGACGTCGCCGGCGTCCGCACCGCCCACGGCGAGGCCGGCTACGAGGACGGGGCCGTCCTTCCCGACGGCCCCTGGCAACCCCTCACCGTCGACCTCGCCCAGCAGCTCCGACCGACCGCACTCACCCGAGACACCACGCTGGTCGAGCTCGTACGGCTCCCTGACGGGCCGACACCGGCCAGCCTCGACGCGCTGGCCGATCCGCTCGGCGACCCGAACGCCGTCCACATCGGCCGGGCAGCAAGCCCCGCGAAGGCCCTCACGACCACCCCGAACTACCAAGACGGACGGCGCATTGGCCTGCACGTCGACAATTGGGACAAGCTCGCCTACCACGCCAAGCACCTCGGCCGTCGCCGCCTGTGCATCAACCTCGGCCCCGGCACCCGGTACATCCTGCTCGGCGACACCGACATCCAGGCCATCTGCCGCGAGGTCCGTCCCGACGTCGAAAACCGCTACCCCCACACCGACGACCTCCGCACCTACATCGCCGGCGGCCACCAGATGAACGTCTACCGTCTCCGCCTGGAGCCCGGCGAGGGCTACATCGCCCCCACCGAACTGCTGCCCCACGACGGCTCCACCGAAGACCAGGCAGACTCCTCCACAGCCGCTTTCTGGCTCGGGCACTGGCCACGCGGAGTGCTCACGACGCTGGTCTGAGCAGGCGGGGGCGGCTCCATCCACCCATCCCAGAGGCATCTGAGTTAACGCCGTTCTCCCCAGGGCCATCCAGGTCGAGGCGGAGACCGCCCTGCCCCCACCACCGCGCCTGACCTGCGGGTCGGATCCGCTGCAGCGGCCTTCCTCGCCGGCCGGGCGTGTCCGTCATCACCGGCCAGTCGTTGCAGGTCGACGGCGGCTGGATCCTCCACTGACCGCTGGCACCACCGAGACCGGAAGAGACCACCATGCAGCACCGCGTCCGCGCCGTCCTCCTCACCCCGAACAACACCACGCTGATGATCAAGCGCATCCGCCCCGGCATCGACCCGTACTGGGTGATCGTCGGCGGCAAGATCGAACCGACCGACGTCAGCCCCGAGGACGCCCTGCAGCGCGAGGTCCGCGAGGAGATCGCCGGCGAGGCCCAGATCGTCAGCCTCCTCCACACCCTGGAGACCGACGAGGAGCGCCAGGACTTCTACCTCGCCACGATCGACAAGTGGAGCTTCGAGGACCGCACCGGCCCCGAGTTCAGCCAGGAAGGCCGCGGCGAGTACCTCCTCGAAGAGATCCCCGTTACCACCGAGGCCCTCGACGCGATCAACCTCCTGCCCCAGGAGATCGCCACCATCCTCCGCGAGGCCGTCGAGCGCGGGGAACTCTTCGCAAGCAGGTAGTGCGAGGAGGGATGTGCGGTCGGCCGGACGCCTGCACGGTGTCTGGCCGACCATGCTGGCGTACAGGACCCAGCGTCCATCCGCTCTTGCGCTGCGGCAGCCTGGAGCGGGCCGTGGACGGGTCCGAGGCTGGCACGAGGTTGCTGCTCGTCCAGGTGCTCACAAGCTTCGCCTGTCCATCCAAACTCGGCAGCACGGAAGGATGAATGGATGAGTGACTGGGAGTTCGTGAAGGACAGGACCGCCGCCGAAGGCGCGGTGTGGCGGTCGGCCGACGGCCTGCTCTACAAGCGGACCGGTGGCGAGGATCTACGGGCCGAGACTGAGTTTCAGCGGCTGGCCGCCAGCCTGGGCTACCCGGTGCCGGAGATTACCGACAGCGGCTCGGAGGACGGGCGCCACTTCGTCGTCGAGCGTGCCATCGGCGACACCTCGCTGCACGACGAGGCGCTGGCCGACGCCAGGCGGTACGGTCAGGTCAGCTACCAGGTCATCAGCACGGCGGCTGCCGTCGCGTCGAAGCTCCTGCAGGCCCAGGCGAGGCACCCCCTGCCCGCCACGCCGTGGTTCGAGAAGGCGGCCTTCACGGCCGCGGTCTTCGAGGAGAACCCGGACTTCGACATCCCGCGCGTCCACGAGGCGGTCAAGCACGCCCTCGACCGGATGGCCCGGCTCCCGATGGTGCACGGGCACCTGGACTACGGCCTGCCCAACGTCCTCCAGGCCGGGGTCATCGACTGGCAGCACCACGGACCGGTCCCGCTCGGCTACGACGTCTACCCCGCGCTCGACATCGTGGCCTTCAAGGGTGGAGGCAAGGGCTACAGCATCACCCCGGAACAGCGCGCCGCCTACACCGCCGCCCTCGACGGGACCACCGCGTCCCTGATCGGGCAGCGGGTCAGCGAGCACCTGGGCGACTTCCTGCTCATCAAGTGCTTCTTCTTCCTCGCCCTCATGTGGCCCACCGACCCCACACGGCACGACAAGCACATCAAGTGGCAGTACCGCCGCACCCTCTTCACGATGGGACTTGATCAGTATGAGTCAGGCAACACGATCGACACCGGAACCTTCCCCACTCTGGAACGGTTCACCGCTGAACACCGGTAGGACGGCCCACACCGTTCACGTCCGCGACTACCTGCTGGACCATCACGGAGTCGTCCCCCGGTTGTGACGTCGTTCAATAGTTTTCCCGCACGTACTCGTACGTTCGGTCGAACAGCTCGCCCTTGATCGGCAAGCCGTACTCCTTCAAGACGGAACGCAGCTCGCGACGAACGCGTTTATCGCCCGCGTCGCTCGCGCTCCAACCGGCGTAGGCGACCTCGACGACGATCGAGTCGATCCGCGAGGCTATGTCGGGGACGATCTTGTGCAGCCCAGGTGGTGTGTTCTCCGCGACGATCTGAGTGAGCGCCCCACGCTTCGGATCGGCCAGCCGGTCGAGCGCTCCCTGGTCGCCCTGTTCTGCTGCTCGATCCGCAGCGACCACGTCCTGAGCGATCTTCAGAGCTTCCTCGAGGAACGCCAGCGAATCCTCGACGTTCTCGATCGCCTTGGCACGAAGCTTCTCTATCCGCTCCGCCAGCGACCGGTACGCCGGGCTCTCGGTATCGGCGAGCCGACGCCTGAGGCGCGCCTCGATGGAGTCGAGGACCTCCTGGTACACGTCATCGGCTTTGGACTCCGGCGTCTGCCGCTCGGAGAGCTGCAGCTGCTCGGCGATCTTCTTCACCAGCGCCAGGCCGGCAGCGTCGAGCGTGACTGTCTTCGACGGCATCGACTTCACGCCGACATCAGTCATGTGACCGTGAATCAGATCTGTGGTTTTCGCGCCGAGACGTGCCCAGAGGAACGTCTTGGAGACGTCCTTGGGCCGGATCGACTCGTACACCTTCGCGAGCCAGAAGTACTGGCCCGCGAACGGCCGGAGCATCGGGTGCGGGTCGAGGAACTCCCACACCGTCTGCAGCGCGACGTAGGTCTCGATGAACTCGGTGCGCTGCCCGCCACCCTCGGGAATCCGCTCGTGAGCCTCGGCGAGCGACTCGAACGACGAGTCACTGGTGTCGATACCGTCGAACAGATGCAGTAGACGCGTGAGGTCGGTGACAAACTTTCCCGCCAACTTGGAGGCGTCGGTGACGTTGAGATCGTCCTCTTCGTCGTCCTTCACCTTTGGGCCGGCGACTGCCTTGCCGATTGCCCTCGCGAGACCGATGTAGTCGACGACCCGCCCGAAGTCCTTGCGCTGACCGGTGACAGGGTTCTTCCACGGACGGTTGGGCCGCGTGATCGTCTGGAAGAGGTTCGTGTCCTTGGCGGGCTTGTCGAGATACAGGACACCTTCGATGGGCGCATTGAAGCCAGTCATCCACTTCGCGGTGACGACGATGAACGACATCGGGTCATCGACCTTCTTGAAGCGGCGCTTAAGCGCCTCCTCCTGCTCGGGAGTGAGCAGGTACTTCTTGTGCTCCTTCGGGGTCTCCTTGCTGTCGGCGACGTGCATCACAACACCGACCTCACGGAGTCGACCGTCCGGCATGGCTGCAGCACGGCGTTCCAGCTCGGCCTCGATAGCCCTGGCGTACGCAATCACAAGGCGCTGGTTGTAGGCCACGACCTGAGCCTTCTGTCCCAAAGGCGCGACATAGGTAAGGAAGTGGTCGACGATGTCGGCACACACAGCCGCCACGCGCTCGGGGTTGGAAAGGATCGTCTCGATGTGAGAAGCCTTCCCCGACAGGAAGACCTTCTCCTCCTCGTCCAGGCCCTCTTCCGTGGCCAGCTCATCGAACGCCTCGTCCAAGGCTTCCTTGTCAAGGTTGAACCAGACAGACCGGCCCTCCACGATCACCGGCTTGGTGAACCCATCGGCGATGGATTGCTCCGGCGTGTACCGCGACATCACAAAGTCCGGATCGTCAGGGTCGCCGAACAGCTTGAACGTCGAACGGTCCTTGTCCTTGATCGCAGTACCCGTCGCGCCGAAGAACTTCGCGTTCGGCACCGCCGCGCGCCACGCGTCACCGAACTTCCCCTCCTGCGAGCGGTGTGCCTCGTCGACGAGGACCACGATGTTCGACCGGTTGTTCAGGTGGCCGGCCTCAGCGAACTTGTGCACCGTCGTGATGACCACACCCGGTTCACCGCTGCGTAGCAGAGCGTGCAGCTCGCGCCGGTTACTGGGCACCGTCATCCGCGGCATGCCTGCAGTCTCAAACATCTCCGCCGTCTGCCGGACCAGATCCTTACGATCGGCAATTACGATGACAGTCGGCGCGTTCCCGAATTTCTCCGTCACCGCGTCATCGCGCAGCAAACGGGCGGCAGCGAACGCCATGAGCTCGGTCTTGCCCGATCCCTGGTGATGCCAGATCAGTCCGCCAGGACGGCCGGCAAGCACCTTGGCGTGGATCGCCAGAGCCGCCTCGAACTGCGGGTAGCGAGGCAAGAACTTGATGTCGACCTCGGAGGCGTCCCGAGCGTGACGGAACATAACCAGGTCCTTGAGGATCGGCAGGACAGTCTCCGGCCGCAACAACAAGCGTGCGGCCCGCTCGACACGAGCCGGGCCCGTGACGGTCTTTGGATCGTCCTCAGTGGACCCCCACGGGGCCCAAATCTCGGAGTCTGGGTCCGGGACCGCACGGATCGGTGCCATCCGGAACTCCAGGCCCTCAGTGGCGACGTTGAAGACGTTCGTCGCGAAGAAGTTCGGGTACTCCTCCTCGTACACGTCGTGAAGGTCCTTCGCGGCGTTGACCCACGAGACCTGATGCTTCACAGGCGTCTTGGTCTCGGCAACGACCAGCGGGAACCCGTTGACGTAGTAGACGACATCGAACCGGCGTGGTTTGGTTGCACCGCTGACGGTGACCTCGTCAGCGACAGTGAAACGGTTGTTATTGGGGTCTTTGAAGTCGATCAGCCGGCGAGGCACATGCTTACCATCGATCGTCGTGAACGAGTGATCGCCACGAAGCATCACGGTCAGCCGCTCGTTGGCCGCAACGAGACCGTTGTGCGCATCGAGGACAGCCTGATTGAGCTCATGCAGAACGAGGTCTGCCGACTCGGGGTCGTCGACCAGCTCCGGGTTCAGCGCGAGTAACGCTTCGCGTGCCCAGTCCTCGACGATGACGTCATGCTCATCGCGCGGCAACTCCTCCCCTTGGAGACGCTCCCAGCCAGCCTCCTCCGCCCACTCGAGCAGTGAACGCTGGATCGTGCTTGCTTCCGTCCACCCCATGTCAGCACACCTCCGTGAGTAGAGCGTCGTATGTCTCGGGGATCTCGATTTCCTGGTTGAGGAGGGAGGCCAGCAGCGCGGAGCGGAAGGCGCGGAGATCGGCGAGCTCCAGATCCAGGTTCTCCACTGCGAACGCGACGGCGTTACAGTGCTGAACGTACTCGGACTGTTCCTCGAGCGACGGAATCGGTAGGCGCAGAGAGCCCAGCATGGCCTTGTTGATCTTCCGCATCGATGCGGTCCCGCGCGCCGACGCGGTGATCGTCGAGCGCACTGACGGGGCGCACAGCAGATGCGCGAGAAACGTTTCCGAACAGACTTCGGGCTTCGTCCGGATGCGCCAGATGAGGTCGGGCAGGTACGTCCGGGGTGCTACGTTCCGCGCGATGGCGGCGTAACCGACGCGGTCGAACGAGCCGCTGGCCCTGGTGATGAGCAGGTCGCCCTCCGCCACCCGGTGGGCGTTGGTGTAACCCGTCAGGTCAGAGAGGCGCTTCGCCTCGGATGCCACGAAAGTACCCAGCTGGACCGCGCTCAGCTTCAGAACGGCCGGTTCTCCGGTTTTCGGCTTTTCGTCCGAGGTCTGGACGCTCTTTCCGCCTTGGATCCCGGAGACGACGCTGCTCAGCGCGCACTCGATTCCCTCCGGATATGCGTCGCGCGCGAGCGCGAGCAGCGAGGCCGCGCGCTGCCTTTCGGCATGCAGCGCGTCGATCTGCTTGTCCACCGCCGCCATGACGTCGACGATGCGGCGCTGCTCGGAAAGGGGCGGGAGGGGGATCCTCCACGCCTCGAAATCGGCCTCCTTCCAGCGTGACCTCCCCTCGCTGCCAGCGCGCATGGCGTCGATCTGCCCGAGCACCGATCGCTGCTGGAAGTAGAGGAGGAGGAACCGGGGAAGCAGCCGGTCCGGATCCAGGACGTAGAGGGGGAACTCGTTCGTCGCGAGGGCGCCGTGGAGTTCGGCCGGAACGACGTCGAACGCGCCGTTCTGCGTATCGATTCGATTGAAGACGAAGTCGCCCCCATGCGCTCGGAACAGACGCTTGGCCTTGATGGTCTCGGTGCTTCCGGCGCCTCGGTCGTACGCCCCTCTGCCGTACCAGCGCACACCCATCGTCCGGTACTCAACACCAGGCGCGAGTGTCACCACGTCCTTGCGTTGCGTGGCGACGGTCCCGGCCGGAACGGTCTTCCACTCACTCATCGGACGCCCCGAACACGCTCAGGTCGATGCCGGCCGCCGCGAGGCGCTTGAACATTTCAGCCTCGGTGTCCATCCGGTGCTGGCGGGCATCGGCATACGCGACGAGCACTGCGCCGAGATCAGCGGCTTCTTCGGCGGCAACATTGATGTAGCGGCCGATGTTCAGGTCGAAGCCGTTCTGCTCGATCTCCTCGAACGGCACAAGCCGGACGTTCGCACTATCTGGGTCATTGCCCGTCTTGTACGCCTCGATGAGAACGCTGACGTCCTCCTCGGACATCAGGTTCTGGTTCTTGCCCTTGACGAACCGGGCAGAGCCGTCGATGAAGAGAACGTGCTTCTTGCGTTCGGCAGGCTTCTTGTCTCGGAAGATCAGCAGGCACGCCGGGATCGAAGTCGAGTAGAAGAGGTTGGGCGGCAGCCCGACGACGGCTTCCAGGGAGTCCTGCTCGATGAGGCCCTGGCGGATCTTCGCCTCCGCACCTCCGCGGAACAGCACGCCGTGGGGCATCACCACGCCGACGCGGCCGGATTCGGACTGCATCGACGAGACCATGTGCTGGACGAAGGCGTAGTCGCCGTTCTTGGCCGGCGGCACGCCGCAGATGGCCCGCGGGTCCGAAGTCCAGCGGTCCGCTCCCCAGTTCGCCAACGAGAAGGGCGGGTTGGCGATCACGACATCGAACCGACGGACCGCACCGGTGGTGTCCTTGAACGCCGGAGCGCGGAGGGTGTCTCCGCGCTTGATGTCGAAGTCCTCGATCTCGTGCAGGAACAGGTTCATCCGGGCGATTGAGGCTGTCGTCAGGTTGATCTCCTGGCCGTACGCCTTGAGCGCGCGGTGGTCCTTGCCGGACTCGCGCAGTTGGTTGATCGTCGCGACCAGCATGCCGCCGGAGCCGCAAGACGGATCGTAGACGGACTCGCCCGGCTCGGGCTGGAGGATCCCGACAAGCAGGTTCACGACCTCACGGGGCGTAAAGAACTCGCCGGCCTTTTTGCCCGACTCGTCAGCGAAGTTCTTGAGCAAGTACTCGTAGCCCGCGCCGAGTAGGTCGTGCGAGACCGTCGACGGGTCGAGCGTGATCTTGTTGAACGCTCGGATGAGCCCCAGCAGAGCCGACTCCGGGATGCGCTCCTGGTTGCCCCACGAGGCGTCGCCGAAGACACCGGCGAGCGAGCGGGGGTTGGCCATTTCGATTCGCTGGAAGGTCTTCGCGATCTCCGCACCGAGGTTGGTGACCTTCTCGGTGACCTCGCTCCACAGCGTGCCCTCTGGCAGCTCGAACCGGTGAAAGTCGGCCTCAATCTCGTCGTCGAGGTCGGCGCCGTATGCATCGACCGCCGCGTCGTGCTCGTGGACCCAGGTGTCGCTGATCCACTTCCAGAACAGCATCGGAAAGACGTAGGTCTTGAAGTCAGCCGGGTCGACGGGGCCGCGGAGCGCGTTCGCGGCGTCCCACAGCCGGGACTCGAGCTCGTGCTGGGTGATCGTCACAGAGATGAGGTCCTTCGTTGAAGACGGTACCTAGATTATGGACGAGGGCCCTGACATCTCGGGAGTCCGATACGGCAGGCAGCAGCGACCTGCAGACGATGACCTGCACCCACGCTCCGAAACGGAGCGTGTCGCGGACACGCTGAGACTGGATCTCTGTGTCTCCGCGTCCGAGGCACAGCGTGTGAGACGGGCCTTCTCCTCGGAGCTGAGCATCCAAGGTTCAAGAAGGAGGCCGAGGAGCCGCAGGATGGCCCTTTTCGTGAGCTCGGGTAGGTCCTCACCAGGCTGGCACTGCGTGAGCGATGCGTGAGCGGACGGGGCAGCACGTGCCGGTTCGAGCGAGATCGTGGATCACGGAGCAACGCCCTGACCTGCGGGTTCATCACCAAATGATCGATGCTGGCAGCAGCCATCATGATCACTCTCGGGCTCGTAATGCGTAGGTCGCGGGTTCGAATCCCGCAGGCGGCTCCAGCGGGAGGCCCAGGTCGGACATCGTCCGGCCCGGGCCTCTTTTGGTTTGGCATGTGGGGGCGGTGCCAGGGTGGCCGGCGTCGAGGGCGTCGGCCCGGGTGCCGGTGAGGTGCTCGATGCGGCGGGCGAGTTCGGCGGTGCGGGGTGCGGAGAGCATGCGCCGGCTCCAGGTGGCGTGGAGGTCGAGGGTGACGGGGGCGAGGAACAGTCCGGCCGCGACCGACCCGAGGCCGAGGACGGCGGCGGCCAGCATCGTGGCGGTGGACTCGACGGGGACGAAGGCGTACCAGTGGCCGGGGCCGAGGCGACGCCAGACGAAGGGCTGGACGAGCACGCCGGACAGCCCGAAGTCGACCAGCGCGAGCGGACCGGCCACGAGCAGGCCGCCGACCAGCGGCTCCAGCCAGGCCCACCGGAGGTCGTGCCAGAAGCCGTCGTCGCCGAGGACGCGGGCCGCCCCGGTCCGGTGTCCGCCGCCGTGGCCGCCGGGCGGTTCGGGCGGGCTGATGTGAGTGCCGCTCCACCGGGTGGTCCAGGACCGGTAGCGGTCGGAGAGCGTGCGCAGGGCCGCGGCGGCGCGCGGCAGCAGCGGGAGGCCCGCGCCGGCGGGGAGCAGCAGGAGCGCGCCCGCGACGAGCGAGCCGGTCGCGGAGACGAGAAAGCCGTTCAGCGAGAGCAGTTGGCAGCGGCCGAGCGCGGTCGCGCGGTCGACGAGCGGGCGCACCGCCCCCCGGGCCGTCACCACGTGCTGTCCCCAGATCGCCGGTCGGTGCGCGGGTCGGCGTGCACGTCAGTGGGCCTCGTCCGCGAGCGGCAGGATATCGGCCGTCAGTTCACGGATGACCCAGCACCATGGACAGGTCGGCGTCGGTGGCGGGCGCGCTGCCGGAGCCGTCGTCCATGAACAGCAGCATGCCCAGGTTGACCAGGGTGTGGAAGCCGCCCGCGAGCAGGAGGCGGTTGGCTCCCGAGCGCTCCAGGGCGAGCCCGAGGACGACCGACATCGCCACGGTGGCCAGCGGGAACCCGGCCGCGTACGCCGGGCCCCGGCCGAAGACCTGTACGTGCCACGCGCCCCAGAGCAGCCCGACCGCGACCGAGGACGTGAACGGGCCGAACCTCGTCCGCAGGAGCGGCTGGAGCAGGCAGCGCCACCCGATCTCCTCCCCGCACGCGCCGACCAGTTGTGCCGCCACGATCAGCGCGAACGGGCTGCCCAGCGTGCCCAGGGCGGTGACCCGGAGGGCACCCTCCACCCACGCGTACGTGCCTGCGCTGAGCCCGATGGTCAGCACCGCGGTGAGCGGCAATCCGGTGCCGCGGGAGTGGCGCCGGGCCGTCGACCCCGCCGAGTCGACGGCCCGGCGGGCGGGCAGGGCACCGGCGAGCCGGTGCCGGATCCGGGACGGCCACAGTAGGGCCACCGCCGCCACCCCGAGGGCGGGGCCGAACTGCGTCAGCTGGACGACCACCGTCGGTATGCCGGTGGCGGGTTGGACCGCACCGAGGGCCCCCGCCGCGAGGAACGCGACGACGAGGAACACGCCCGCCTCCGCTTTCCACGCGACCCCGGCCGCTGTCACTGCCTTCTCCGTCCGCATGGCCGTATGCCCTCGCAGTTGATCGTCGCTTGCGTGCCGTACGGGCCTCCGAGCGGCCCGTACCTCTCGGAGACGACGATTCCGGTTCGCTGACCGGCGGCCATTGCGTGCAGCTGCCCGGTCGGGGTGCAGCCAGCTGCACCCCCGCTCAGCCGTGGAGGGTGTAGCCGCCCCGGATCACCCACGAATCGGGTGCGGTGGGGCGGCACTTGGCGCCCTTGGCCGGGGCGTCGTAGTCGAGTGCGTCGGCGCCGGCCCAGCCGACCCGCTGCTCCCCGCTCGCGTCGGCGGGGTAGAAGGTGAGGCTCGTCTCGGGGTGCCAGGTGCTCGGGGCGGGCGTCGGCTCCTCCTGGCCCGCGGGGACGGTGAAGTGGAGCGACTCGATCGGGCCGGTCACGGTGACGGCGCCGTCGGCACCGGTGACGAGGCAGTCGATCGTGACTTCGGCCCGCACGACCGACTGGTCGGGGAAGACGTGCTGGACGGTGGCGTGGCCGCGCGCGTCGTCGCCGGTGGTGGTGTGGGCTTCGGCCTGTGCGGTGAACCGTTCGTCCGGGAGCGGCCCAGGGCCGCGGTAGTTGAGGAGCGTCCAGGCGTGCAGGTGCTGGTGGCGCGGGCGGGGGGCCCCGGTGGCTTGGGCCGGGGCGGTGGTCGCCGCGGCGAGGGCGGCCGCGGCGGTGGTGAGTGCGAGGCCGGCGATGAGCTTGCGCATGGTCGTTCCTCCGGATCGGTGAGGGAGGCGGGACTCGCCCCCATCGATACGTCAAAGATCCACGTTGGGAGGGGACGTGGGCCTCCGCCCCGAGGACGGATCGCCTCCCCCGCGCGGGGGAGCCGCCCGCTCACCGGGTGGACTCCCGTATCGCCTCCAGGGCGAGCGCGCCGAGGGCGAGGACGGCCGCGGTGGCGGCGACGGCGGCCGGGGTGGGGCCGCGATCCGGGTCGACGCCGAGGAAATCGAGCCCGGCGAGGTGGTTGATCATGCCGTACCAGAGCATCGGGTAGAGCGACTGGAACAGCCGCGGGCCGCAGGTGACGGTGCCGCAGAGCAGTGCCAGGGAGGGCACCAGCAGCACGCCGGCGAGCGCGGCCGCCACGGCCCTGAGCTGCCCGGCCGCGAGCAGCCGGGCGATCGGGACGGCGGCGACGGTGAGTGCCAGGGCGATCCCGGCGAGCAGGACGGCCAGCAGCCGCCGGGCGGGGGCGGGGCAGGCGGCGAGCAGCTCGCCCACGCTGCCGCCGTCCGCCCGGTGGCCCATGCGGGACCAGAGCAGCACCGGCCAGAGCACCGCGAACGGCAGCACCGCGTGGGTCGGGACGTCGGGGCGGGTGAAGGCCGCGATCAGGGCGAGTCCGATCGTGCCGGCCCACCACAGGCGGCGGCCCTGGACGAGCACGCGCAGCTCGCCGGCGGTGGCGGCGAGCAGGGTGCCGCCGGACCGGGAGGGCACCATCCGCGCCGGGGTCAGCCCGGCCGGGTCGAGGGCGAACGCGGCCGGTCCGGGGGCAGCGGGACCGGACGCGGGCGCGCCGTGGGAGCCCGGGGGATCGGCGGGGCCGGAGGGACGGGTGGGACGCCGGACGGGACGCCGAGCGCGCGACGCGGCCCGGTCGAAGCGGTGGAACCAGACCGCCCCGGCCAGCGCGAGCGCCACCGCGACGGCCGCCGTCAGCACGGCGTGGCCCAGCAGCCCGCCCGACTCGCCCGGAGCGAGGCCGGGCCAGTCGAAGGTGCCGCGCACCCGGTTGTCCGCGGTGAGCCCGACCCCGAACTCGACGGTGTCCGCCGGGTACCCGCCCGCCGCTATGGTCCTGCGGATCGAGGCGGTGATCAGGCGCATGCCCAGCAGGTCGTACCCGCGGCTCGCCTGCGCGCCGAGGACGCCGGTCAGCCAGACCGCGGACCAGACGAGCATGCCGGGGCCGTCGCGCAGCCCCGGCACGGTGTCGAAGAGCACCGCGCACCCGGCGACCGCCGCCAGCAGCGGCAGCGTGATCAGCGCGTACGGCAGCAGCAGCCGCACGACGTCCACGTCGTCGGAGTCGCCCTTGAGCAGCTGCACGGCGAGCGCCGTCCCGGCGAGGGCGAGCAGCATCGAGCCGAGGACCAGCAGGTTGCTGAGGAACTTGCCCGCCAGGTAGGCGGGTCGGCTGAGCGGCGTGGCGGCGAGGACCTGGCCGACGCCGGTGTGCTCGTCCCGCGCGACCGTGCCGCGGGTGATGCCGAAGCCGGCCAGCGAGAGCCAGACGGCCCCGCCGAGCGCCGTCACGGTGCCGACGTAACCGCTGGTGTAGCGGCCGAGGTGGTCGCTGACCTGGAAGACCTGCCAGCGGGAGTCGCCGACCGGCGCGGCGAGCAGCCCGAGGGCGAGCGTGCCCAGCAGGACGGCCAGGTAGCCGGGCCGGCGCCGCCGCTCGCGGAAATCGGCGAGCGCGAGGGCCCGGACGGCGCCGGTGCTCACCATGCCGTCACCCCCGTGGCCACCGGCGCGGCGGGGCCGGCGGCGAGCAGCAGGTACGCGTCGTCGAGCCGGGGCTCGGCCGGCTCGGCCTGCGGGGCCGGTCGCTCGGGGGCGAGGACCCTGACCCGGACGCCGTGCGCGGTGCGCGTGGTGCCGCCGAGGAGAAACCGCGAGCGCAGCAGCGGGAGTCGGCCCGGATCGACGGTCAGCTCCCAGACCCGGCCCGCGGCCGTCCGGAGCAGTCCCTCCGGGGTGTCGTGGTGCAGCAGCCGGCCGCCGCCCATGACGGCGATCCGGTCGGCGGTGGCCGCCACGTCGGAGACGATGTGGGTGGACAGGACGACGATCCGGTCGGCGCCGAGCCCGGTGAGCAGGCCGCCGAAGCGCAGCCGCTCCTCCGGGTCGAGGCCGACGGTGGGCTCGTCGACGATCAGCAGCTTCGGGTCGTTGAGCAGCGCCTGGGCGATGCCGACCCGCTGGCGCATGCCGCCGGACATCGCGCCGAGCCGCTGCCCGGCGGCGCCGGAGAGGTTGACCAGGGCGAGGAGTTCGTCGATCCGCGCCCGGGCCGCACGCCGTCGCAGGCCCTTGGCTGCGGCGAGGTAGCCGAGGAACTCCCGGGCCGTCAGCTGCGGGTAGACGCCGAAGTCCTGCGGCAGGTACCCGACCGTGCGGCGCAGCGGGCCGGGCCGCCGGGCGATGTCGCTGCCCTCCCAGAGCACCTGCCCGGAGGTGGGCCGGGTGACGGTGGCGAGGACCCGCATCAGGCTGGACTTCCCGGCGCCGTTGGCGCCCAGCAGGCCGAGGACCCCGGGCCGCAAGGTCAGTGAGAAGGAGTCGACGGCGCGCCTGCCGCCGCCGTACTCCTTGGTCAGGTCGTGGATCCTGAGCTCCAACGCTCGGCCCCCCCGGGTGCGTGCGGCCGGGCGTCGCACGCTTGGTCGTTGCACGCCGGCCCGGCGGTCGGCGTCTTCCTGACCGCCATGCTTGCGCCGCCCCCCGCACCCGCACATCTGCCGTTCGGGAGATATCGGCGGCCTTTCTCGCGCCCGGGACCCCGAAAACGCCCGATGGGTGTGCCGATCGGCACACCCATCACACGTTCTGCCGGACCCACCGGTCCGGCGAGTGTCACTCGTCGTCGAGCCCGCCCACGTCCTCGCTGCCGTCCGGGGTGCCACTGATCGCGTACCCCTGCCGGCGCGCCTCGTAGCAGGCCACCGTCGCGGCGGCCGAGACGTTCAGCGAGCCGACCCGGCCCAGCTGCGGCACGAACACCACCTGGTCGCAGAGCGCCAGCGCGTCCGGCGTGACCCCGCGGTCCTCGTGGCCGAGGACGAAGGCCACCGCCGGCGTCAGCTCGGCCGCGAACATCGGCACCGCGTCGTCCGCCAGCTCCAGGCCGACCACCTTGAAGCCGTCCGCCTTCGCCGCCGCCACCGCCTCGGCGACGGTCGGGAAGTGCTCCACCTTCAGGTACTTGTCGGTCCCCATCGCGGCCTTCTGCGCGCCGGAGGAACGCACCGACGGGGTGTCCCCGGTCAGGTACAGCTTCTCGGCGCCCATCGCCGCGCCGGTCCGCACGACCGAGCCGACGTTGAACGGGGACTGCAGGTTCTCCAGGATCAGCGCGAGCCGGAACTCGTTGCTGCGCCGCCACGAGCGGTGCAGTCGCTTCAGTTCGGTCCCGCGGAGCTGCTTCACGACGTCGTACCTCGTCCACTCTCGGAGCCCTCGCCCGTCTCGGGGCGGGGCCGCGCTTCCAGAATCCGGAACCCGTTGACCGACGCGATCCGGGAGGTCGGGTAGCCCTGCTCGGTCAGCCACTTCTGCAGCGAGTCCGAGCCCAGGTGCTTCTGCACGACCAGGAACGCCGAACCGTCGGGGGTCAGCCGGCCGAGCCAGTGCGTCAGCAGCCGGCGCAGCGCGGCCTTGCCGATCCGGATCGGCGGGTTCGAGTAGATGGTGGCGAACCGGAGGTCCCCGGGGACGTCGTCCGGCAGCGCGGCCTGCACGTTGCCCAGCCCCAGCGCCCCGGCGTTCAGCCGGACCAACTCCAGCGCGCGCTCGTTGACGTCCACCGCCCAGACCGGGAGGCGCTTGCGCCGGGTCGCCCAGGTGAGCGCGATCGGGCCGTAGCCGCAGCCGACGTCCAGGATCGGGCCGCGCACGCGCGGCGGCGGCGCGTGCTCCAGCAGGATCCGGGTGCCGGGGTCGAGCCGGCCGCGCGAGAACACCCCGGCGTCGGTGGTCAGTTCGAGGGTGAGGTCCGGCAGGGAGACCGTGATCGGCCGGCGCTCGCTGGCGACCTCGGGAGCACCCGTGAAGTAGTGCGAGCCGGACATGCGCTTCCCCGTCGTTCGTGTGGGCCTCGGGGCCACCGGGTGGGTGCGGGTAAGCCCTGGTACGGCAACGATCGTACCCCCGGCGGTCCCGGCCGCGTCCTGCCCGGCCGCCGCCCGCGGCTAGACGGTGCCGGGGGTCTTGCGGGTGGTCACGTTGATCCGGTTCCAGGTGTTGATCGTGAAGCAGACGGAGATCAGGTGGGCCAGCTCCTCCTCGTCGAAGAGCGCCGCGGCCCGCGCGTACACGGTGTCCGGGACGCCGCCGCCGATCGCGGTGATCTCCTCGGCCAGTGCGAGGGCGGCGCGCTCGCGCTCGGTGTAGACGCCGGCCGGGGCGTCGTGCCACACCGGGAGGAGGTAGATCCGCTCGTCGGTCTCGCCGGCCTTGCGGGCGTCCTTGACGTGCATGTCCAGGCAGTAGGCGCAGCCGTTCAGCTGCGAGGTGCGCAGCTGCACCAGTTCGACCAGGGCCGGGTCGAGGCCCTCGCGGGCGGCGGCGTCCAGGGCGATCATCGCGCGGAACACCTTGGGGACGGTGCGGGCGTAGTCGAGGCGGGCGGGGGCTGCGGTGATCTCGTTCGTCGTCATGGCCACGACTCTAGGGACGGAATGAACCATCTCCTTGGGTCATTCGATCACCGGATCCATGGGTCAATCCAGGATGGCCGGATCACCCCGGCAACACGCCGGAACCGAGCCGGCACTTCGCTTCCGGGCGTTCGGCGGCGGATACTGCCAGTACTGCCCAGCACCGCCCGCGCACCGCCACCCGGCGCTCGTGGGAGCCTCCGAACAGCGAGGACGGACGCCATGCCGCAGAACCACGAGGACTACCTGATCGACGAGGCCGTCGAGACCGTCGAACCCGACGACGAGGCAGCCGAGGGCGACGAGTACGACGAGGTGGCCGAACGCCGGGCCCTCGGCGCCGACCCCGCCACCGACCTCGCGGACGCCGCCGAGCAGAGCCGCGTGGTCCAGCTCGACGAGGACGAGTACCGGGAGTAGCGGCCGCGGCGGCCCGGCCGCGGCGGGCTCAGAGGGCGCGGCGCCGCTGGAGCCACGCGAACGCCGCCCAGCCGGGCAGGACGGGCAGGATCAGCGTCAGGCACCGGTAGAGCACGACGGCGGCCACCGCGCCGCCCTCCTCCATCGACGCCGCCGACTGCAGCAGTCCGACCAGCACCCCGTCCATCACGCCCGCCCCGCCCGGGGTCGGCGCCGCGTTGCCGACCGGGCTGCCGGTCAGGAACACCACCGCGACCGCCGCGAACGACGGCTCCCGGCCGACCGCCCGCGCACAGCAGTACAGGCACGCCGTCAGGCACATCGACACCATCAGCTGGCCGGTCACCCCGACCGCGAGCCGTCCCGGGTCGCGCAGCAGCTCCAGCAGTCGCGGCAGCACCTCCGCCGTCAGCGGTCGCAGCCGCGCCGCGAGCCACCGCCGGGCCGGCGGCACCGCCGACACCGCGGCCAGCACCACCGCCGCCCCCGCGAGGCCGCCGGCGACGGCGGGCAGCGCGTCCAGCTCCGAGCCGCCGGGCTCCTGGCCGAGCAGGTAGACGAACGCCCCCAGCTGGAGCAGGTGCAGCACCAGGCCGATCAGCTGGCCGACGCCGACGCTGGACAGCGCCTGCGCGGTCGGGATGCCCGCCTGTTGCAGCAGCCGGGTGTTCAGCGCGACGCCGCCGACGCCGCCCGGCGAGACCAGCTTCGCGAAGGACCCGGCGACCTGGGCGAACACGGCGTTGCGGAAGTCCAGCCGCTCCGGCACGAAGCCGACGAAGCCCATCGCCGCGGTGACGTGGCTCGTCGCGGCGGCGAGGACGGCCAGCAGCAGCCAGAGCGGATCGGCGTCGGCCACGGCGGCGATCGGGTTCTGCTCGGCCGCGAACAGCTGCGGGATCAGCAGCCACCCGGCCACCACCCCGCCCGCGACCGCCAGCAGCGTCCGCGGCCGCAACCGCTCCAGTTTCACCGGTCCGACCGCCGCCTGCGGCCGCAACCGCAGCACCTCGGCCCGGATCCCGTCGAGCAGGTCCGGCGCCTCGGCCCCGGCGGCGGCGGGTTCGGCGGACGCCGGGCCGGGCTCGACGGGTGAGGAGTGAGCGGTGATCGCCCGGCGGGTGCTGCCGGGGTCCTCAGCCGCGCCTTCCGCGGCAGGCCCACCGGAGGCGCCGCCCCCGGCCGCCTCCCCGCCCGTCCCCGCCGCCGCGGGGCGGCGCTTCAGGGAGTGGCGGGTCGTGGGGGCCAGGGCCACCGGCTGGAGCAGCGGGAGGGAGGCGGCGACGGGGTCGGGGCCCAGGGCGGCGATGGCGGTGCGGACGGAGCGGGCGGGGCCGGCCCGCAGGGCGAGGGTGGTGAGGAGCTGGGCGACGTCGCTGCGCAGGACGAGTTCGCTGGCGGCGATGTCGCCGTCCGCGAAGTCGACCAGGTGGACCGCGCCCGCCGGGTCGACCAGGAGGGCGGACGGGACGAGGCCCCGGTGGGCGATCTCGCGGCGCTGGAGGAGGGCGAGCTGGTGCCAGGCGTCGGTGAGGAGGTCGTCGGTGATCTCGTCGTCGGCGAGTTCGTCGAGGGAGCGGCCGGTGAGGTGCTCGTACGCGATGAGGGCGGTGTCCTGGCCGAGTCCGGCGGTGGCGGCGATGCGGCGGGTGCGGACGCCGGCGGCGACGGCCGCGTACGAGACCAGGGCCTCGTGCTCCAGACCGGTGCGGGGGGAGCGCAGGGCGCGCGGGTGGGGGGCGGTGCGCAGCCGCAGGCGGCGCCACGCGCGGTGCAGGGCGGCGGCGGTGACGGCCTGGCGGTCGAGCACCTGGACGTCGAGGTCGGGGCGGCCGTCGGCCTGCCGGACGAGGTGGCGGTAGGGCCCGGCGGGTTGGACGGCGGTGGGCCGCAGGCCGGTCTCCCGCAGGCTGCGGAGGATCTCGGCGGGACGGGGCCGCGGGTCCGGGGTGCCGACGGCGTAGAGGACGCCGTGGGCGGCGGTCCAGCCGAGGAGCAGGCCGAGGAGGAGCGCGGTGGGGGTGGCGTACCCGGCCGCGAGTCCGGCCAGGCCGGAGAGGGCGAGGACGGTCCAGGGCAGGCGCCGTTCGCGGCTGCCGGAGGCGGTCAGGAAGGCGAGGACGGGGGCGAGGTACCCGTACACGGGCTCGGTGTGCCCGGGGTGGCCGCCGGGCAGGGCCTGGGTGAGGGAGGCGAGCAGGGAGGCCGGGGCGAGCCCGTCGGCCCACAGGCCGACGGCGAGGGTGGCGCCGTACGCGAGGACGGCGGCGAGCAGGCCGTCGGAGACCTGCTGGAGGGCGCGCCGCCGGTCGGGGCCCAGGAGGCGGCGGACGGCGAGGCCGACGGGCAGCAGCAGGACGGCGGCGGTGGTGAGGCCGCCGGCGAGGCCCGCGAGGGGGCGGGGCACCAGTTCGGTGGCCTCGGAGATGTCGGCGGCCAGGCCGCTGGTGGTGGCGCGGGCGTAGTCGGCGAGCAGGAGTGTCAGGGCGGTACCGAGGAGGCCGGTGAGCAGCCGGACGAGGGCGACCGGCTGCCGTATTCGGCCCGTGTCGAGCACCCGGGCCGGGACGCCCCCGTGCCCTCCGGGCGGGGGAGCGTGCTCCGCCTCCCGGGGCCGTTGCCCCGGTACGTGCCCGGGCGCAGCGCCCGTCCCGGCACCGTCGGCCCCCGCGCCGCCGGTGCCGTCGTCCGTTCTCCCCGTCACGATTGCCACGGGGGGCATGCTCCCATGCCCTCCCGAGGGCGCGCGGTGACCTCACGCCTGCCGGGGCCGCCGCGGCTCGTCACGCCTGCCGGGTCGGCAGCGCGACGATGTGGCGCAGGTTGACGTGCCGGGGGCGGCTGACGGTGTAGGCGATGAGGTCGGCGATGTCGTCCGCGCCCAGGGCCGGGATCGCCTCGAACATCCCGCCGAGCTGCTCGCGCAGGGCCGGGTTGTCGATGTGCCCGCCGAGTTCGGTGTCGGTGAGGCCCGGCTCGACGGCGCTGACCCGGACGTCGCGGGGGCCGAGCTCGGTGCGCAGCGCGGCGGACAGTTGGGTGAGGCCGGCCTTGGTGGCGCCGTAGACCGCGTAGGTGGGGAAGACGACGTGCGAGGCGATGGAGGAGACGTTGACGAGGTCGGCGGTGCGCCCCTCGGCGGCGGCCGCGACGAGGTCCGGGGTGAAGGCGCGGACGATCCGCAGGGCGCCGGTCAGGTTGGTGTCGATCATGCGGGCCCACTCGTCGATGCGGCCGTCGTCGAGCGGGTTGGGCAGCATCACGCCGGCGTTGTTGACCACCAGGTCGACCGGGCCGAAGGCGGCGTGGACGGCCCCGGCGGCGGCGTCGACGGAGGCCTGGTCGGTGATGTCGGCGGTGACGGCGACGGCCTGGCCGCCCTCCTCGGCGATCTCGGCGGCCAGGTCCGCGAGCCGGTCGGCGCGCCGGGCGAGCAGGGCGACGCGGGCGCCGCCGGCGGCGAGCAGCCGGGCGGTGGCGGCGCCCATGCCGCTGGCGGCTCCGGTGACGACTGCGGTGCGGGTGGCGAGGGCGGGGTAGCTCATCGGGAGGCTCCGGGGATCGGTCGGTCGTGCTGACGACGACCACTCTGCGGCGGTGGCGAGCGGCTACCCAGGGCCGCGCCTTTCCCGGGAATCGCGTACCCGGGAAACGCGTACCCGGGAACTCCCTTCCTGGGAACGGCAGTACCACCCTCCCGCGACCACGCCGGGACTACGCTGCCGGGCATGGAGAACAGCCTGGGGGACTTCCTCCGTTCGCGCCGGTCCCGGATCCAGCCCGAGGAAGTGGGCCTGCCCTCGCACGGCCGCCGCCGGGTGCCGGGGCTGCGCCGGGAGGAGGTGGCGCAGCTCGCGGGCGTGAGCGTGGACTACTACGTCCGGCTGGAGCAGGGCCGGGGCGGCAGCGCCTCGGACGCGGTGCTGGACGCGGTGGCGCGGGTGCTGCGCCTGGACGACGTGGAGGCGGCGCACCTGCGGTCGCTGGCCCGTCCGCCGAAGCCGTCCGCCGCCGGGCGCGGGCGGCAGCAGGTGCGCGAGGGCACCCGGCTGCTGCTGGACATGATGGCCGGGGTGCCGGCGTTCGTGGTGGGGCGCCGGATGGAGGTCCTCGCGTGGAACGGCCTGGCGGACGCGGTGCACGGCTACTCCTCCCGTCCGGGCGGCGACACCAACGGCGCCCGGCAGGTGTTCCTCGACCCGGCGGCCCGCGAGTTCTACGTGCAGTGGGAGGCGGTGGCCGCGGAGACCGTCGCCTACCTGCGGCGCGATGCCGGGCTGCACCCGGAGGACCCGAAGCTGAGCGCGCTGGTGGGCGAACTGTCCGTGCGCAGCGAGGAGTTCCGCCGCCTGTGGGCCGACCACCAGGTCCGCGAGAAGTCCCACGGGGTGAAGCTGATCCGGCACCCGCTGGTGGGCGAACTCGACTTCGGCTACGAGACCCTGGGCGTGCACGGTTCGCCGGAACAGCTGCTGGTCGCGTTCACGGCCCCGGCCGGCTCGCCGACCGCGCAGAAGCTCGCGCTGCTGGCGAGCTGGACGGCGGACGGGAGCCCGGCCCGGGTGGGGTGAGCCGCCGTTCCGCGACCCGACCCGGGCGTGTCTTCGCGCCCCGCCCGGGGTGGGCGTCACTACCCTGCGGGCATGACCGCCGCCTGCGAAGACCTCGCCATGGCCCCCCGGGACATCCGGCCCGCCCCGCCCGCCGACGGCTGCGCCGACTGCCTGGCCGAGGGCCGGCGGGACTGGGTGCACCTGCGGATCTGCCTGGACTGCGGCCACGTCGGCTGCTGCGACTTCTCGCCCGGGCGGCACGCCACCGCGCACTTCCACGCCTCCTCGCACCCGGTGATCCGCTCGTACGAGCCGGGGGAGGACTGGCGCTGGTGCTTCGTCCACGAGGTCATGGGCTGAGCGGTCCGCCCGCTGCGCGGCCCGCTGCGCCCCGGGGCTCCCGAGGTTCCCGCGGATTCCCGGTGGCGGTCGGCCCCGGGCCGGATAAAATCCGGACATAGCGCTCGTCCCACACCTCGAAGCGCAGCGCCCGAGCGGCCACTGGCCGACGTCCGTCGCCGTCGGTGACCGCCGAAGGGAGGCCGACGATGACCAAGCGAACACCCGCCAGCACCGCCAAGCTCCGCCAGGGCACCCAGGAACTGCTGGAGCGCCGCGGCATGGCCAGCAGCCCCGAGCGGCTCGCTCCACGCGTCCGCACGGCCGGCACCTCCGCCGCGGCCGCCGGGTACGCCGCGAGCGACCCGTTCCGGCACGGCGGGCGCGACACCGGGACGGCGGCGGCGCACGCCGCTCCGGCGATGCACGCCGAGCTCAAGGGCCACCGGCACCGCGGCGCCGAGAAGCACTCCGCGCACTGAGCGGGGCCAACGCCGCCGGGGGCGGACGTCCGCGCGGGACGTCCGCCCCCGGCGGCTGCTCAAGTCCTGGAGGGGCGGCCGCCGGATCTTGCCGGGTCGACTTGTCGGACCCCTGCGGTACGGTCGTCCCGTCGGCCGAAGGGCGGCCAGGGCGACGGGGGCGCGCGATGACTGACGTGATCACCGAGGAGCCGGTGGAGCTCCAGCTGGAGCGGTACCGGACCGAACTCACCGGCTACTGCTACCGGATGCTCGGATCGGTCTTCGAGGCCGAGGACGCGGTGCAGGAGACGATGGTCCGCGCCTGGCGCGGCCACAAGGGCTTCGAGGGCCGGTCCGCCCTGCGCTCCTGGCTGTACCGGATCGCCACCAACGTCTGCCTGGACGCGCTGAACGGCCGCAACAACCGGGCCCGTCCGATGGACCTGGCCGGCCCGGTGACGGTCGCCACCGCGAGTGACGCCCAGCTGCCCGAGATGACGTGGATCGGCCCCGCGCCGGACGGCCGGGTGCTGCCCGAGACGGGCGACCCGGCCGACGTCGCCGCGCAGCGCGAGTCGGTGAAGCTGGCCTTCGTGGCGGTGCTCCAGCGCCTCGCGCCGCGCCAGCGCGCGGTGCTGATCCTGCGGGAGGTGCTCGGCTGGCGGGCGGCCGAGGTGGCCGAGCTGCTCGGTGTCACGGTGGCCTCGGTCAACAGCGCGCTCCAGCGCGCCCGCGCGGTGCTCGCCGGCGAAGGGGCGTCCGCGCGTCCGGCGCCCGCGCTGGACGACGACCACCGCGCACTGCTGGACCGCTACGTCAGCGCCTTCGAGGCCTACGACATGGCGGGCCTCGCCGCGCTGCTGCACGAGGACGTCACGCTCAACATGCCGCCGTTCGCGATGTGGCTGCGCGGCAAGGACGAGATCCGGGCGTGGATGCTCGGCCCCGGCTGCGGCTGCCGCGGCTCGCGCCTGCTCCCGGTGACGGCCAACGGCGGTCCGGCCTTCGCGCAGTACCGGCCGAGTCCGGCGGGCGGGCACGAGCCGTGGGCGCTGATCGTGCCCGAGGTGTCAGGCGGCCGGATCACCGGGCTCACCAACTTCCTCGACACCGACGTGCTCTTCCCGCTGTTCGGCCTCCCGGACCGGCTGGACGCCGAGTAGCCGCCCGCCCGCCCGGAGTTCGCCCGCCGGGAGTTCGCGCGATGCGGGTCCGCCCGCAGCGAGTCCGCACGCCGCGGGCCCGGGCGCCGCGGGCAGGACGTCGGCGAGCCCGCTGAACGCGAGCAGCTCCCGCAGCGGGCCGCTCGCGTTCAGCAGCAGCACGCGCACGCCGTGCCGGGCGGCGGCGAGCCGCAACCGGGCGAGAGCGTCGACGACCGTCAGGTCGGGGGCGGCGAGCGCGCCGAGGTCGCAGGTGAGCGTCCGGCCGGTGGTGGTTCGCTTGGTCTCCATGCGGATTGGACCGCTCCGGCGGCCGCGACTCATCGGTCCGGTGCCGGTTCCGGCCCACTCCCGATGCGGGGTTGCGGGTCCACCTCGTCCGTCCGCCCCGCGGCCGCGGTGGCAGAGTAGGGCCGCACAGACCACCGTTGCCGCAGTCACCGGCTGCCGGCACCGTGCCGAGGAGGACCGTCGTGTCGGCTGAGCCCTTGAAGTCCCGTGAGGAGTGGCTGGCTTCCCTGCCGCGGATCTACGCCGCGGCCGGCTGCCTGCTGCGGGACGAGTCCGGGCGGATCCTGATCGTGAAGGCCGGGTACCGCGAGCACTGGCAGTTCCCCGGCGGCACGATCGACCTCGGCGAGGGCCCCGCCGAGTGCGCGGCGCGGGAGCTGGAGGAGGAGACCGGCATCGTCCGGGCCGCCGGCGACCTGCTGGCGATCTCCTGGACCCACCCTTCGGACGAACTCGACCACCCGGCCGAGCACTTGCTCTTCGACTTCGGCACCGTCCCGGACGGCACCCCCGTGACCGTCCCGGCCGGTGAGCTCGACGACTACCGCTGGGTCCCCGACGAGGAGGCGCTCGTCCTGCTCGGCCCGTCCCGGTCGGCGCGGCTGCGGGCCGCGCTGGAGGCGGCCGTCGACGGACGGGTGCGGATCGTCACCACGACCGTGTCGGGATTCTGACGGAGCGTCAGGGCGGCGGGGCGGTCTCCGGGACGGTCGACCGTCCCGGAGACCCTCCCGTGCCTCACGGCGCCGTCGGGTCCTCCTGCCGGGCGGCGATGATGGCGGCGATGGCCTCCGAGATGAAGGCCTCCGTCTGCGCCCGGTCCACGTTCAGGTCGGCGAGCACGCCGGTGCCGTTCGCCTGCTCCAGCAGGGCGAGCAGGATGTGCTCGGTGCCGACGTAGTTGTGGCCCAGCTTGAGCGCCTCGCGGAAGGTCAGCTCCAGCACCTTCTTGGCCTGCGCGTCGAAGGGGATCAGCGCGGGCAGTTCGCCGGCCGGGGCCGGCAGGGCGGCGCCCGCCGCGGCGCGGACCGCCTCCGCGCTGACGCCCTGGGCGGCGAGCGCCTTGGCGCCGATGCCCTCGGGTTCGGCGATCAGGCCGAGCAGCAGGTGCTCCGAGGTGATCTCGGCGTTGCCGGCGTTCCTGGCCTCCTCCTGGGAGACCACGACGACGTGCCGGGCGCGGTCGGTGAAGCGGGCGAAGCCCTGGCTGGGGTCGAGGTCGTTGGGGGTGGCGGGGTCCTTGGGGACGAAGCGCTTCTGGGCGGCCTGCTTGCTCACGCCCATGCTCCGGCCGATGTCGGTCCAGGACGCGCCGGAGCGGCGGGCCTGGTCCACGAAGTGGCCGATCAGGTGATCGGCGAGGTCGCCCAGGTGGTCCGCGGCGATCACCGCGTCGGACAGCTGGTCGAGCGCGTCGGTGTGGACCTTCTTGATCGCGGTGATCAGGTCGTCGAGGCGCAGCGGAGTCGTGCTGGGAACAACGGGATTCTCCATGCGTCAACCGTAGGTTGTCGATGGCAGTATCGTCAACCGATAGTTGACGATACTGCCGGGTAGGCTTCGGACGGTCGGGTGACGGAGCGGAGCGAAGGTGGCGGAGATGGCGGCTGACCTGCGGATCCTCACCCTGCCCGAGGCCGAGGTGCCGGCCGGACTCAAGCTGCGGGTGGCCGAGTTGCAGGATCTGGCGTGGCCCGGCCCGCCCGGCCCGTCGGCGGAGCCCGTGCACGATCCGGCGCTGCGCCCGCTCTCCATGCTGCTGCTGGACGGTCCCCGGGTGGTGGCCGCGCTGGACGTGCTCTCCAAGGAGATCGTCCACGCCGGGCGCACGTACGCGGCGAGCGGCCTGTCCACCGTGGTCACCGATCCGGCCTGCCGGGGCCTCGGGCACGGCCGGCGGCTGGTGGCGGCGGCTCGCACCACCGCCCGGGAGCGCGGCGCGGACCTCGGGCTGTTCACCTGCGACAGCGGGCTGCGGGGCTTCTACGAGGGCGCGGGCTGGGAGTGGCTGCCGGGTGCGGTCCTGGTCGGGGGCACGGCGGAGGATCCGTTCCCCAGCGACCGGGAGGGCTTCGACAAGGTGACGATGGCGGCGTTCTTCACGCCACGCGCCGAGCGCCGCCGGGCGGACTTCCCGCGGAGCAGGATCGCCCTCCACCCCGGGACGGTCGACCGGCTGTGGTGAACGACCGGCTGCGAGCGCGGTCGACGGGCGGTCAGGCCGCGGGCAGCAGCCGGGCCCGGACGGCGGCGATGTCGGCCGGCGTGACGCCGGCGGCGAGCAGGTAGCCGACCGGGTCGAAGCCGTCCAGGGTGTCGGCCAGGGCGGCCTCGGCGGTGGTGCCGGCCTCGGTGAGCACCGCGTCGATCCGGCGGTACGGGTCCGGCAGGCCCAGCATCCCGTACAGGGGGCGGACGTTGGGCCCGCTGAGCAGGTAGTCCTCGGCTATCGCGGCCGGGCGGACCCCGGCCAGGGCGAGCAGGAGGAGGGCGGCGAGGCCGGTGCGGTCGCGGCCGGCGCCGCAGTGGACGACCACGCCGCCGGGCCGGGCGCCGGCCACGGTGGTGACCAGTTCGGCGGCGGCGTGCGGGCAGTGGTCCAGGTAGGGGCGGAGCGCGAGCGGCGTGCCGTCCAGCCGTCCGTACGCCTCCCACCAGGCGGGGCCGGCGAGTTCGTCCAGCGGGACGCGGACCAGTTCGACGCCCTCGGGGCGGGGGAGGAGCGGCTTGTGCTCCTCGGCGTTGCGCAGGTCGACGACGGTGCGGACGCCGTGGTCGAGGAGGGCGTCCCAGCCCTCGGCGGTGAGGCGGTCGAGGTTGTCGGCCCGGACGATCGCGCCGTGGGCGGTCGGGCGGCCGGAGACGGTGGGCAGTGCGCCCAGGTCGCGGACGTTCAGGCAGCCGTCCCAGACGAGGGTGCGGTCCTCGGCGGTGGTCTGCGCGTGCGTCCGGTCCATGGGGTTCCCCGTTTCGTCGTCCGGGGGCCCGTTACCCCCTCGTTATGAAGGACTATCGGGAGATCCGGATGGTTCCTCGCCGTTCGACCGGTGGGAACCCGCTGTTCAGGAGGAGCGTCGAGGGAGCGCGGCCGATCAGGCGGCGGTCGGGGCGTCGGCCTCGGCGGTGACCAGCTTCGCCATCGGCTCGGCGGCGGTCTGGCCGAGCATCGAGCCGGCCACGATGGCGCCGATCAGGAAGACGGTGGACAGCCAGGCCATGGTCGAGACAGGGAGGGTGAAGGCGCCGATCACGCGGGCGGCGCACTCGCCGAGCAGCGCGGTGCCCCAGATCGCCGAGAAGAGGCGCTCGTGGCGGTGGAAGGAGCGCGAGGCGGCCGCCCGGCCCTCGACCAGCCGCTGCCAGGCGGCGGCGCGGGCGTGGTCGCCCTTGGTCAGGAAGGGCATCAGCACCGGGGTCATCACCGGCTTGCCGACGAGGGCGGAGACCAGGATGGCCACCGCGACGCTGCCGCTGAGCAGGCCGTCCTTGGCGAGCATCATCCGGGCGTCGCCGGTGAGGAAGGTGAGTGCCAGGCCGGCCAGGTTGACCGCCAGCATCAGCGCGGCCCACAGGTTCAGGGTGCGCTCGCGCAGCAGGCCGAAGACCGTCCGGGCGGCCGGGACGGCGCTGCTCCAGGCGAGGGCGGCGAACTCGCTCATCCCGAAGGCCGAGTGGAGCAGGTAGTAGCCGGCGAGCGGGGCGGCGACGTCCAGGAGGAGCGGGCGGAACGCGGAGCCCATCGGGTTCGCCCGCTTCTCCGCGCCGGCCGGGGCGGCCTCGGCGGCCGGGGTGGTGGCGGCCTCGGTGGCGACGGCGCTGAGGGTCTGGCTCATGGTGGGTTCCTCCCCGCTGGTGGCCGCGGGCCGGTGCCCGCGTCGTGCCTCCAGTTTTCCGCCGCGACCCTCCGTCAGATCAGTGTCGTCCGTTGCCGGATCCGCATGACAGACGTCATGGTGCGCGTCGTGACACCGCCCCGCCGGGGGTGCCGGGAACGGCCCGTGACCTGTGCTTTCACACCTCGGCCGCGCGGCTCGGGCAGGGCGTGGTGGCGGACGGCGGACGGCGGACAGCGGACGGCGGCCGTCGCGTCGTCGCGTCGTCCGGCGCGGTCCGGCGCGGTCCCGGGGAGTCACCGCCGCGTCGCCGACCGGCAAGCACCTCGCCGATCCGGGCCCGCCGGACCTCGACGCCGTGGACGGTCCGCGGGGCGGACGCGGGGTCGGCGCAGGCCGGCAGGCGGGGGCGCGCGGAGGCGCGGGCGTGACGGACGGCACGCCCCGGACGGGCGGCGATCGCGAGGGCGCGGCGGACCCGGGCGATTCGCCCACGGACGAGGTAGGCCGGACGGCTCTGCCGGGGCCTCGGGTGAACGGCGGTCGTCCACGGGACCCCGGGCCCCGGGCGGGCCGGTCCGAGGTCGGGCCCGCCCGCGGCGCGCGGATGGCGCATGATGTGGCGGGTGCAGAGTGCAGAGCGCCCCGGAGCGGGCACCGGGAGCCCCGAAAACCGGTCCGGACCAGTACCACCCGCCGCCCCGCCACCGGGCCCGGCCCCCGCCCCCGCGGACCTGACCGAGGCGGTGCGGGCCGCGCAGGACGGTGACGAGGAGGCGTTCCGGCTCCTCTTCAGGACCGTCCAGCCCGGCCTGCTGCGCTACCTGCGGGTCCTCGTCGGGGGGCGGCCCGAGGACGCGCAGGACGCCGAGGACATCGCCTCCGAGACCTGGCTGCAGGTCGCCCGCGACCTGCGCGGCTTCTCCGGCGACGGCGACGGCTTCCGCGGCTGGGCCGCCACCATCGCCCGCAACCGCGCGCTGGACCACCTGCGGGCCCGGCGCCGCCGCCCGGTGGCCGACCTGCCCTTCGAGTACCTCGCCGAACTGTCCGCCGGGGACGACACCGCGGGCGCCGCGCTCGCCCGGGTGGGCACCGGCGACGCGCTCGCGCTGATCTCCCGGCTGCCGCGCGACCAGGCCGAGGCGGTGCTGCTGCGCGTGGTGATGGAACTCGACGCCGAGAGCGCCGCGCAGGTGCTCGGCAAACGGGCCGGCACCGTCCGGATGGCCGCCCACCGGGGGCTGCGCCGGCTCGCCAAGCTGCTGGAGCAGTCGTTCGGGCCGGGCGCCGGACCGGGATCCGACCGCGGGATCCCGGCCGCTCGGACGGCCGGACTGGAGCCGGGGACACCCTCCGGGAAGGCCTCCGGGAGGGCCGCGAAAAAAATTCCTCCGCAGGGTGTGACAGAACGCCGGGCCGCGACGCTGAAGGACATGAGATGAGCACCAACCGATCCCGTCGGATCGACCGTGACGCCGCCGAGCAGCTGCTCGGCGGTGCCGTGGGCGGCCCGTCGGCCGGGCAGGACGCCTCGCTCACCGGACCGGACGGCGACGCCGCCGGGCAGGTCGCCCGGGTACTCGCCGCGGCCGCCGCCCCGGCGACGGCCGCCGAGCTGACCGGGGAGCAGGCCGCCCTGACCGCGTTCCGGGAGGCCCGTCTCGCGCCCGACCCCGTAGCAACGACCGCACCCGTCCGGAGACGATCGATGGCAACCGCCGCCCTCGCCAGGGCCTTCAGCACGAAGGCCGTGGCCGCCGTGCTGAGCGCCACGGCGCTGTGCGGGGTCGCGGTCGCCGCCGGCACCGGGAACCTGCCCTCCCCCCTCGGTCGCGGCGCCGGGCCCGAGCGCACCCTCGCGAACGGCGGCGCCACGGGCACGTCGTCCGAGCACGGGCCGGGCAGCGCGACGCCGGGCGGTTCGCCCCGGCCATTCAACGGCCCGTCCGCCGGCGGCTCCGGCGGCGGCGCCCAGGGTCTCGGGCCGTCGGCCTCCCCGACGCCCGGGACCCCCTCCGCGACGGGACGGGCCCCCCAGCCCCTCTCCGCCGCGCTGGTCGCCCTCTGCCACGTGTTCGGCGACCGGACGGCCAAGGGTGAGCACCCGCGGCAGCTGGTCCTGGACCCGGTGTTCGCCCCGCTGGTCGAGGCGGCGGGCGGCCCGGACAAGGTGGAGGGTCTCTGCGGGGAGGCGCTCGGCCGGGCGGGCGACGACGCCCGCGGCAGCGCCGCCCCGCAGCCGACCCACGACGACCGCCAAGGCGCCGGCTCCGGCGGCAGTAGTGCCGGCGGCTCCGGAGCCGCCGGCGGGAAGGGCAACGGCGACGGTGGCAACGGCCGCAACGGCGGTTCCGGCGGCACCGCCGGCGGGAACACCACCAACGGCGACGGAGCCAAACCCGGCCGGACCGGGCCGACGCTCCCGGCCTCGCCCGCACTGCCCGACGTCCGCCCCAGCGGGCAGGACCGGCAGGCCGCCCAGGGGTGACCCCACAGGACTCCGGGTGGGCGGTGGGCGAATCCCCCCGGGCTCGCCGCCCATCCGGACAGCAGGACCGCAGGACAGCAGGACCGCAGTACCCGGCACCACTCGCAGGACAGCACCACCGCAGTACCCCGCAGACCGCAGTACCCAGCACCACCGCAGGACCTGCGGCACCGCGACACCCGCGGCGCCGCGGCGACCACCCGAGACCCCGGGTGGCCGGTCGGCTCCCCCGTGCCCACCGTCCACCCGGCCGGCCCCCGGCCGGACCGGCAGGCGCTCACCCCGGACGCGCCGCCGGCCCGCCCGGCCCGGAACGTGTGGCCCGCCCGCCCGCAGTCCGGGCGGGCCACACACACCCCGAACGGGCGGTCGGGGATCCGCTGCCCGGTTCCCCGGCCGCCTCCCCCTCCCCTCGCGGGGAGGCTCCGCGACAGCCACGCGGAACCGCCGCCGCCACGACGCGCGTGAAGTCCTCCGGCGGCCCCGGCCCGGACCGGCCCGGACGCCGCTCCGGGCGGCGCGGACGTCGGCGGCTATCGTGCACGGGTGCACGAGGCGGCCCGGGAACCCGGGCACGGCGTGAGGGGAGTTCCAGGTGATCGGACGGGCGCTCAACGGGCGTTACGAACTCGTCGAGATACTCGGCGTCGGCGGCATGGCCACCGTCTGGCGCGGCGTGGACCGCGTGCTGGGACGCCAGGTGGCCGTCAAGGTCCTCAACGGGGGCCTCGCCGACGACCCGCGCTTCGTCGAGCGGTTCTCCCGGGAGGCGCAGCACGCCGCGATGCTGGTGCACCCGAGGATCGTCATGGTCTTCGACTCCGGCGTGGACCAGGGCTCGCCGTACATCGTCATGGAGCTGGTGCACGGGCGCTCGCTGGCGGCGGTGCTGGCGCAGCAGCCGCAGCTGCCGGTGGAGCGCGCCGTGGGCATCGCGGCGGCGGTGTGCGAGGCGCTGGCGGTCGCACACGCGGCCGGGCTGGTGCACCGGGACATCAAGCCCGGGAACATCATGATCACCGACGACGGCGGGGTGAAGGTCGTCGACTTCGGCATCGCCCGGGCCGGCTCCTCCAACAACCTGACCCAGACCGCCACGGTGCTCGGCACCGCCGCGTACCTGTCGCCCGAGCAGGCCACCGCCGCCGAGCTGGACGGCCGCACCGACCTCTACGCCGTCGGCTGCGTGCTGACCGAGATGCTGACCGGCGGGACGCCGTTCACCGCCGATACGCCGGTGGCGATCGCGTTCAAGCACGTCAGCGAGCAGCCGCCGGCGCCGTCCGCGCGCCGCCCCGGGCTGCCGCCCGCGCTGGACGCCGCGGTGCTGCGGCTGCTCGCCAAGAACGCGGCGGACCGCCCGGCGGACGCCACCGCGGCGCGGGCCGAGCTCCTCGCCACCGTCCCGGGCCTGGCCGTCGGCGACCCGACGGCGGAACTGCTCGCCACCGCCGCGCCCACTCAGATGCTGCCGCCGATCGCGGCCGGGCACCCCGACCAGCAGCACACGACGCTGCTCCCGCCCCAGGCCCCCGCGACCTCCCTGATGGCGCCGGTCCCGGTGGAGCCCCCGGCGCCCGCCCGGCCGGCGCGCAGCCGCAAGCCGCTCGTCCTGGGCGCCCTGGGCGTGGCGGGCCTGGCCGGGGTCGCCGCCATCGCCCTCACCGCCTTCGACGGGCCGCCGGGCAACGCGGCCGCCAGGAAGCCGGCCGCCACCGCCGCCGCGCCCGCCACGCAGGCGCCCGCGCCGGCCACGACCGCCCCGAGCCCGAGCGCCGCGCCGACCACCGTGCCCGGCCCGTCCGCCCCCTCTCCGACCGTCCCGCGCAACCAGTCCCCGGCCGTCCAGCTGAACGCCCTGCGCCAGGCCGTCGCCCAGACGCAGATCGCCGGCAAGGAGCGCGACCACCAGGTGGAGCTCCTGCGCGTCCTCGACGACGCCGCCGCGCGCCTCAACGAGGGCAGCCCCGACGACGCCGTCCAGGACCTGAAGGACGCCCAGAAGCTGGTCCGCGACCTGGCCAAGAAGCGCGCGATCGACGGCCCGACCGGCAAGGACTGGAACGCGCGGCTCGGCGCGCTGTTCACCGCACTCCACACGGCCGCCGACAACCAGAACGATTAGGGCCCGTCCTCGCGTTGGAGCCTGGTCTCGACGTTCGAGCGGATCGTCCGGGAGAGCGTGCCGGCCGCCGAGGCCAGGAAGACGAAGTTGTACACGATCTGGATGATCACCACGAGCCGGGCGCCCTGGCCGGCCGGGGTGATGTCGCCGTAGCCGACGGTGGCCAGCGTGACGACGGTGAAGTAGAGCCCGTCCAGCCGGGAGTGCAGGCCCTCGAACTCGCCCTGCTGCGCGGCGAAGACGTAGTACGTGGCGGCGAAGATGACCACCGAGAGGCAGATCACGAAGATCAGCCAGGCCACCGGTTGGCGGGTGGTCCCGCGCAGCACCCCCCGGATCTTCGCGAGCAGCAGGCCGCTCAGGGCGGTCAGGGCGCCGATCAGGATGCACCAGCTGAGCACCGGCCGGTGACCGCCGAGGAAGTGCAGCGGGAGCGTGAAGTACGCGGTCATCAGCGCCGTGAGCGAACCGAGCAGCCAGCCCGCGGCCCGGAGGTCGATGCGGTGCGGCTTCTGTGACATCCCGTCCAGTCTGCGGCCGCCGGGGCCGGGGCGCCCACGCGCGTGCTCCGTCCGGGCGCCGCGGGCGCGCTGCCGGCCGGGCCGGCAGGCGGGGGAGGCGGGCCGGCGGCCGGGCTCGGCTCGTCGGACGGTGCGTCGGGCCGCATGCGCCGGCGCCGTTCCCTCCCGGCGGTGGCTCCCAGGAGGCAGCGGATCACCGGGGAGGGCCACTCGGGATCGCGAAGTGGGGCGCCCGGGAACGCCGGAGGCCCCCGGTGCCGTCGCGGTGACGGTGCCGGGGGCCTCCGGGTGGTCCGACGGGACTCAGACGGTCGTCTCGGGCCGCTTGGTCTCGGTCGCCTTGGTGACGTTCGTCGGGGTGACGGCCGGGCGGTCGGCCGGCTGCTGGGCGGTGCTCTGCGCGGTGCCCGCGGCCTCGGCCGGGGTGTCGTCCTCGCGCATCGCCTTCGTCTCCGCCTTCAGGATGCGCATCGACTTGCCGAGGCCACGGGCCATCTCCGGCAGCTTCTTCGATCCGAACAGCAGGACTACGACCGCCAGCACCACCAAGATGTGCCAGGGCTCAAGACCGTTCCGCAGCATCCCTGGCCACCGGTCCCTTCTTGTCTAGAGTCACGGGAGGGCAAAGTACCCGTCCGGCCAGTATGCCTGGCCCCGGTGCGGAACGGATACACCGCCCGGGAAACGCTGGCCGAAATGCGGGTGCCGCTCAAGCGGACCGCGCGTGCCGCGGCCCCGGCCGGACCGCCCCGGCCGGGGTGTCGAAGGTCACGGGGGAGGGGCTCGGCTGGGCTCAGTAGACGAAGGGAACCAGCCGCTTCGACTCCCGCCGGTACTGCGCGTACGCGGGGCCGAGGGCGGCCACCAGCAGGCGCTCCTCGGCGGCGATCCGCCAGCCGTAGGCGGCCAGCAGCAACGCGAACACGATCGCGGTGGCCGGCCAGCTGCCGAGGCCGAGCGCGTAGCCCGTCCACACCAGCAGGCTGCCGCAGTAGCCGGGGTGGCGGATCAGTCGGTACGGGCCGGTGCGGACGACCTCCTGGGTGTCCACGGTGCGCAGGGTGCGGGTGTAGAGGCGGCCCAGGGTGCGCATGCCCCAGGCCCGCAGGGCCAGCCCGGCGCCGATCAGTGCGACGCCGAACCAGCGTGCCCACACAGGCAGTTCCCCGACCGACGCGCGGCCGAGGAGGACCACCGCCAGGACGGCGGCGGTGTAGCAGGCGAGCAGCAGCCGGGTCGAGCCGCGGTCGTGGTCGTCCGCGCGCCAGGTGGCGGCGGCGGAGTCCTCGCGGCGGCGCAGCAGCAGTTCGTAGCCGGCCCAGGCGAGGACACCGAGGACGGAGAGCAGGCTCGGCAGGGACATGGGGGGCTCCTGACGCTCGGGGAGCGCGGGCGCGGGCGGCGGGCCGCGTACCCATCACGGTCCTCCCACCCGGCGGGTCCCGCACGGGCCCGGGGGTGGACGTGCGTGCTTCCACCCCCGGGTGGAGCGTCAGTCCGTCCGCCGGGCCAGCAGGTAGCCGCGCCGGGTCGGGGCCTCCTCGGGCAGGCCCTCGCGCTCCAGCCGGGCCTCGACGGCGAATCCGGCGGCGGTGAGGTGCGCGGCGACGTCGTCGGTGCGCAGGAAGTGGAAGTCCACGTCGACCTGGTGGCCCCACCACTCGTCCAGCCGCCGCACCTCGCTGCCCAGGTGGAACGAGACCAGCAGGAGGCCGCCGGGCCGCAGCACCCGCCGCACCTCGGCGAACGCGGGCGCCAGCTCGCCGGGTTCGAGGTGGATCACCGAGTAGAGCGCCACCGCCGCCGCGAACTCGCCGTCCGCGGCGGGCAGGTCGAGCAGGTCGCCGGTGCGGAAGGCGGCCTTCGGGTGCTCGCGGCGGGCCAGTTCCACCATGCGGGGGGAGAGGTCGATCCCGACGACCTCGGTGCCGTGCCCGGTGAGCCACCCGGCGACGTGTCCCGGCCCGCACCCGAGGTCCGCGACGACCCCGCCGGCCGCCTCCTCCACGATCACCCCGAGCAGGGCCCGGTCGACAGGCTTGTGCGCCAGCTCGTCCCCGATCCGTTCGAGGTACTCCTCCGCCACCGTGTCGTAACTCCCGCGCACGCGCACGTGATCAGCAACCATGAGCCCACCTTGGCACCCGGGGGGCTGCCACGAGGGGTCTTTCGACGACCCCGGTGGGAACGGCTGACGACCCCCGCCCTGGCCCGGCTCGAACACGGCTGGTCCCCTCCACAACGGGCCGGCGCTTGGGGGTTTGGGCACCGGCCGACGCAGGGCCGCCACCAGCCTAGGGGTCTCCCGGAACGGCGAGGAGCCCGCCCGAGGTGGGCTCTCGATGAGTACCGTACGGACGTCCCAGCCGCGCGCCTGGAACGGATGTGTAAATCGTTCGTGCAAGACGACAGTGCCAGACATCGGTGCAAGACATCTGTTCAGTCCTTCCGTAGGATCGGGGCCATGGGAAACCGCGAAGACCTCATGGCGGGCGCCAAGCGCTGCCTGTACGAGAAGGGCTACGGGCGCACCACCGCCCGGGACGTCGCCACCGCCTCGGGCGTCAGCCTGGCCGCCATCGGCTACCACTTCGGCTCGAAGGACGCGCTGCTCAACGCGGCGATGATCGAGGCGATCGGCGAGATGGGTCTGGCCCTGGGTGCCGTGGTCAACGCCGCGAACGAGGCCACGGGCGACCCCGAGGAGCGCTTCGTCGCGGTGTGGGAGGGCCTCAAGGGCGTCTTCGAGGAGCACCGCGGCCTCTGGGCGGCCCAGTTCGAGGCGCTCGCCCAGGCCGCGCACGCGCCCGAGCTGGCGCACGCGCTCGCGCGGGCGCAGAAGGAGGGCCGGCTCGGCCTGGCCGCGTTGTTCCAGGGGCTGCCCGAGGTGCCGGAGACCGAGGACGAGCTCGCCCGCGGCGCCTTCTACCAGGCCCTCCTGGCCGGGTCCGTCGCCCAGTGGCTCGCCGCGCCCGAACTCGCCCCGTCCGGGCGGGACTTCCTGCGCGGGCTGCGGCTGGTCGCGGCAGGCGTGCCGGAGCCGGCCGCGCGCTGACCTCGCGGGGCCGGGGGAGCCGTGCGCGCCGGCCGTCAGGTCGTGACGACGGTCAGCAGCACCACCGAGTCCACGTGCGCCAGCAGCCCGTGCCGCTCCTGCGGGACGGGCGCCAACTGGCCCGCCGACAGCTCCTGGTGCCGCCCGGCCACCGTCAGCGCGACCCGGCCGCGCAGCACCTGCACGCTGCCGGCCGTCGGCGGGGTGTGCTCGTCCAGCGCGGTGCCGCCGGTCAGGGCGATCACGGTCTGTCGCAGCACGCCGTCGTGCAGGACGAGGTGGGCGCTGCGCCCGTGCGGGCTCTCGGCGGCCTTCGCGGCGTGCTCCACGGCGAGCTCTTCGAGATCGGGCATCACGGCGTCCTCCCGTCCGGTGCGCCCCGGCTGCTCGTGAGCCCAGGTTGGCGGACGCGGCGGGCTCGCGCACCCGGAGCCGCTCGGCGTGCGGACCTCGCCCGGTACCCGCATCGTGGAGACATGGCGACCAACGAGAATTACCTCAGCGGGTTCCGGGTCAACCGCTCACTCCTGGCCGGAGGCGCGGTGCTCACCGGCGTAGGGGCCGTGCTCGGCGCGGCCGGGGCGGCGATGGTGTGCGCGGCGCTGGCCACCGCCGGCCGCGACTGGATGCGCAGCCGGGAGATCCCGCCCACCGCCCTGGCCCAACGGGCGCTGCGCGAGGCCCGGGTGGCCTCCTCCGCCGGCTGGCAGGCCTGGCGCGCCGAGCACAGCTCGCCGAACTGACGTTCGCCCGTCCGGCGCAACCGCCGCACCGGCGGCGGGACGGGGCACGGCGGGCCGCCATGGGGGTGCGGCCCGCCGCGGTCGTGGGGTCCTGCGGGGTTCTACAGGCCGAGCGACTTGGCGATGATGCTGCGCATGACCTCGCTGGTGCCGCCGTAGATCCGGAAGACCCGGTTGTCGGTGTAGAGCCGGGCGATCGGGTACTCCAGGATGTAGCCGTAGCCGCCGTGCAACTGCAGGCACTTGTCGATGACCGTGGACGCCGACTCGGTGCAGAACAGCTTCGCGGCGGCCGCGTCGGCGACGGTCAGCTCGCCCTGCTGGTAGAGCTCCAGCGCGCGGTCCACCATCGACTGCTGCGCCACCACCTGGGCCTCGCAGTCCGCCAGGGTGAACTTGGTGTTCTGGAACTCGGCGACGGCCTTGCCGAACACCTTCCGGTCCTTGACGTACTGCACCGCGAACCGCACCGCCGCCGCGGCCGACGCGTAGGCGCCGACCGCGATCGCGAGCCGCTCCTGCACGAGGTTGTGGGTCAGGTAGGCGAAGGCCTTGCCCTCCTCGCCGAGCAGGTTCTCCACCGGCACCTTGACGTCGTTGAACGCCAGCTCGGCGGTGTCCGACGTGCGCAGGCCGATCTTCTGCAGCTTGCGGCCGACGGTGTAGCCCTCGGAGTCGGTGTCCACGCAGAGGATGGAGAGCCCGGCCCGGCGGTTGTCCGGGTCGTACGGCGCGGTGCGGCAGACGACCAGGACGAGGTCGGCCAGCACGCCGCCGGTGATGAAGGTCTTGGCGCCGTTGAGGACGTAGTGGGTGCCGTCCTCGGACAGGCGCGCGTGGGTGGTGATGCCCGCGAGGTCGGAGCCGGCGCCGGGCTCGGTCATCGCGATCGCCGTCATGATGTCGCCCGAGACGAAGCCGGGCAGCCACCGCTGCTTCTGCTCCTCGGTCGCGTACTCCAGCAGGTACGGCAGCACCAGCCCGGTGTGCACGCCGGACGAGCCGAAGCTGACGCCCGCGCGGGCCACCTCCTCGGCGATCACCGCCTGGTACTTGAAACCGCTCTCGCCGGCGCCGCCGTACTCCTCCGGCACCTCGATGCCGTAGACGCCGAGCGCGCCGAGCTGCCGGTAGAAGTCGCGCGGGGGGTGGCCGTCGGCCTCCCAGCTCTCGTAGACCGGGACGACCTCGCGCGCGATGAAGTCCCGGATGGTCTCCCGGAAGGCCTCGTGGTCCTCGGTGAACACGGTGCGGCGCACGCGGGCGCTCCCTTCGGTGGTGCCGGTCGCGGCTGAAGGTGCAGCTGAAGGTGCCAGGTGATGGCCCCACAAGTTAATCCCGGGTAGCTTCGGCTGTCCAGGGTCGGCGCGGCGCCGGGCGCCCGGCGGCCGCCGGGCGAGGGCCATGACAAGTGAATCCTTGCTAGCCTTCCCTCGGCGTTCCGGCCGGGCGCCGCGGCGGCGGGACTGCGGGAGGGGCGGCAGCATGGTGGTCCGACGGCCCCCGGGTCGGCGCGCGCAGATCCTCGCGGTGGCGGCCGACCGCTTCCACCGCAGTGGCTACCACCAGGTCTCGATGACCGAGGTCGCCGCCGGCGTCGGCATCACCGCGCCCGCCCTCTACCGGCACTTCCGCGGCAAGCCCGAACTCCTCGACCGCGTCGTCCGGCTCGGCCTGGACGCGCTCGCCGACGGGCTGCGCACCGCCGGCTCCACCGCCGCACTGGGCGCCGCGCTGGCCGGCGTCGCCGTCGGGCACCGGCCGCTCGGCACCCTCGTGCAGCGCGACGCCCGGCTGCTGCCGCCGGCCCGGCGGGCGGCCCTGCGCCGCGAACTGCGGGCGGATGTGGCCGCGATGGGCGCCGTCCTGCGCTCCGAGCGCCCGGAGCTGCCGGAG
The DNA here is from genome assembly GCF_036322405.1 of Streptomyces sp. SP17BM10. Taxonomy (NCBI): domain Bacteria; kingdom Bacillati; phylum Actinomycetota; class Actinomycetes; order Kitasatosporales; family Streptomycetaceae; genus Streptomyces; species Streptomyces sp. SP17BM10. The sequence goes on along the minus strand of NZ_JAQYXB010000642.1, from coordinate 118,312 downwards.
CCGGACGTCGAGTTGCTCTGCTGGTCGGCGCTCTCGGCCTGCGCCGGGCTCTCCTACCAGTCGGCGGCGCCGCAGCCCCGGCGGGCCGAGGCGGTGCTGCGCGAGGTGGTCGCGGCCGTCCTCGCGGTGACCTTCGACGGCGCCGGCTCCGGGAGCGGCGACGACGCCGTGCCCGCCGCCGCCCCCGTCCGCCAGCCCCGGCGGGAGGAACTGCTCGCGGCGGCCGTCCGGCTGTTCCACGAGCGCGGCTTCGACAACGTCAGCACCGACCAGCTCGGTGCCGCGGTCGGCATCTCCGGCCCCAGCGTCTACCGGCACTTCGACAGCAAGGCGCAGCTGCTCGCCGCCTCGCTGGTGCGCAGCCGCGAGCGCCTGGGGCACGAGGTGGAGGGCGCGATCTCGGCCGCGGCCGGGCCCGAGGAGGCGCTGGCGGCCGGCCTGGTGGCGTACGTCGGCTTCGCCCGGCGCAACGGCGACTACCTGGGCGCGATGCTCAGCGAGACGGAACGGCTGGCCCCGCCCGACCGCCGCGTCGCGGTGGACTTCCGCCGGGACTTCCTGCGGACCTGGGTCGACCTGCTGCGCCGGGTGCGGCCGGACCAGGACGCGGTGGAGGCCAGGATCCGCGTCCACGCGTTGTTCGCCCTGATCAACGACGGCGTCCGGAACCGCCCGCACAACGCCCGTCCCGACCTCGGTGACTGCCTCCTGCGTCTGGCCCGGGCCGTCCTCGGCGTGTCCTGAGCACCCGCCCGTCGCCCCCGGCCGGAAAAGGGGCCGGGCCGGCTGCCCGCCCCGCGCTGGTGGGGCGGGCAGCCGGCCCGTGTGGGGCGGGGCTGCGCCGAGGGCAGTGACGCGGCCGGGGCCTAGTAGAGGACGTGCGGGTAGTACACGCGGGTGTCCAGGTTGCCGTTGCCCTGCAGGGCGCCGATGTTGCCGCCGTTGCCGGTCGCGGCGAGGCCGTTGTTCTGGTTGCTCGCGCCCGAGCCGGTGGCCGTCTGCTGGGTGCTGACCACGTTGCCGTGGACGTTGCCGATGATGTTGTTCGAGCCGGTGTTGCTCACGACGCTGCTGTTGGAGTGCTGGTCCGCGCCGGCGGCGTTGTCGGCGTGCGCGGTGGCGGCACCGACGCCGACGAGGAGGAAGGCACCGAAGGCGGTGACGGCGGCGGCTGCACGAATACGGGACACGCTGGTCTCCCTGGGCTGGACCTGTGAAATGTGGCGCGATCCGGAGTGGCCGCTCCGTGGCGCCGTTGCCTGACGTCGCGTGATCAGCATTCACCAGGGCGAGGGGCGAACTCCACCAAATGGGTGGCAATTCGCCCGATGGTGTCATGGTGCGGGCATTTCCGCTGAATGGGCAGGACCGCGCGAATCCGGTCAAGTACTCATGGGCGGTGGAGAGTTGATGGAGGGGCTGAATGGACTCGACAACACCCGCCGGTCAACACGGAGTTGACCAGGTGCCGTCAGGGAGAAAGAAATGGTCGCCGGATAGTCGCACTGGCACACTGGGTTCCCATGTCTGAAGGTCTCCCGCCCGACCACGCCCCGGCCGAGGAACTGCGTACGACCGAGGTCGATCTCGGCGGCCTGGTGAACGTCCTCGCCACGCACCTGTACTCCACCCCGCTGGTCGCCCTGCGCGAACTCGTCCAGAACGCCCACGACTCGCACACCCGCCGCCTCCTCGAGGACCCGGACGGCGACCACCACCGGCTCATCCGGGTGCGCGGCGACGCCGCCCGCCGCACGGTCGCCGTCGAGGACACCGGGGCCGGCCTCACCGAGCCGGAGATCCACGCCTACCTCGCCACCGTCGGCACCGGCTACACCCGGATGCTGCGCGAACTCACCGGCGACCAGGACCTGATCGGCGCCTTCGGCCTCGGCTTCCTGTCCGCCTTCTCGGTGGCCGACGAGGTCGTCGTCACCACCACCTCGCACCGCGAACCCCGTCTCGGCCACCGCTACCGCAGCCGCGGCGGCCAGCAGTACCTCGTCGAGCCGGTGCCCGCCCGGCCGCGGCCCGGCACGGTCGTCGAGCTCACGCTCAAGGCCGAACACGCCCACCTCGCCGACGAGGACGCCCTGCGCGAGGTGCTCGCCCGGTACTGCGTCCTGCTGCCGATCCCGGTCCTCGTCGGCGACGACGAGGAGCCCGTCAACGCCGTCGACGTGCCCTGGCGCCGCCCCGCCCACCCGTCGCCCACCCCCACCCTCGAACGGGACGCCGCGCTTCGCCCCGCCGACGGGGACCCGTACGAGGCCCGGATGCGCTTCGCCGCCGCCTTCGGCCGCCGCTTCGAACCGCTCACCGCCTTCCCGGTCGAGCCGGTCGAGGGCGGCACCGACGCGATCGGCCTGCTGTGGGTCCAGGACGGCGGCACCTACGGCAGCAGCGACAACCGCGACCTCGCCGTCTACCTGCGCGGCATGCTCCTCGCCGACGACGCCCGCGACCTCCTGCCCGGCTGGGCCGGGTTCATCGGCGGCGTCGTCGAGTCCAGCCGCCTCACCCCCACCGCCAGCCGCGAGGACCTCCAGCGCGACGAGCACTACCGCGCGCTCCAGCGGACCCTCGCCGACGCCATCGTCGACGGCCTCTACGAGACCGCCCGGCTGCGGCCCGCCGCCTGGCGCCGCATCCTCACCCGGCACGGCCAGGACCTCCTGGGCGCCGCGCTCTGCGACGACCGGCTCTTCACGCTGCTCGCCGACGACGTCCCGGTGCCCACCTCCCAGGGTGACCTGACCGCGGGCGCCCTGCGCGCGGCGGGCGGGGGCGCGGTGCACGTCGCGCTCGGCAGCGGCGGAGGCTTCGAGGAGATGCTCTACCGGGCGATGCGGGTGCCGATCGCCCGCGGCGAGCGGTACGCCGTCCTGCCGTTCCTGCGCCGTTACGCCCGGCTGCGCGGCTGCCGGCTGGTCGAGCTCGGCAGCGAGCAGGGCGACCGCTCGCTGTTCCGCGACCCGGAACGCCCGCTGCCCGCCGAGGAGGCGGCCTGGCTGGCCGGCGCGCTCGCCGATCCCGGCGAGCGGCTGGTGCCGGCCCGCTTCGACCCGCCCGGCCTGCCGCTGGTCCTGGTGCCGGACCGCGAGGCCGAGCTGAAGGCGCGGATCGAGGACGACCGGGCCGACGCCCGCATCCCGTCCGCCGCGCTGCGCCTCGCCCGGGCGTTCACCGCCCGTACCGACGGCGAGGTCCGGGCCCGGCTCTACCTCAACCTGTCCTGCCCGGCCGTGCTGGACTTGCTCGACGCGTACCGCTCCGGGCACACCGGCAGCGCCACCGCGGCCGGGCTGCTCCGCTCGCTCAAGGTGATCATGGCGGCGGCCGGGCCCGCCGGCTCCTCCGGCGGGGACCTCGCCGCCGCGCTCGCCGGCGTCGCCACCGCCGTCTGCGCCCTGACCGCCGCGATCCCGGCCGGACCGACGGGCGTCCCGGACAGCCCCGGCGCGCTGTCCGGCGACGCGTGACGCACCGGCCGCCGACCCGTCGGGTGTCAGTGGCGCCCGGCAGACTCTTCATCAGCACGACGCAGGGGGACAAGGCATGACGATCGACATCTGGGCCTGGGTGCACGAGGCCCACCAGCAGCTGTCCGACGCGGGCCACCACCGTCTGGCCGAGGCCATCTACGCGCTGCCCGGTCACGCCAACGAGGGCCGCAACGACGAGCTCGACGCCGTCTTCCCGGAGGCGCTGGCCGCCGCCCGGGCGCTCGGCCTGCCCTGGGTCGAGGTCTACCTGCGGCACTGGCGGATGCAGAACCTGCTGAACAAGCGCCACCACGGCGAGAAGGCCCTGCCCGAGGTCGTCGACCTGCTGGAGTTCGCCCACCGCGAGGAGACCGCCGGCTGCCCCCAGTCCGTCTGCGTGGTGCAGGACTTCGCGATCTGCCACGCCCGGGTGGACGGGCCGGGCTACGCGGCCGAGCGCCTCGCCGTGCTCGGCGAGACGCTGGAGCGGATCGAGCCCGCCCGCTCGTGTTTCGACTGCCTCTCCCGCGAGTACTCCGACGCTCTGGAGGACGACGGCCGCGGCGAGGAGGCCCTGGCCCACCTCGACGCCGCCGGCGCCCGGATGCTGGCGGCGGGCCAGCGGCTCTCGCTGGAGCACCACCACTCCCGTGCCGGCACCCTGCTCCGGCTCGGCCGGTGCGAGGAGGTCCTCGGCCTGCTCGACACCGCCGAGCGCGCCGAGCGCACCGGTGGGCGCTCCCTGGGCGAGAACGACCGGCTCTGGGGCGCCCTGCTGCGGGCCCGCGCGCTCGCCACGCTCGGCCGCACCGACGAGGCCCTCGCCCTGCTGCCCGCCCGCGACGACGCCGAGCGCCACGCCGACCTGCGCGAGCACTGGGCCAGGACGGTCGAGCTGCTGGCCGCGGCCGGCGCCTGGGAGAACGACGCCGAACTCGGGGCAGTCCTGGCCGGCTGGGTCGGCCACCTCGACGCGACCGGCGCCCACCGCCCGTGCGTCGACCTGCTCCTGGTGGCGGGTCGGCTCGCCGTCGCCCGCGGCGCCCGGACGGTGGCCCGCACGCTCGCCGCGACGGGCGAGCGCAAGCTCACCGGCTTGCGCCGCACCGACGGCGTGGCCGCCGAGGTGGCCGGGCTGCGGGCCGCCGCCGAGGCGCTGCCGCAGCCCGCGCTGCCCGTCCCGCCGGGGGAGCTGACGGCCCACCTGGCCGAGGCGGGGGTGCCCCACGAGACCGGCGCCGACCTGCTCTCCGTCGCCCTGGAGCGGTACCGGGGTGCCCGGGCCGGCGCCAACGCCCTCGCGGCCGAACTGGCCGCCGTGCTCGGCCGGCTCGGCCACGTTCGGGCCGCCGCCGACCTGCTGTGGGAGCGGCTGGACGCCGACCCGACCGACGCCGTGCTGCCCGGCCTGCTCGGCGCCGTGCTGATCGACGCCGGGGACGGCGAGGGCGTGCGCCGCCTCGCCGACCGGCTGGCCGCGACCAGTCCGGCCGACGGGCACTGGGTGCGCGCCCGCTGGGCCGCCGCCGAGGCCCGCTGGGCCGAGGTGGTCGAGCACTGCGCGGTGATCCTGGCCGAGCACCCGGACCGGATCAACACCCGCCGTCTCGCCGCCGGCGCCGCCACCGAACTGGGCGACCACGCGACCGCGCAGCGGCTGTACCAGGAACTCCTGGAGCACGCGCTGCCCGTCGAGGGCACGCCCGAGGAGGAACTGCACCGGACGGTCCGGCCGCCGGACCTCTGGCACCTGATCACCGCGGCCACCGCCAACCGGGACTGGGCCGTGGTCCGCTCCACCGGCGCCCTGCTCGGCATCGACTTCGACGAGCCCGAGGGCCCGGTGGAGGAGGAGTGGCAGCTGATCACCGTCCGCACCACCCGGACCAACGGCTCCACCGCCGACCTCCCCGCCCTGCGCACCGGCCCGGCCACCGCCCGGGTCCTCCCGGTCCTCGGCGACGACCTGACGCTCAACCACGGCGACGTCGTCGTCTTCGCCCCGGCCCTGCTTGAGCCCCCGCCCGGGGACGAGGCCCCCGAGGCGGAGCGGGTGCGCTGGCGGCCGGTCTTCGAGATGCTGACGCTGCTCGACCCGGCCGGGTACACGACGTACTGGATCGACGGCGGCTGGCCCGGCGACGAGGCCTGGCGCGCCCTGCGGGACGGCCTGGGTGAGGCCGGCTACGCGGTGTGGGCGTACAGCGGGGAGCAGTACAGCATCACCGACCCGGCCGAGGAGGACGGCGTGCTGCCCGGCATCTACGCGGCGCTCGGCGTGCCCCCGACCGCCGCCGCCGCCGAGGCCGACGCCCTGCTCCACCGCCTCACCGCCACCTGGCCCCACCCCCTGGCCTGGCCCGCCCTCGCCGAGGCGGCGGGCGCCGACGTCGCCCACCACGAGGACATCGTGGAACGCTACGGCCTCTGAGCCGGCCTCCCGGCCCTCGGACCGGGGGAACCGTCTGCGCCCGCACCCCCTGCCCGCACTCCCTGCCCGCCCCCGGGAGCCCCCGCAGGAGCCCCGCACCCCCGGGGAACCTTCTCCGTCCGGATCGAGTCTTGGTAATTGCTTTACCCTTTCATTGCCAAGACTCGATCCCCAGGAGAGCCCTGTGACCACCCTCGCCCTCGGCCCGTCCTGGCTCGATCCGACCCATCTGATCTCCGCCTTCGGCCTGCTCGGCATCCTCGCCATCGTCTTCGCCGAGTCCGGGCTGCTGATCGGCTTCTTCCTCCCGGGCGACTCCCTCCTGTTCACCACCGGCCTGCTGGTGGCCGGCGGCACCTACCTGCACCAGCCGCTCTGGCTGGTCTGCGCCCTGATCGTGGCCGCCGCCGTCGCGGGGGACCAGGCCGGCTACCTGTTCGGCCGCAAGGTGGGGCCGGGCCTGTTCCGCCGCCCCGACTCCCGGTTGTTCAAGCAGGAGAACGTCGAGAAGGCCGCCGCCTTCTTCGACCGGCACGGCCCCAAGGCGATCGTGCTGGCCCGCTTCGTGCCGATCGTCCGCACGTTCACCCCGATCGTGGCCGGGGTGAGCAGGATGAACTACCGCACGTTCGTCGTCTTCAACGTGATCGGTGGCGTGCTCTGGGGCGCCGGCGTCACCGTCCTCGGGTACTTCCTCGGCCGGATCCCCTTCGTCCGGGACAACATCGAGGCGATCCTGGTCGGGATCGTGCTGGTCTCGGTGATCCCGGTGGCCGTCGAACTGCTCCGGGCCCGCCGTTCCGGCGCGTCGGCCGGTTCCCGCCACCGCGCCGAGTAGGCGCCTGCCGCGCAGGTCACCCGACGCGGCGTACATGTGCGTCCGGCTGTTCGATCAGGCAAGGTGTAACCGGAGATCGATCGGTGGCCCGGTGCCACCAGGGGTGGCGAGGAGCGGAAGTGCCTAAGCGGGGCCGACCGGGCGCAGGCAAGCGGTCGAGGGGAGGTCGGGCGGCCCGCCAGGCGCGGCACACGCCCCCGGTCCAGCCGGTCCACCCCTCCGAGGCGCCGCCCACCGAGGGTCTGCTCGGCCACCCGGCCCCGGTCGTCGAGCCGACCACCGTCGTGCCGCTCGCCCCGCCCGTCCCCGAGACCAGGGGCCTGCTGACCCCGGAGCCGGTGACTCCGCAGCCGCAGCTCTCGCCGTCGCTGGCCCTGCCCTCGCGGTCGTCCGCCGCCCGGCAGGAGGACGCCGCCCCGGACGCCCCCGAGCCCGCGTCGACCGCCCCGGCCGACGCCCGCCCGCGCCGCCGCTCGGTCGCCGAGGACACCCTCACGCCCGAGGAGTGGCGAGCCGCCGGCTACACCCCGCCCACGGGCATCCCCGTTCCGGAGCTGACCCCGGGCGCGCCCGGCGAGGGGCCGTGGCCGGACCGGATGCGCACGCTCCTGCGCACCCCGATGTCCGAGCGCCCCGCCTTCGAGCGGACGCCCCGCGAGCTGCACCCCTCGGCGGCCCGGAACGTCCCCCGCATCCTCGACCTGACGCTGCGCATCGGCGAGTTGCTGCTGGCGAGCGGCGAGGCGGCCGAGGACGTCGAGGCGGCGATGCTCGGCATCGCGCACGCCTACCGGCTGGACCACTGCGAGCCGCAGGTGACCTTCACCCTGATCGGCATCTCGCACCAGCCCTCGCTGGTCGAGCCGCCGATCACCGCGGACCGCGTGGTGCGCCGCCGCACCTCCGACTACACCCGGTTGAACGCGGTGTACGAGCTGGTCGCGGACATCACGGCGGAGCAGGTCACGGTCAACGACGCCTACCGCCGGCTCGCCGGGATCCGGCGCAACCGGCACCCGTACCCGGTCTGGCTGCTCGCCCTGACCACCGGTCTGCTGGCCGGCGCGGCGACGTTCCTGGTCGGCGGGCGGATGGACGACAAGGGCTGGCTGGTCTTCGCGAGCGCCTTCATCGCCGCCGTGCTCGGCGACCGGCTGGCCTCCGCACTGGCCCGGCGCCGGCTGCCGGAGTTCTACCAGTTCGTGGCCGCGGCGATGCCGGCCGCCGCCTCCGGGATCATCCTGTCCTTCAACGACTGGGGCCTGCGCGGCTCGGTCGTGATCACCGGTGGCCTGTTCGCGCTGCTGCCCGGACGGGCGCTGGTCGCCGCGGTCCAGGACGGGCTGACCGGTTTCTACATCACCGCCGCCGCCCGCCTCCTCGAGGTGATCTACCTGGTCGCGGGCATCGTGATCGGCGTGATGCTGATCCTCTACCTGGGCGTCGGCTTCGAGGCGAGGCTGCGGCCGGACGAGAGCCTGGCGGGCGTCAGCTACCCGCCGGTCCAGATGGTGGCGGCGATGCTCCTGACGCTCGCGTTCGCCACGCTGCTGCAGACCGACCGCCGGACCCTGCCCCTGGTCACCCTGAACAGCGGCATCGGCTGGGCGAGCTACGGCGTGCTGGTCTACAACGGGGGAGTCTCCCCGATCGTGGCGACCGGCGTCGCGGCCGGCCTGGTGGGCCTCTTCGGCCAGCTGATGGCGCGTTACCGCAGCGGCTCCGCGCTGCCGTACGTGACGGCGGCGATCGGTCCGCTGATGCCGGGTTCGGCGCTCTACCTCGGGATGCTGGCCTTCGCCCAGGGGCACTCCAGCGCCGGGCTGGTGTCGATCACCCGGGCCGCCGCGATCGCGATGGCGCTGGCCATCGGGGTCAACCTCGGTGGCGAGATCGCCCGGTTGTTCATGAAGCTGCCGGTCGGCGCCGAGCGTCCTTCGCTGTACCCGGTCGTGCCCCGCCGGGCCGCCAAGCGCACCCGCGGCTTCTGACCGGCCGTTGGACGGGTGTCGGACGGGGTGTTCGACCGGTGTCGGGCTCCGGGCCACGTCACCGCAGGCAGGACGCAGGACCAGGAACGAAGGTAAGACCCATGACGACACTGCTGGACAGCTACCGCGAGCACATCGTCGCCGCGCACAAGCAACCGCTGTTCCTGCTGCTGGTCGGGTTCATCACCTCCTTCGTGTTCATCCGGTTCAGCGTGCGGATGATCCGCGCCCAGGTCAGGTGGTGGCCGGGCAACGTCACGCCCGGCGGCCTGCACATCCACCACATGGTCTTCGGCCTGGGCTTCCTGCTGGTCGGGGGGATCGGGGTGTTCGCCACCTACGGCGGCCACCCGTGGATCGACGTGTTCGGGCTGCTCTTCGGCATCGGCTGCGGCCTGGTGCTGGACGAGTTCGCGCTGATCCTGCACCTGGACGACGTGTACTGGGGCGAGCAGGGCCGCAAGTCGGTGGACGCGGTGATCTTCGGGATCCTGTTCACCGCCCTGCTGCTGGTCGGGTACGTGCCGCTCGGCGTGGTGCCCGGCCAGGAGACCAGGTGGGGACTGATCGCGGTGATCTCGGTCAACGCCCTGGCCTCGGTGATCACGCTGATCAAGGGCAAGCTGTGGACCGGCCTGCTCGGCATCATGGTCCCCGGCCTCTCCTGGATCGGCGCGATCCGGCTGGCCCGGCCGAGCAGCCCGTGGGCCCGCTGGCGGTACGCCACACGCCCCCGCCGCCGGGCGCGCGCTCTCCGGCGCGAGCGCCTCCTCCACCGGCGCGCGGACCGGGCCCGCACCTGGCTCTTCGACCTGATCGCCGGTGCGCCGGACAAGGTCCCCGCCAACCACCCCGCCGCCCACCGGGTGGCCGAACGGATGGCCGCCCGGGCCACCGCCCACCTGGACGCCCACGCCGCCCGGGCACTGGCCCGGCGCTCGGCGCGACTCGCCGACCGCCGCTCGGCCGCCGCCCACGCCGGGGGCCCCGGCGCCGCCGGGACCGCCGCGCACGAGGGGCAGCAGTACGGCGCGTCCGGCGGAGGGGAGGGGCGGGGCCGCCGCGCGAAGCAGCGCCGCCGGACGGTCCGGGCGGGGCGCAGCCGGACGTACGCGGTGCGGCCGACCGGACTGGAGCCCCGGCCCGAGCGTCACTCCTACCTGCTCACGCGGACCCGCCGGATCCACCGGTAGTTCGTCCACCCCTTCCTTTTGGCTGGAGCTGGCGTCGATCGGATCATCCGATGCTCACCCGGCCGGCGGTGCGTATTCCGTGCGTGAACGACGACGGACTTGAGAACATGAGCGGTGAGTGACCGCTTCGTCACGCACTGGACGCATCGCCGGGCCGTCTGCCCGGTCGCCCCCCGCCCCTGCGCCGCCCGCCCGCCCCTCCGCGGCGCGCCCGGCGGGCGGCCCGTCCGGCCGCGTGACCCGTTCGACCGCGACGCGTCCGATCCGCGCGTCCGGTCCGTGCCGAAGGGACATCCCGTGGTGCGCAGGCTCCTGCCGACCCTCCTGCTCTCCCTCACCGCCGTGCTCGGGCTGCTGCCGGCCGCGCACGCCGTCCCGGCCGACCCGGAGCCGTACCCCTCCGCCGAGGACGTCGACCGGGCCAGGGCCGAGGCCGAGCGCAGAGCCGCCTCGGTCGGAGCCATCGAGGCCGGGCTGGCCACCGCCAGGGTCGAGCTCGACCGGGCCGGCCGCGGCGCCGAGCAGGCCGTGGAGGCCTACAACGGGGCCCAGCTCGCGCTCACCCGGGCCCGCGCCGAGGAGACCGCCGCCGCGCAGCGGGCGGCCGCGGCCGAGGCGGAGCGGGCCGCCGCCGTCGAGGACGCCGCCCGGCTCGCCGCCGAAACGTACCGGCAGGGCGCCGGCGCCGAACTGGCCGCGCTCAACGCCCTGCTGGGCGCGCGCGGGCCCCGCGAGCTCGGCGACCGCGCCACCGCGATCGGCGTCGCCAGCGGACGCACCCGGCAGATCCTCGACGCGGCCAGCGCCACGGCCGCCGCCGCGAGCCGCGCCTCCGACGCCGCCCGGGCGGCCACCGAGGCCGCCGGGCGGGCCGCCGCCGAGGTCGGCGCCGCCCGGGGCCGGGCGCAGGAGCGGCTGGCGGCGCAGCAGGGCGAGGTCCTCGCCGTCGGGCGCCGCCGCGAGCAGTTTCTCGCGGACCTGGCCGCCGCCCGGCACACCACCGTCGAGCTGGAGCGGCAGCGGCACGAGGTCCTGGAGGCGATCGCCGCCCGCGAGGCCGAGGCCGCCGCCCGGGCCGCCGCCGAGAAGGCGGCGGCCGAACAGGCGGCTGCGGAGGCGGCCGCCGCTGCCGCGGCCCAGGTCACCCCGGCGGCACCGCCCGCCCGTCCGTGGTCCGCCGAGGGCGCGGCGGCCGCGGTCGCCTTCGCCCGCTCGAAGATCGGTCTGCCGTACATCTGGGGCGGCGAGGGCCCGGCCGGCTACGACTGCTCGGGGCTGACGATGATGGCCTGGCGCGAGGGTGGCCGGCAGCTCAACCACTTCGCCGCCGACCAGTACGCGCAGAGCACCCCCGTCGGCTACCGCGACCTGCGGCCCGGCGACCTCGTCTTCTGGACCGACACCGGCCGTGCCGCCGACATCCACCACGTCGGCCTCTACATCGGCGACGACCAGATGATCGAGGCCCCGCGCGTCGGCATGCCGGTCAAGCAGGCGAGCCTCTGGATCATGGGCACCCCGGACTTCTACGCCCGCCCGTAGGGGGCGCCGGGGACCATTGGCCGATCCACTCGGGGACGGCACCGCGTTCCGTTGGACGCGCGCCGGCACGCTGTTCCGGATTCACCGGTTCCGGAGATCTTGTCGGTGGCCGCCGCTAGCGTGGGGAGTTCCGATCGTCGGAGAGGAGGCGTTGGTGCGGCTGCGGGATGTCGAGGAGGGCGACGCCGGGACGTACGTGCGGATGCGGTGCGACCCCGTGATGATGGCCGAGCTCGGCGGGCCGCTGCCCGAGGACAAGGTGGTCGAGCGGCTGCGCAAGGACGTGCGGGAGGTGGCGGAGGACCGCTCGTGGATCAAGGCGATCGTCGTGCCGGACGGCGCCGGGGAGGTCATGGCCGGCGGGATCGCGCTGTGGTCGCACGAGGAGGACGGTGTCCCCCTCTCCGAGGTCGGCTGGGCGGTGCTGCCCGACTTCCAGGGCCGCGGGCTCGCCAAGGCGGCCGTCCGGGAGCTGCTGGACGCGGCCGCGCGGGACGGCCGCTGGGGCGAGGTGCACGCGTTCCCGGCCGTGACCAACGGGCCGTCCAACGGCATCTGCCGGGCGCTCGGGTTCCGGCTCCTCGGCGAGCGCGACGTCGACTTCGCGGATCGCGTGCTGCACTGCCACCACTGGGTGGTGCTGCCGGGGGAGCACACCGGCTGAACGAGCCGGGGGAGCGCGCCCCGTCCGGCCCGTCGAATCGCGCAAGGATCGTGCACGGCTCGGGCACGAATAAATGAGATGCCGTCATCCGGGCCCGGTCGTACCGTGGCCGCATGGGCAACACGACCGACGAAGCGGCCGTCGAGACGGTCGACGGGATCGAGATCCGCGCGGTTTCCGAGGACGAGGTCGCCGCGTGGGACCGCGCCCTCGCCCTCGGCTTCCTGCGCCCGCACTTCGAGAGCGCCGCGGACTTCCGCCGCCGGCAGTGGCAGCCGGGGCGGGTGCTCGGCGGCTTCGACGAGGGCCGCTGCGTCGCCACCTTCCGCAGCTTCGACGTCGAGTTGACGGTGCCCGGCGGCGCGACCGTCCCGGCCGACGCCGTCACCGCCGTCACGGTCAGTGCGACCCACCGCCGGCGCGGCCTGCTCAGCGCCATGATGCGGCGGGACCTGGCCGCCGCGCGCGGGCGCGGTTCTGCCGTCGCCGTGCTGATCGCCGCCGAGTACAACATCTACGGCCGCTACGGCTTCGGTCCGGCCACCCGGGGCCACGGCTGGAACGTCGACCTCAACCGCACCCGCGGCCTGCGCGAGGGCCTGCCCACCGTGCCGGGCGGCCGGATCGACTTCGTCACCATGGCCGAGCTCCGCAAGACCGGCGCCGAACTGCACGACCGCTGGCGGCTCACCCAGCCCGGCGCGCTCGCCCGCGACGAGTTGTGGTGGAAGCGCACCACCGGCGAGATCACGGTGCCGGGCTTCGACTTCAAGGAGCCGTTCGCGGCCGTCCACCGGGCGCCCGACGGCACCGCCACCGGCCTGGTCGTCTACCGGGTCGAAGACACCTGGGACGGCAGCTACCCCGACTGCACGCTCACCGTGGTCGACTTCCTCGCCCTCGACCGGGCGACGGCCGCCGAGCTGTGGCGGTTCGTGTTCTCCGTCGACTGGGTGCGCAAGGTCGTCATCGAGAACCTCGGCCCGGACGATCCGCTGCCGCTGCTCCTCCAGGACCCGCGCGCCGCCACCCCGTACGTGGACAACGCCGACTTCACCTGGCTGCGCGTCCTCGACGTCGAGGCGGCCTTCAACGCCCGTACGTACGGCGCGCCCGGGCGCGTGGTCCTGGAGGTCGAGGACCGGCTCGGATTCGCGGCCGGCCGGTGGGCGGTCGAGGTCGCCGCCGACGGCACCGGCCGCTGCACGCCGACCGACGAAGCGGCCGATCTCGCCCTCGGCGCCTCCGAGTTGGGCGCGCTCTACCTGGGAGGCGAGACGCTGCCGCGGCTGGCCGCGGCCGGTCTGGTCACCGAGTCGCACCCGGGCGCGGCCGCCGCGGCCGACCTGCTGCTGCGCACCCCGCTGCTGGCCTGGAACCCGGACTCCTTCTGAGCCCGCGATCCGGGCCCCGGCCCACCGTCGAGTGGGCCGAGGGCCCGGCATCCCCAAGCGCCTTGTGCGGAGCCCTACTTGACGGCGCTCTTCCCGATGGTGGGCAGGATGAAGTCCTGGATGAGGCCCTTGGCGTCGCGAACGATCGGCCGGAACACCCGATAACGGGAGAGGTTGATCACCCGGGCGGCCATGGGGGTGGAACGGCGGACGAACTCCCGGGTCCGCTCGGTGTCCCCGGTCCGGTCGAAGACCCAGTAGAGGACCACGACCATGAGGTGCAGCCAGAGCACGTCGGGCAGCAGCTCGACCAGTTCGGAGTCGAGCTTCGGTGCCAGGTCCGAGCCCTGCAGGACCTCGCGGAACAGCTCCACGGCGGTCGCCCGCGCCGGGTGCGACTCGTTGGAGAACGGGCTCAGCGAGCTGGTCGGGTCGGCGGCCGTCCGGAAGAACTGCGCGGCGAACTCGTGGTACGGCGCGGCGGTGTCGAGCCAGGACTCCAGCGCGAACTGCAGCCGCTCCGCGAAGTCCCGGGTGTGGGCCATGCGGTTCCTGGCGTCCGCCGCGTGGTCGTGGGTCATCCGGTCGTAGAACCCCTGGATCAGGAATTCCTTCGCCGAAAAGTAGTAATACGCGTTTCCGACCGAAACGCCGGCCTCGGTGGCGATGGCGCGCATGGTGGTCTTCTCGTAGCCCCGTTCCTGGAACAGCCGCATCGCGGTCTCCAGGATCAGCGCCCGAGTCGCCTCGCTCTTGTCCGTCTTCGGCTGGGCCCTTCCGCCGGGAAGCTCCGCCGGGGCGGGGGGTGCGGCCACCGTCGTGTCCTCCGTGCCGCCGGGGCCGCCTGATCCGGTCCCGCCCGGTCCGCCCGCTCCGGTCGTCCCGTCCGTTCCGTTGCTCGATTCCACGTCTGCCACGCCACGAGCCTAGCCGGAGACCAGGCTCCACCCGGTGTCGGTGCACGCGGCACCGGATGCCCCCTCCGCATCCGGTGCCGCCGCCTCGCCCCCGCTCATTTCGAACGCGTTCAAAAGCATGTCCGAACTGTAGCGGGCTCGATTGAACATGTTCAACTCCGGAGGTGTGGGAGGCTCGTCCCATGATCGGTGCCGAACAGACCACCATCCGGCGCGGCGGCGCGGACGATGCCGGAGTCGTCGCGGACCTCCACGCGCTCAGCTGGCGCACGGCGTACCGGGGGATCGTCCCCGCCGAGGCGCTCGGGGATGGGCTGGCCGCCCAGCGCCGCGAGCTGTGGGAGCTGCGGCTGACCGTCGACTACGGCGGCCCGGACAACACGCCCGAGCTGCTGATCGCCGAACGGGCCGGTGAGGTCCTCGGGTTCGCCTACCTCGTGCCGCAGCCGGACGGCCGGGTGCTGCTCGACAACCTGCACGTCCGGCCCGGCAGCACCGGCGGCGGCATCGGCCGCGCGCTGCTCGCCGAGGCGCGCGCCCACGTCGCCGCGCGGCACCCCGGGGCCGCGCTGTACCTGGAGGTGCTGCGGGACAACACCCGCGCGGTCGCGTTCTACGAGCGCGAGGGCGGCCGACGGACCGCCGAGCAGGAGGGCGTGTTCCCGGGCGGCCACGCGCTGCCCGAGTACGAGTACACCTGGCCGGTGGAAGGCGACCCGGTGGAGGACGGCCCCGTGGCCGCTCAGTAGTCGTACACCGTCACCGGCACCCCCCGCTCCACGAGCCGCGCCCGGACCAGGGGTTCGACCCGCTCCCAGCGCCCGCCGGCGAGCCCGCAGCCGATCCTCGGCATGTGGACGGACGCTCCCAGCTCGGCGGCCCGCCCGCCCAGGGCGGACAGCGCGGTGTCGATGGCCTCGTACCGCACCGGCGCGCCCGTGGAGCGCCCGGTCCGGATGCCGCGCTGGCCGACCATGTTGGCCACCCAGACGTACGGCTCGACCTGCACCAGTTGGAGCGCGCCCAGCCCGAAGTCGTTCTTCGCGCGCTCCCGGTGCCAGCGGCGGAACTCCGCCTCCGGCTCGCGCCAGCGCTTCGACAGGGCGAGGACGAAGCCCCTGCCCCAGCCGCCGAGGTCGTTGCAGACGTGCGCGATCACCTTGACGCCCTTGGCCTGGGGCGCGGTGGCGTCGCCGCGGACGTACGTGATGGTCGACATGTCCGAACGCTAGCGCGCGGTACTGACAGTCCGTTCGGAATTCTCCGCAGCCCTGGGCCCGGCCCCGGACCCGGCCGCCACCGCGGACCCCGCCCCCGGTCGCCCGCCGGGTGCCAGGTGGCGTCGTCCGGCGAGGGCGATCAGCAGGGCGAGCCCGGCCGCCCCGGCGGGCAGCGCGTAGCCGGTGCCGGGCGGGGCGTGCTCGGCGACCGTCCCGGCGATCGCCGCGCCCGCCGAGATGCCGATCACGATGCCGGACACCGCCACCGCCATGCCCTCGTTCAACTGCCGCTGCGGGAGCAGCTCCTGAACGAGAGTCATGCCCGTCACCATGGTCGGTGCGGTGCCGGTGCCGGCCGCGAACAGCGCGAGCCCGAGCAGGCCGAACCCGGCCCCGCCCAGCCCGGCCGCGAGCGGCAGGAGCAGCAGCGCCGCCATCGTGGCGATCCCGCGCAGGAAGCGGACGCCCGGAGCGGAGCGCGGCGCCAGCAGGCCGAAGAGCAGTCCGGCCACGCAGGACCCGGCCGCCACGAGGGCCAGCAGTCCGCCCGCGACCGGCTTGTGGCCGAGCGCGTCGGCGTACGCGACCGTGGTGATCTCCGTCGAGCCGAACACCGCGCCGGTGGCGAGGAAGGTCAGCACGAGGACGCGCAGTCCGGGCGTGCGCAGCGGGGAGCCGTGGCGGAGCACGGCCGGGTCGGCGCCGCCGCGCCGCGCCGTCGGGTGTCCGGCCAGGGGCGGTTCGGTGCGCTTCTGGGCGGCGAACAGCAGGGTGCCGGTGGTGCCGAGCGTGCCGGCCGTGAGCAGGCCCGCCTCGGGCGCGACGGTCGTGCAGAGCAGCATGCCGAGGACCGGTCCGGCCATGAAGCAGAGCTCGTCCAGCGCCTGTTCGAGGGAGTTGGCCACGTGCCGGGCGGCGGGGTCGTCGTGGTGGAGGTGCGCCCAGCGGGCGCGGGCCATGCCGCCGAGGTTCGGTGCCGCGGCGCAGGCCGCCCAGCAGGCGTAGAGGGTCCAGTCGGGCGCGCCGAGGCGGACGCAGAGCACCAGGCCGAACAGCGGAACGGCGTTGTACAGCGCCGCCGGGACGGCCACCCGGGCCTGCCCGTGGCGGTCGACCAGCCGGCCGATCAGCGGCATCCCGATCGCGCCGGTGGCGAGTCCGGCCGCGGCGACGGTGCCGGCGAGCCCGTAGGAGCCGCGCCGCTCGGCGATCAGCACGACGAGCGAGACGCCGGTCATCGAGAGCGCGAGCCGGCCGAGCAGTCCGGCCAGGGTGAACGCGGCGGCGCCGGGGGCGGCGAACAGGCGCCGGTACGAAACGAGGAGGGACGGGCCGGGGGTGGACGCGAAGAGGGCGCGCGGGGCCATGGGGCTCCTGGGGAGTCGTGGGGGATTGCCCTCAGCCTCGCCCGGCGTCCCGTCCGCGGTCCAACACCTGTTCCGTCGCACTCACAACACGGTGTTGTTAATCTGCCGCCATGCCCGTCGACCTGCACCCCCGTCTGCTGCGAGGCTTCGTCGCGACCGCCGAGACGCTCCACTTCGGCCGGGCCGCCGGTCTGCTGCACGTGGCGCAGCAGGCGCTCAGCAGGGACGTCCGCGCCCTGGAGCGGCTGCTCGGCGACGCGCTGTTCACCCGCACCACCCGAAGCGTCGAACTCACCCCGGCGGGGCGGCGGTTGCTGCCGCAGGCCCGCCAGCTCCTCGCCCTGCACGACGAGATCGTCGCGGGCGCGGCAGAACGGCCGCTCCTGCTCGACCTCAACAGCGATGTCACCGGCCCGGACCTGACCGCCAACCGGGTGCTGGCCCGGGCCCGTGCCGCCCGTCCGGAGGGCGAGCTGCTGGCCCGCTTCCACGGCGGCCTGGCGGCGGCGGCCGGCGAACTGCTCGCCCACCGCCTGGACGTGTCCTTCGGTCGCTTCGCCGGCCTCCCCGGTGCGTTGCGCGGTCAACTCGCGCAGATACCGGTCCGTTTGGAGCACGTGTCGGTGATGATGGCGGACACCCATCCGCTGGCCGGCCGCCCGGTGCTGCGCCTCGCCGACCTGGCCGGGCACCCCGTGGACATCTGTGCCGGCAACCCGGCCACCACGGAGTGGGCCGACCTCGGCGCGCGCCTGCTGCGCGAGCACGGCCTGACGGCCGCGGCCCCGTACGTGCCGCCGGTCGGCGTGGACGAGACCGCCCGCTACCTGGCGCGGCACGGTGACGCGATGCTGACCACGGTCGGCGGCCCGCGCATCCCGGGCGCGGTGAACGTGCCGCTGGTCGAGCCGGTGCCGCTCTGCCTGGTCAGCCTGGTGCACCGGCCGGGCCTGCGGCACGCGGGGCTGACCGCGCTGGCCGGAGCGGCGTCCGCGCTGGGTGCGGACGAGGGCTGGCTGCGCCGCCCGCCGGGCAGCTGGCTGCCGTCGCCGGACGCGGCGCTGCTCCCCGGCTGAGGGGCCGGCGCGGCCATGCGCCCCGAGCCCGTCGTGCGCCGGAACGACGCACCGCCCCTGCCGTTCGGGGGTCGGCAGGGGCGGTGCGGTCCCGGCGGTGCGGCCGCGGCCGCACGCGATGTCCGGCTCAGGCGGCCTTCACGGCGGAGATGTCGAAGCTGAGCTTGACCTTCTCGCCGATCAGCACGCCGCCGGTCTCCAGCGCCGCGTTGTAGGTCAGGCCGAACTCGGTGCGGTCGACGACGGCGGTGCCCTCGAAGCCGACCCGCTCGGCGCCGTAGGCGTCGGTGGCGCTGCCGGTGTAGTCGAGGTCGAGGACGATCGGGCGGGTGGTGCCCTTGATCGTGAGGTCGCCGGTCATCCGGTAGGAGTCGCCGCGCAGCCGCTCGGCGGAGGTGCTGCGGAAGCGGATCTCCGGGTGGGCGTCGACGGCGAAGAAGTCGCCGGTGCGCAGGTGCTCGTCGCGCTGGGCCTGGTTGGTGTCGATGCTGGCGACGTTGATCACCAGTTCGGCGCTGGAGTTGCCGGGCGCGGCGCCGTCGAGGTGCAGCTTGCCTTCGTAGTCGGTGAAGCGGCCCTTGACGTTGGTCACCATCGCGTGGCGCACCGAGAAGCCGACCTCGCTGTGGGTGGTGTCGATCGCCCAGTCGCCGGTCAGGTGGGCGAGGTCCGGCCCGGCCGGGGTCTCGGCGACGGCGGTCGTGGCGGCGGTCTTGGTGCGGTTGAACAGGCCCATGGCTCCTCCTCGGGTTCGAAGCCATTTTGTTTAGGCTTCAACTTCTTCCTGGAGCCACCATAACCCCGTCTAGTTCAAAGTTCAACCACTTCGCCGTGTCGGTGGTCGCGATTACGCTTCCAGGGCGACCCTGGTCGATCCACGAGCAGCTCCGCCACCCCGAGAGGCCCGCCCATGTACGTCCTGCACGCGCTCTGGCGCGCGGACGGCACGCTGGCGCTCTGGGCCGAGGACGCCCGCCGCCACCCCGGGGCGACGGCCGTGCAGGCGCCCGCGCGGCCGGCCCCGCGCGCCCACCCCTACGCCGGCCCGGCCGCCGAGGTGGCCGCCGTGCTCGGCGGGATCGGCCCCGGCCTCGGCTGGCTCGCCGGCCAGGCGCCCGAGCGCTGGGCCACCCTGCTCCTGCCGACCGCCGGCTCCCTGCCCGTGCCGTCCCCCGACCTGCCCGCCACCCCCGTGCGCGGCGCGGCGGTGCTCGCGCCGTGGCGGGTGCCCGCGTTGCTGTTCGACGCGGGGGCGGCGGCCCAGCTGCTGGGCGAGGTCTTCGACCCGCACTGGGCGGTGACCGGCACCGAGCTGCCCGGCACCGGGCGCGTCGACGTCGTCTACGGACCGTCGCTGCGCTGGCTCACCGCGGTGCACGACCTCGCCTGGCGGGCGGTCGGCGGCGGCCGGGTGCTGCCGCGGCTCCTGGCGGACGGCGCCCCGCGGGCCCGCTGGCGCCCGGACCTCACCCCCGGCGGCCGCCGCGAGGCCGCCGCCCTCGCCGCCGGCTGCCCACCGGTGCTCCTGGGGGAGTGGCCGCCCGCCGGCGTCACCGGCGAAGCGCTGGTCGACGCGGCGCTGAGCGCCCTCGTGGACGCCGAGGCGAGGTCCGCCCTCGCCACCGCGCCTCCGCTCCTGCGCGGCGGCGACGCCCCGACGAGCGCCGCCGAGCGGTGGCTGACGGCCCTCGCCGCGCCGGACGCCGCCCTCGCCGCGGACCAGGGCGCCCTGGCGGACCTCCATCGCCGTCTCGCCGCCTGGTACGCCGCCGCCGAGCCCACCGACCCCGCCCTGCGGCTCTGCTTCCGCCTGCTGGAGCCGCTGGGGCCGGACGAGGGCGACCCCGAGGGCCGCCCGTCCGACGACGCCTGGCAGGTGGAGTTCCTGCTCCAGGCCGTCGACGAGCCGTCCCTGCTGGTCCGCGCCGCCGACCTGCACGAGGGCGGCGCCGCCCTCGCCGCGCTCGCCCGCAAGGCCGACGACCCGGCCGACGTCCTGGCCGCCGAACTCGCCCGTGCCGGCCACCGCTGGCCCGAGCTGGACGGCCTGCGTCACCGCTCCCGCCCCTCCGCCCTCCCGCTGGACCGCGCCGGGGCCCTGGACTTCCTGCGCACGGCGGCGCCCGCCCTGGCCGAGAGCGGGTTCGGTGTGCTGCTCCCGGCCTGGTGGCGCCGCAAGCCCCGGCGCGGCCTCGCCCTGCGCGTCTCGACCCCGCCCGCCCCCGGCTCGCTCGCCGTCACCGGCCAGGTCGACCGGGACGCCGTCGTCGCGTTCCGCTGGCAGGCGGCGCTCGGCCCGGACGGCGATCCGCTCAGCGAGCAGGAGCTCGCCGAACTGGCCGCCGCCAAACAGGGGTTGGTCCGGGTGCGGGGCACCTGGCTGGAGGCCGACCCGGCCCAGATCGCGGCCGCGCTCGCGTTCCTCGACCACCGGAGGGACACCGCCGTCGCCACGGCACAGGTGCTGCGGATGGCGCTCGACCCCGAGGCCGCGGTCGCCGGCCTGCCGGTCACCGCCGTCCGGGCCGACGGACCCCTGGGCGACCTGCTCGCCGGGCGCACCCCCACGGCCCCGGCACCCACGCTCCCGCCGGACTTCCGTGCGACCCTCCGCCCCTACCAGGAGCGGGGGTTGGCCTGGCTGCGGACGATGGCCGGGCTCGGCCTGGGCGCCGTCCTGGCCGACGACATGGGCCTCGGCAAGACCGTGCAGACCCTCGCCCTGCTGGCCGCCGAACAGGCGGACGGCGCGACGGCCCCCACGTTGCTCGTCTGTCCGATGTCCCTCGTCGGGAACTGGCAGCGCGAGACCGAGCGCTTCGCCCCCGGCCTGCGCATCCACGTCCACCACGGCTCCGGCCGCCTCGGCGCGGACGAACTCGCGGCCGCCGTCGGCGAAGTGGACCTCGTCATCACCACCTACGGGCTGGTCCAGCGCGACCTCGCCGCCCTGCGGAAGGTCCGCTGGCGCCGGGTCGTGGCCGACGAGGCGCAGCACGTCAAGAACGCCGGCACCGCCCAGGCCCGCGCGATCCGCGCGCTGCCCGTCGCCGTGCACCGGATCGCCCTGACCGGCACCCCGGTGGAGAACCGGCTGTCCGAGCTGCACGCCGTCCTGGACTTCGCCAACCCCGGGCTGCTCGGCCCGGCCGAGCGCTTCAAGGAGCGCTACGCGATCCCCGTCGAACTGCACCGCAGCCCCGACCGCACGGCCGAACTCCGGCGCCGCACCGGCCCGTTCGTCCTGCGCCGCCTCAAGACCGACCCGGCGGTGGCGGCCGACCTGCCCGCCAAGCAGGAGATGACCGTCTGGTGCAACCTCACCGCCGAGCAGGCCGGCCTGTACCAGGCGGTGGTGGCCGACCTGCTGCGCCGGGTCGAGGGCATCCGGGGCGTGGAGCGGCGCGGCACGGTGCTCGCAGCGATCGGCAAACTCAAGCAGGTGTGCAACCACCCCGCCCAACTGCTGCACGACGGTTCGGCGTTGGGCGAGCGCTCGGGCAAGGTCGCCCGGCTGGCCGAACTCCTCGAAGAGGCCCTCGCCGAGGGCGACCGCACCCTGGTCTTCACCCAGTACGCCGAGTTCGGCGCGATGCTCCGCCCCTACCTGGCGCGGCGGCTCGACGAGGAGGTGCTCTACCTGCACGGCGGACTCTCCCGGCCCCGCCGCGAGGAACTCGTCGAACGCTTCCAAGCCCCGGACGGGCCGCGCGTGTTCATCCTCTCGCTGCGCGCCGGCGGCACCGGGCTCAACCTGACCGCCGCCAACCAGGTGATCCACCTCGACCGCTGGTGGAACCCGGCGGTCGAGCAGCAGGCCACCGACCGCGCGTTCCGGATCGGCCAGCGTCGGGACGTCCAGGTGCGCCGGCTCGTGTGCGTCGGTACGGTCGAGGAGCGGATCGACGAACTGCTCACCGCCAAACGCACGTTGGCCGACACCGTGGTGGGGGAGGGCGAGCAGTGGCTCACCGACCTGCCCGCCGACGCGCTGCGCGAACTGGTCGAGCTCACCCGCGACGACGCGGTGGCCGAGGAGGAAGCATGACCGAACCCGACCCCGTCGTGAACGTCGCGGCCTACTGGCGCGGCGACTTCACCCTGCGCGCGGAGGAACAGCCGGAGGAGGCCGAACCGTCCCTGCGCCGCCTCGGCCCGTCCGGCATCACCGTGCGCGGACGCGACCTCGCCGCCGTGCTCGCCCCGGCCTACGACGCGTTCCGCGCCTGACCGGCGGCTACCCTGCGAAGGTGACCGAAACCCTCGAACACCCCGGCCTCGCCGACTTCGAAGCCCACCGGCGGATGATCTTCGGCATCGCGTACCGGATGCTCGGCAGCGTCGCCGACGCCGAGGACCTGGTCCAGGACACCTGGCTGCGCTGGAGTCAGGTCACCGACCCGGTCGCCAACCCGGGCGGCTACCTCGCCCGGACGGTCACCAACCTCGCCCTCAACCGGCTCGACTCGGCCGCCGTCCGGCGCGAAACCTACGTCGGCCCCTGGCTGCCCGAACCGCTCGTCGGCGAGCCGGACGCGACCGAGGGCGTCGAACGCGCCGAGACCGTCTCGCTCGCCATGATGGTGCTGCTGGAGAGCCTCTCCCCGCTGGAGCGGGCCGTCTTCGTGCTCAAGGAGGTCTTCGGCTTCTCCTACAAGGAGATCGGCGAGGCCCTCGACCGCAGCGAGACGGCCTGCCGCCAGGTCGGCAGCCGGGCCAAGGCGCACGTCCAGGCCGGCCGGCCCCGCTACGACGCCCCGGCGGACCTGCGCCGCCGGGCCACCGACGAGTTCCTCGCCGCCTGCGTCGGCGGCGACCTCAACCGGATGCTGGAGCTGCTCGCCCCCGACGTCACCTCGTGGACGGACGGCGGCGGCGTCGTGCGCGCCGCGCTGCGCCCCGTCACCGGTGCGGGGAACGTGGCCCGCTTCGTCCTCGGCGTGCTCGAGCAACTCGGCGGGGCCGGCGCCCGCCCGGCCCTCGTCAACGGCCAGCCCGGCCTGCTGCTCACGGTGGGCGACCGGGTCGACTCCGTCACGGTCCTCGATTTCGTCGAGGGCCCCGACGGCACGCCCCTGATCGCCGCCCTGCGGACCGTCCGCAACCCCCACAAGCTCACCCGCCTCAATCCTTGACCCTCCACCTGGTCGAGGAACCACAGTGACCGGCATGGAGAGCGACCTGCGCAGCATCGGCGAACTGGCCCGCGCCACCGGCCTGGGCGTCGGCACCCTGCGCTACTACGACGGCGCCGACGTGCTCGCCCCCGCCCACGTCGACCCGCAGACCGGCTACCGCTGGTACGGGCCCCGGCAACTCGCCGACGCCCGCCTGCTCGCCCGGCTGCGCCGCGTCGGCCTGCCGCTGACGGGGATCCGCGCCGTGCTCGGCGCGGCCCCCGGTACCGGCGAGGCCCACCGCGTCGTCGACGCGCACCTGCGCCGCCTGGAGGACGGCCTCGCCGACGCCCGCCGCGAACTCTCCCTGATCCGCACGCTGATCGACCAGAGGGAGAACCCGATGACCGCCGCCCCCACCCGACTCCGGTTCACCGTCCCGGCCCCCGCACTGGCCGCGGCCCTGGACGCGGTCCGCTTCGCGGTCTGCACCGACCCCGAACTCCCGGTCCTCGCCGGGGTCCTGTTCGAGGTGGACGGCGCCGCACTCCGCCTGGTCGCCACGGACCGCTACCGGATGGCCCTCGCCGAGGTGCCCCTGCCGACCACGCCCGGGCCACGGCCCGGCACGATCGTCCCGACGGCCCTGGCCGACGCCCTGCTGGCCCTGCTCCCCGGCGCGACGGAGGCTGAAATCACCCTCGGCGGCGGCTTCGTACGCGTGGAGACCGGCGCCCACCGGATCGAGGGCGCCACCCCGGACCTCGACTACCCCGACTACCGCGCACTGACCCGGCTCGACCCGCTCCACCGCGTCGACATCCCCGCCGCCGACCTGCGCGGAGCCGTCGAATCCGGCGCCGCCCACACCCTCCCCTCCGGCCCCGGCGGCGCCGACTGCACGGTCACCGTCCTCGCCATCACCCCGGACGGCCGACTCGCAGTCCCTCCGGCCGACGTCGACCCCACCCCCGGCGAACTCCGAGTGGCCGTCAACCGGGACTTCCTGCTGGAGGCCCTGGCCGCCGGCCGCCCCGAACAACTTGTCCTCGAACTCGGCGGCCCCATCGCCCCGCTGGCGATCCGAACCCCCGGCCGCGACGGCACCTTCTCCATGCTGATGCCGATCCGGCTGCCCGACCTCGTCCGATCCACCGAGTGATCAGGGCGCCCACCCCACCCACCCCTTTGGCCGCTGGCCCTGGCTCTGACCAGAGGGAACGCCTTGGAAACCGCAGATTATCGGTGTCGCGAAGGCTTGGCCGTCCCGGCCTCAGTCGACGTCCCGACGATGTACCGCGCTTCGCCGAGGCGCGCTGACCAGGAGCAGAGAGACGGAGCCGACTTCCTGGTGCTGCGCGCCGAGGCGTGACGGTTTGTCCGCTGCCCGGGGCCCGGGGGGGGGGTGAGGGAGAGGGCAGTTGCGGTCAGCCTCCGTGCGCGGTGAGTGTGTAGCCTTCGGGGCCCTCGAAGGAGAACACCGGCCCGAACGGGCTGTCCGCCATGGGGGTCAGGATCCTGACTCCGGCGGCGGTGAGCTGGTCGCGGAGCTGGTGGGCGTCCGTGGTCCGGAACCAGAGCACTACGCCCAGACCGGGCCGTGCGGTGTCGGCGAGGTCGACGCCCGGGAGGAGCTCGCGGACGGCGAACGGGGTCGGCTTGGTGTCGAACACGACCGCGTGGGGCGGCGAGACGGCGGCCCGGCGAAGGCCCAGGTGCTGTTCACAGAAGGTCGCTGCTGCTTGCACGTCGCGCACTTGCAGGGCGACGAAGTCGGGGCCCTCGATGGTGGCAGGCATGGGTACTCCTCGATCCTTGATGTCAGGACTTTGACATAGCGGAGACTAGGATCCCGGGACACCCATGTCAAAATGCTGACATGATGGAGAGCCCGTTCGCCGAGCCGCCCCACCCCGCCGAGGACGTCACCCAACACGTGGGCTACCTGCTCAAACGCGCCCAGGCCGCCCTGCGCAGCGCCATGGACAAGGGCCTGCGCGAGCACGGATTGACCGTGCCGCAGTACGCCACTCTCGAACTCCTGGCCCTGCACCCCGGCATGTCCAACGCCGACCTCGCCCGCGCGACCTTCGTCACCCGGCAGTCCGGAAACGTTGTTCTGCGGGGCCTGCAGGAAGCGGGACTGATCACCCGCCCTGCCACCGCCGACCACGGCCGAGCCCGGCCCGCCCACCTCACCGAGGAAGGCCACGCGCGCCTGTCCGCGGTCCAAGCCGCCGTCTACGCCATCGAAGAGCGCATGGTGGAGGCGATCCCGCCACAGCGCATGGCCGCGCTGCTCACCGACCTCGACCGCATCGCGGCAGCCCTGGAGAAATGACCCGGGCTCCCGATTGTTTCGGGCCGGCCGGAAGAGGTGCCTGTGGTGGCAGGGTCGGGGCCGAAGGCCGCCGGTCGCTGCTCGGCCGGAGGCCCACCCGCTTCTGGCCCGTGGTCGACCAGGTCGCTCAGGCTGGCCAACAAGCTGGGAACGATTGGTCGGCCGTCCTGCACGGTGTCCACCTGCCAGACAAAGTCACAGCGCCCACCGTTAGCTCCAGCTAGCACCCTGCTTGCATTTGCAAGCACCATGCCGCACCCTGTGGACATGGCCTCACTGAACGTCGGCTCGCTCGGCGAATACATCCGCGAGCAGCGCCGCAACGCGCAGTACTCGCTGCGCCAACTGGCGGAGGCCGCCGGCGTGTCCAACCCGTACCTCAGCCAGATCGAGCGAGGGTTGCGCAAGCCGAGCGCGGAGATCCTCCAGCAGATCGCGAAGGCCCTGCGGATCTCGGCCGAGACGCTGTACGTCCAGGCCGGGATCCTGGAGGAGCGGCGGCAGGAGGGCCTCGAGCTGAGGGCGTCGATCCTCGCGGATCCGCTGATCAACGACCAGCAGAAGCAAGCGCTGCTCGCGGTCTACGAAGCCTTCCTGAAGGAAAACGCGGCCCGCCGGACCCCGACAGCCGAGGCCGAAGCGGACACCAGCACCACCACCAGCACCACCTTCGCCACCCGAACAACGACCGACGGCCCAGCCGCCTAGAAACCCACCGGGAGGACCGGTCATGCCGATCACCGACGAGCTCAAGAAGACCCTCACCGACCCGACCCCGCTGTACGCCCTCGCCGGCGCCGGGGACCTCGCCTACGAGAAGCTGCGCGAGGTGCCGGGCAAGGTCGAGGCGCTGGCCGCCGACCGCAAGGGCACGCAGGAGATGGCCGGTGCCCGGCTGCAGGAGGCGCAGGCGAAGCTCGCCGAGGCGCAGGCCAAGGTCACCGAGACGGTCACGACGCTCCCCACGGACTTCAAGGCGCTGCAGGAGCGGGCCCAGGACTTCGCCATCCAGCAGGTCGGCCGCGCGGTCGAGCTGGCGGTCAAGGCGAAGGAGACGTACGACGAACTGGCCGAGCGCGGCAAGACCGTGGTCGAGCGCACCCGCCCGGCCACCGCCGAGCCGTCCGGGCCCGCGGTGATCGACGCCGAGGTCGTCGAAGAGGAAGAGCCCGCCACCCCGAAGAAGAGCGCCCGCGCCCGCAAGGACACCCCCGGCGGGGAGTGAAGCCCACCGAACGGGGCACATCCGCCGAGCGCGGGACGTTGACGGCTTGGCGGACGGTAGCCGTGCCAGGATGGGCGGCGGCCCGCACACCGGAGCCGAGAGACAGAGGAGACCGCCATGGGCGGAGTGGACCAGATTCTGGGCCTGGCCTATCTGAACCCGATCTGGTGGATGTCCATCGCCATCCTGGGCTTCAAGCTGTTCGCCCTGATCGACGGCGCGACCCGCCGTGAGGACGCCTACCGGGCCGCGGACAAGAAGACCAAGGGCTTCTGGCTGGCGATCCTGGGGATCGCGTTCGGCTGGGACCTGCTGTTCGGCGTGAACTTCTTCACCGGTATCGGCACGCTCGCCGGACTGGTGGCGTCGATCGTCTACATGGTGGACGTGCGTCCGGCGATCCGGGAACTGACCAACCGCGGCGGCCACGGCGGCGGCCGGAGCAACATGGGCCCGTACGGCCCCTGGTAACGCCCCTGGTAACGCAGAGCGCGCCGCCCACGCGCAACGGTGCTGCCCGGGAGAGGCTACGAATCGCCTCCCCCGGGCAGCACCGTTTCCACCGCCACCCGGGCCCCGGGACTCACCCCAAGATGAGCTGCACCGGATTCCGCTCCAGCAGCAACACCGCGACGTCGTCCGTCAGCGCGCCTCCGTTCAGCTCCTCGACCTCGGCGATCGCGCTGTCGACGAGCCGGCCGCGGGTGAGTCCGGCGGACTGGTGGTCGCCGATCAGGTCGGCGAGGCCGTCCTGGCCCAGGCGGCGGGACCCGGCCCCGACGCGGCCCTCGATGAGGCCGTCGGTGTAGAGCAACAGCCGCCAGCCGGGCCGGAGTTCGATCTGGTGTGCGGGCCAGGCGGCCTCGCCGTCGTCGCACGGCAGCAGTCCGAGCGCGGGCCCGGCGAGGTCGGAGGGCAGCGACAGCGGCTCGTGGTCGGCACCGAGCAGCAGGGGAGCCGGGTGCCCGGCGAGGTAGAGGCGGGCCCGCTCGCAGGTGCCGAGCGCGTCGAGTTCGCCGCACTCGCCGCCGGGTTCGATGACGAGCATGCAGAGCGTCGCGAAGATCTCGTCGCTGCGCCGCTCGTGTTCGAGGACGTGCTGGAGGGTGGTGAGCAGGGCCTCGCCGGTGAGGCCCGCGAAGACGAGGGTGCGCCACGCTATGCGGAGCGCCACGCCGAGCGCGGCTTCGTCCGGGCCGTGGCCGCAGACGTCGCCGATCACGACGTGGATGGTGCCGTCGTCGGTGCGGACGGCGTCGTAGAAGTCGCCGCCGAGCAGGGCGCGGCGGCGGCCGGGGCGGTAGCGGCGGGTGAACGACAACCCCGCGCCGTCGAGCAGCGGGGTGGGCAGGAGGTGGCGCTGGAGGCGGGCGTTCTCCTGGCCGCGCAGTTCGGCCTCGACCAGGCGGCGCTGGGACTCGTCGGCGCGCTTGCGTTCGACGGCGTAGCGCAGGGCGCGGGCGAGGAGGGGGCCGTCCGTCTCGTGCTTGATCAGGAAGTCCTGGGCGCCGGCGGCGACCGCGGCGGCGCCCAGTTCGGCGCCGGCCGCGTCGGTGAGCACGACGACGGCGGTGTGCGGGGCCCGGCGGAGCAGTTCGTGGAGGCCTTCCAGCCCGTCGGAGGCGTCGGAGGGGTGGGGCAGGTCGGACGGCGCGGCGAGGTCGAGCAGGACGCAGCTGAACTCGGTGCCGCGCGGGCGGCCGCGCCGGGCGCCGGTGGGCGGCGGGGCGAGCAGGCCGGTGGCCTGTTCCAGGCCGCGGGCCCAGTGCACCTCGATGGCGGTGCCGCTGTCGGCCACCGCGGCCTTGATCAGCTGGGCGTCGGACGCGTCGTCCTCGATGACCAGCAGTTTGAGCGGGGCGCCGCCGGGGGTGGTTTCGCCCTCGCCGGCCGCGGGCGGGTTTGCGGCCCGCGACCGGGGGTGAGGTATCGGGGGAGCGTCCGTGAGCGGGCCGACCGGGACGGGGTGGATGCGGGCACGGCGGGGGAGGGCGCCGTCGAGGGCGTCCGTCAGGTCCGCGGCACCTCGTGCCCGCCCGTCTCCCGTTGCGGGCATCGGTGGTTCCTCCCTTTCCCCGAGTGCGTAACGGCCGGTGTCCGTCCGCAGTGCCCGCGTGGCACCCTGCGTCGGGGAACTTCTCGCGACCATAACGTGATCTCCGGGGATTTCTCTGGCCCGCCGGGGCCGTTGTGGCTATTGCCACGCCGGCGGCGGTGTGGTGATCGGACTCGGACGACGGCTCGGACGACGGCTCGGGCCCGTACCCGGCGGGTGCCGGGGCGGGCGGACGAGGGGACACATCATGGTGACGCGTATCACCCTGGTCGAGGGTGACATCACGGAGCAGCAGGTGGACGTGGTGGTCAACGCTGCGAACTCCTCGCTGCTGGGCGGCGGCGGGGTGGACGGAGCGATCCACCGCAAGGGCGGGCCGCAGGTCCTGGAGGAGTGCCGGCGGCTGCGGGCCTCGCACTGGGGCAAGGGGCTGCCCACCGGGCGGGCGGTGGCGACGACGGCGGGCCGGCTGCCGTCGCGGTGGGTGGTGCACACCGTCGGGCCGGTGTATCGGTCGGAGGATTACGAGGAGCGGGCGGGGCTGCTGGCCTCCTGCTATCGCGAGTCGCTGCGGACGGCGGCGGAGCTGGGCGCGCGCACGGTGGCCTTTCCGGCGGTGTCGGCCGGGATCTACGGGTGGCCGCCGGCCGACGCGGCCCGGATCGCGCTCTCCACCGTCGCCGAGTCGGTGGGAGGTGGCGACGAGCGGGCCGGGGCGGGGCTGGACGAGGTGCGGTTCGTGCTGTTCGGGGCGGAGATGTACGGCGTGTTCGAACGGGCGTGGGCGGACCTGCGGCCGGACGGCGGTGTGGACGCCGCCCGGTGACCTCCATCGTGGCGTGACGGGGCGTCAACGCGCCAGAGGAATTCGATAACTCGTTCGAGTGAAACCCTCGTTGCCCCCGCCATGCCCTCCCGCTCCGCCGTTTCGCCATGCCCTCCCGCTACGCGGTCCCGCCTTGCCCTCCCGCTACGGCGCGAGCGCCGTCCAGGGCACCGTGACCTCGCCCTGCCGCCACCGCCCGCGCGCGTCCACCAGCGGCCAGTCGCCCGACATGGCGGTGCACGTGGCCACCCAGCGCTGGCGCGCCCCGAACGCCCCGTAGGGCGCCGCGGCCGCCCAGGCCCGGTCGAAGTCGGCCAGGAAGCGGTGCACCGGCCGGCCCGGCACGTTGTGGTGGATGAGCGCCTTCGGTAGCCGTTCGGCCAGGTCGGAGGGCCGCTCCAGGCCGCCCAGCCGGGCCGCGAAGGTCACCGTCCGGGGCCCCTCGGGCCCGAGCGCGACCCAGACGTGCCGCCGCCCGATCTCGTCGCAGGTGCCCTCGACGAGCAGCCCGTCCGGCGCCAGCCGCGCGCAGAGCCGCTCCCACACCGCGGCCACCGCCGACTCGTCGTACTGCCGCAGGACGTTGGCCGCGCGGATCAGCTGGGCCGGCGCGCCGCCGTCCAGCGGCACCTCGAAGCCGCCGCGCCGGAAGGTGAGCAGCGGGGGGTCGGCGTACGGCAGGGCCGCGGCGACCCGCTCCGGCTCGATCTCGATCCCGACCACCCGGACGTCCGGCCGCACCGCGCGCAGCCGTCCGGCCAGTTCGACGGCGGTCCAGGGCGCGGCGCCGTACCCGAGGTCGACCGCGACCGGCGGCCGGTCGGCGGAGCGCAGGGCGCTGCCGAGGGCGTGGGCGATCCAGCGGTCCATCCGGCGGAGCCGGTTGGTGTTGGTGGTGCCCCGGGTGACCGTCCCGACCGGCCGCCCGGTGCGTCCGCGGGCGGACGGGGGCGAGGGGTCGAAGGAGGCGGCCATGTCGAGAAGGGTACCGAGGGCCCCGGCTCGCCCCCTCCCACCTGCACCGTCGCCCGTCCCATGCCCGCCGGACGGTCGTCCATTGCCCGCAGGACGGCCATCCGGGGATCCCGGTCGGCGATCCGGGAATGCCGGGCATCATCCGAGTGGTTGGCACACTGGTGGTGATGTGTGGGCCCGGACGGGGCAGCGCACACCGGACAGCAGGCGGGCCGGATGCGGGCCGCCGGAGACGGGCCGCACATAGGAGGCTTCAGCCAGGTGATCCAGCACCCCGTCCGTTCGGTACGCCGCGCCCAGTCGGCCGCGCCCGCGCGCGGCCGCCTCCAGTCGCTGGTCACGGGCCGCCGCCGCCCGCGCCGGATAGCCATGCTCAGCGTGCACACCTCGCCGCTGCACCAGCCCGGCACCGGCGACGCGGGCGGGATGAACGTCTACATCGTGGAGCTGGCCAAGCGCCTGGCCGCGCTCGACGTCGAGGTCGAGGTGTTCACCCGGGCGACCTGCTCGGACGACGCCCCCACGGTCGAGCTGGCGCCCGGCGTCCTGGTGCGGCACGTCACCGCCGGGCCGTACGAGGGCCTGATCAAGGAGGACCTGCCGGCCCAGCTGTGCGCCTTCACCCACGGCGTGCTGCGGACGGAGGCGGGCCACCGCCCCGGCCACTACGACCTCGTGCACTCGCACTACTGGCTGTCCGGGCAGGTCGGCTGGCTGGCCGCCCAGCGCTGGGGCGTGCCGCTGGTGCACACCATGCACACCATGGCGAAGGTGAAGAACGCCGCCCTGGCCGAGGGCGACACGCCCGAGCCCGCGGCGCGGGTGATCGGCGAGACCCAGGTGGTCGAGGCCGCCGATCGGCTGATCGCGAACACCACCGAGGAGGCCGCCGAGCTGGCCCGGCACTACGCGGCGCGCCCCGATCAGCTCGCCGTCGTCCACCCCGGCGTCAACCTCGACGTCTTCCGGCCCGACGGACCGCAGGCGCGGGCCGCCGCGCGGGCCCGGCTGGGCCTGCCGCAGGACGCCGCAGTGCTGCTCTTCGCCGGCCGGATCCAGCCGCTGAAGGCGCCGGACGTGCTGCTGCGCGCCGTCGCCGAACTGGTCGGGCGCCGTCCGGCCCTGCGCGAGCGACTGGTCGTCCCGGTGGTCGGGGGGCCGTCCGGCAGCGGTCTGGCCCGGCCGGAGAGCCTGCACAAGCTCGCCGCCCAGCTGGGCATCTGCGACGTGGTCCGGTTCCACCCGCCGGTCGGCCAGGCGCAGCTCGCGGACTGGTACCGGGCGGCGACGGCCCTCGTGATGCCCTCCCACAGCGAGTCCTTCGGGCTGGTCGCGCTGGAGGCCCAGGCCTGCGGCACGCCCGTGGTGGCGGCCGCGGTCGGCGGCCTGCCGGTCGCGGTGCGCGACGGTGAGACGGGGACGCTGGTCCACGGCCACGACCCGCGGGACTGGTCGCGCGCGCTGGAGCCGTACGTCACGGATCCCGTCCTGGTCGAGCGGCGGGGCGCGGCGGCGGCCCGGCACGCGTCCGCCTTCGGGTGGGACACCGCCGCGGCGACCACCGCCGACGTGTACGCCGGCACGCTGGCCCGCCCGGCCGGCCGCCTCACCACGGCCCGCCGCCGACTGGCCTGACGCGAGCCGTCCGGGCGCGGGCCCCGCTCGCGGTGCCGCAGGACCCCCGCCTGCTGCGCACCGCCCGTACCGCCGAGTAACGTCACCCCCATGGCAACCCGCACCAAGGACGAGGCCCTGACCCTCCTGCGCACCGCCCTGGACGACGCCGGCGTGGCCTGGGAGCCGGCCGCCGCCGACCCGTACACGCTGGTGGCGACCCTCCCGGGCACCCGCAAGCTGAGCACCACCTGCGCCCTGCGGGTCGGCGACCACACGCTGTCGGTCAACGCCTTCGTGATCCGGCGCCCGGACGAGAACCACGAGGCCGTCTACCGCTGGCTGCTGGAGCGCAACACCCGGCTCTACGGCGTCGCCTACGCGATGGACGCGCTCGGCGACGTCTACCTGGCCGGCCGCCTCCCGCTGGAGTCGCTCACCCCGGACGCCGTCGACCGGCTGCTGGGGACGGTGCTGGAGAACGCCGACGAGCCGTTCAACACCCTCCTGGAGCTGGGCTTCGCCTCGGCGATCCGGCGGGAGTGGGAGTGGCGGACCAAGCGCGGGGAGTCCACCCGCAACCTGGCCGCCTTCGCCCACCTGGCCGCCCCGAAGGCCGACTGACCCGGCCCCGCGCAGCGCGCCTCAGGCGCCCGCCGGAGCCTTCGCGACCCCGGCGGGCTCGGCCGCCCCGCCCGGAACCCTCGCGCCCGGAACCTCCGCGCCCGGAACCTCCGCGGCCGCGACCTTCGTGCCCGGGACCTGCGTGACGTCCACCGGCGGCGCCGCCCGCCCGGCCATGCCGCCCGTCCGGCGCCCCAGCACCACGTATCCGAGCGCCGCGGCGCTGCCGAGGGCCGCACACATGCCCCACAGCACCGCCGGCCCGGCCCGGTCGAGCAGCACGCCGCCGGCCCCCGGGCCGAGGAACGACGCGAGCGCCCAGGAGAGCGAGTAGACGCCCTGGTAGCGGCCGCGCGCGTGGGTCGGCGCGAGCTCGGAGACGAGGCTCATCATCGTCGGCGCGTTCAGGATCTCGCCGATCGTCCAGACCGCGACGGAGCCCGCGAAGATCCAGGCGGAGGACCCGGCCAGGGCCGCGAGCCCGAAGCCCCAGCCGGTGAGCAGGCAGCTGGCGATCAGCAGGCCGGTCCGCGGGCGGCCCTCCATCCACCGGGTGAGCGGGATCTGCAGGACCACGATCAGCAGCCCGTTGAGGCCGATGACCAGCCCGTACTCGGTGGACGTGATGCCCGCGTGGCCCATGTCGACGGCCAGGGTGGTGCTGCCCTGCTGGAAGATCAGCGCGAGCACGAGGGTCAGTCCGACGGCCGACATGAACCGGCCGTCCCGGAACACCGTGCCGAGCCCGACCGCGGGCCCCCTCGCCTCGGCGGCCGTCATGGCCGGCTTGGTCTCCGGGATCCGGACGAAGATCACCACGGCGCAGACCAGCGTGCTGAACGCGTCCAGCAGGAATAGCGTGAGGTAGCCGTGGGTGGCGATCAGGCCGGCCGCGGCGGCGGAGAGGCCGAAGCCGATGTTGATCGCCCAGAAGTTCAGCGAGTAGGCCCGGACCCGGTCCTCGGCCGGGACGAGGTCGGCGATGATCGCCGAGGTGGCCGGCCTGGTGGCGTTGTTGCACAGCCCCACCAGGAAGGCCACCACCGCGATCGCCACCGGCCCGTCCGCGAAACCGAGCACGGCGGTGAACAGTGCCGTACCGAGCTGGGCGGCGACCAGCGTCGGCCGGCGCCCGATCCGGTCGGTCAGCACGCCCGCGCCGATCGCCGCGATCGCCGAGCCGAGGCCGAACAGCGAGGCCACCAGGCCCGCGTAGGAGTCCGAGTAGCCCCGCTCGGTGGTCAGGTAGAGGGCGAGGAAGGTGACGACGAAGGCGCCGAGCTTGTTGATCAGCGTCGAGGTCCAGAGCCACCAGAACTGCCGGGGCAGTCCGCCCGTCGTCTCCCGGACGACTCTCCGGATCCGGGCAGGGGCGGGCGGTGCGACGGGCATGTGGGGACTCCCGGAGGCAGGCGTCCGGCGAGCGGTACGGCAGGTCCGCTCAGCCGATAGGCGTAAGTGTCAGAAGCGCGATGCACACATTACTCATGGACAAAGGTCCCGGCCAGGGGTTTTCGGGGCTCCACTAAGCTGGGCGCCATGGCTGACACGACGTACCGACTCATCCTGCTCCGCCACGGCGAGAGCCAGTGGAACCAGAAGAACCTGTTCACCGGTTGGGTCGACGTCGACCTCAACGAGAAGGGCGAGAAGGAGGCCGCCCGCGGCGGCGAGCTCCTGGCCGCCGAGGGTCTGCTGCCCGACGTTCTGCACACCTCGCTGCTGCGCCGCGCGATCCGCACCTCGCAGATCGCCCTGGACAAGGCCGACCGTCACTGGATCCCGGTCAGCCGCAGCTGGCGCCTGAACGAGCGCCACTACGGCGCGCTCCAGGGCAAGGACAAGGCCCAGACCCTGGCCGAGTTCGGCGAGGAGCAGTTCCAGCTGTGGCGTCGTTCCTACGACACTCCGCCGCCGGTCCTGGCCGACGACGCCGAGTACTCGCAGGCCGGCGACGCCCGCTACGCGGACATCCCGAGCGAGCTGCGCCCGCGCACCGAGTGCCTCAAGGACGTCGTCGAGCGGATGCTCCCGTACTGGTACGACGCGATCGTCCCGGACCTCGCCGCCGGCAAGACCGTCCTGGTGACCGCCCACGGCAACAGCCTGCGCGCGCTGGTCAAGCACCTCGACGGCATCTCCGACAACGCCATCGCCGGCCTGAACATCCCGACCGGCATCCCGCTCGTCTACGAGCTCGACGCCGACTTCAAGCCCGTCAACCCGGGCGGCCGCTACCTCGACCCGGAGGCTGCCGCGGCCGCCATCGAGGCGGTCAAGAACCAGGGCAAGAAGTAAGCCACTGGCCGAAGCGGCCCCGTCTCCCGGTTCGCCGGGGGCGGGGCCGCTTGTTGTTCGTCGGCTGTTCAACGATCTTGGCGTGCAAGGGAGTTCACGGTCGGCGGCGAGTCGCCCGAAAGTGGTTCAGACCATTGACGGGCGCGGGCGGGCGCTCCTACCGTGTGGGCATCGGGCTGGCGCAGGCATGCCAAGGATTCCCCGGTCCGGCCGCGCACCCCCACGCGCGCGTCTGCGCTCGGCGCACTCTCCATCCACCCCCACGGAGGAGCACCATGCGCAAACGTCATCTCGTCGGGGCGGCCGTCGCCGCCCTGGCGATCCCGCTCACCCTCGCGCTCCCGGCGCAGTCGCACGGCTACATCTCGACGCCCCCCAGCCGGGCCGCGCTCTGCGGCGCGGAGGTCGTCCAGGACTGCGGCGAGATCCAGTGGGAGCCGCAGAGCGTCGAGGGGCCGAAGGGCTTCCCGTCGGAGGGGCCGGCCGACGGCACCATCTGCTCCGGCGGCAACGGGCGCTTCGCCGAACTGGACGACCCGCGCGGCGGCGCCTGGCCGACCACGCAGGTCACGGCGGGGCGGAGTCTCACCTTCACCTGGACGTTCACCGCCCGGCACGCGACCTCGGGCTTCGAGTACTACCTGACCAAGCCGGGGTACGACCCGACCCGGCCGGTCACCCGCGACGACCTGGACCTGACGCCGTTCCTCACCGTCCCGTACGACGGCTCCCAGGTGCCGCGGAGCGTCAGCCACACCGCGACCCTGCCCGCTGACCGGACCGGCCACCAGGTGATCGTCGCGGTCTGGGACATCGCCGACACCGGCAACGCCTTCTACTCCTGCACCGACGTCCGGTTCTGACGGCCGGCGGCACGCCGGAACCGGACGGCCGAGAGCGCCCGGCCGCGTCCCACGAGCGGCCGGGCGCCCCGGAGCCTCGTCAGTGGCCGCCGCAGCAGCCGCCGGACGCGCCGCCGCACTGGCAGGGCGCGCCGGACTGGCAGCCGCAGCCGCACCCGGGGCCGCATCCGCAGCCGGCCGCGAGGACGGGCAGCAGCTTCGCGGGGGTCGGTTCGACGGTGTCGTGCGCCGGCGCCGGTCGGGTCGGGTTGGCCTTCATCGTGCTGAACCCTCCTTGTGACGGGCACACTTCCGGTGCCTACGCCTTCGAGTGAAGCCGCCGTTCGGAGGGAGCGTCAACGGGCGCGCGGTGGTGGGACGCCGGGGAAACCGTGCGCCCGCACCACCCTCGCCCGAGGTTTAGTCACTCCTCGGAGTGAGCCCGGGAGCTGTGGGGGCGAGTTGCGGGAACCAGCCGCGGGGAGACCCCGCCACCCGACACCCGACACCCGCCAACCGCTCACTGCGCGGCCGAGGCCTCCGAGGACGCGACGAAGTCCGCCACGTGCTCGCCCGTCACCAGGTAGACGACGCGCTTGGCGACGGACACGGCGTGGTCCGCGAAGCGCTCGTAGTAGCGGCCGACGAGGGTGATGTCGACGGCCGTCTCGATGCCGTGGGCCCAGCGGTCGTCGATCAGGTGGGACAGGAGCTCGCGGTGCAGCGTGTCGATGGCGTCGTCGTCCTGCTCCATCTCCAGGGCCTTGTCGACGTCCTTGGTGGCGATCACCAGGCCGGCCTTGGCCACCAGGCGCTGGGCGAGCTGGCCCATCTCCAGGACGGTGGACTGCAGGTCGCCGGGCACCGCCGACTCGGGGTAGCGCATCCGTGCGACCTTGGCGACGTGCCGGGCGAGGTCGCCGCAGCGCTCCAGGTCGGAGCTCATCCGCAGCGACGTGACGACGATGCGCAGGTCGGTCGCGACCGGCTGCTGCCGGGCGAGCAGGTCGATCGCGCGGTTCTCCAGCTCGTGGTGGAGCTCGTTGACCTTCTCGTCGGCCGCGATCACGCTCTCCGCCAGTGCGAGGTCCGCGTCGAGGAGTGCGGTGGTCGCCCGGCCCAGGGCGGAGCCGACCAGCCGGGCCATCTCGACCAGGCTGTCGCCGATCGCATCGAGTTCCTCGTGGTACGCGTCGCGCATGCTCTCTCCTCAGTAGCTGTGTCGGTGGCGGTGCCGACCGGTCATCCCGTACGACCGTCGAGTCGGCGTCCGGGCGACCGCTGCTGGTGCGCGAATGGTACGCGCACCCTCGGGGCGGCGCCCCCGGTTCGGCGCGCCACCCACTCCCACACGGGCTGCACGGCCAACTGTGTGCCGTTTGGGCGACCACGCACGGCCGGTGCGGTGAATCAGCAGCCACGTGAAGGTGAATTCTCGGCAACGGCAGGTCGAGGCCTTGATCCGACCCGTGGGGAACGCCGAGGTCGTGCGCTTACGCTGGCCACATGGACGTGAACGTGGCCGCCGCCGCTGCCTGCGCCATAGCCGGGCTCGGCGTCGGCCTCACGGCCTCCATCGCCTTCCGCTGGAGCGAGCGCGAGCAGGCCAAGGGGAAGTACGGCGGCACCAGTGGCAGGAACCACGGCCGGCACCAGGCGCTGGGTGCCGCCACCCAGGAGCCCCCGCTCCCGCCGGGCGTGGACACCGTGCTGTCGGTGCTGCGCTCCTGCGCGATCGTGCTCGGCGAGGCCGACGAGGTGGTCAAGGCCAGCTCGGCGGCGTACGCCATGGGCCTGGTGCGCGGCGGCGCCGTCGCCGTCGACCCGATGCTCTCGCTCGCCCGCGCCACCCGCCGGGACGGCGAGATCCGCCAGGTCGAGCTGGAGGTGCCGCGCCCCGGCGCGGCGCGCGCCGCCGAGCCGCTCGCGGTCTCGGTCCGGGTCGCCCCGTTGGGCTCCCGGCTGGTGCTGGTGCTGGTCGAGGACCAGACCGAGCGCCGCCGGGTGGAGGCGGTCCGCCGGGACTTCGTGGCCAACGTCAGCCACGAGCTCAAGACCCCGGTCGGCGCCCTGTCCCTGCTCTCCGAGGCGGTCGCGGACGCGGCGGACGATCCGGAGGCCGTCCAGCGCTTTGCCGGCCGCATGCAGATCGAGGCGACCCGGCTGGCCAGCCTGGTCCAGGAGATCATCGATCTGTCCCGGGTCCAGGACGACCGGCTGATGGTCGACCCGGAGCCGGTCGCGGTGGACGAGCTGATCGCCGAGGCGATCGACCGCTGCCGCCAGCAGGCCGCCGCCAAGCAGATCCTGATCGCCGCCGGCGGCATCGCGGGCCTCTACCTGCACGGCAACCGCGGCCAGCTCGCCGCCGCGCTCGGCAACCTGGTCGAGAACGCGGTCAACTACAGCCCGCCCCGCACCCGGGTGGCCATCGCCACCCGCCGGATCTCCAGCGCCGCCGCGCTCGGCGAGGCGGACGGCGAGCTGATCGAGATCTCGGTCACCGACCAGGGCATCGGCATCTCCGAGAAGGACCGCGAGCGGGTCTTCGAGCGCTTCTACCGCGTCGACCCCGCCCGCTCCCGGGCCACGGGCGGAACCGGTCTCGGTCTGTCGATCGTCAAGCACGTCGCCGCCTCGCACGGCGGCACCGTCTCCGTGTGGAGCGTCGAGGGCCAGGGTTCGACCTTCACCATCCGCCTGGCCGCCGGCCAGGCGCCCACCGCCGAGGACCTGGAGGGCCCCCGGGCCGTCGAGGACGCCGACGACGCCGACGACGTCGACGACATGGACGACATGGACGCCAGGGACGACCTCGACGGGTTCGAAGACTCCGACGACCTCGAAGCCGGCGAAGACCCCGAAGACCCTGAAGACCCCCAAGACCCCGAAGGCGCCGCCGAGCACCCCGGCGACGCCGGACGCGCCGGGGGCGGTGACCCCGGCGCCCGCGCCGACGAGCCCGCCGCGGCAGCTCGAACCCTCACTCCGGACCGCGCGGCCACCACGGGCCGCCCGGACCGTTCGCTCCCCGCCGGGGAGCGGGAAGAACCCCTGTCAAAGACAACGCAGCTTGCCCCGGAGGCCTGATCGTGACCCGAGTACTGGTGGTCGAGGACGAGGAGTCGTTCAGCGACGCCCTCTCGTACATGCTCCGCAAGGAGGGCTTCGAGGTGGCCGTCGCCGCCACCGGCCCCGACGCGCTGGAGCAGTTCGAACGCAACGGCGCCGACCTCGTCCTGCTCGACCTGATGCTGCCGGGCCTGCCGGGCACCGAGGTCTGCCGCCAGCTCCGCGTGCGCTCCAACGTCCCGGTGATCATGGTGACCGCCAAGGACAGCGAGATCGACAAGGTCGTCGGTCTGGAGATAGGTGCGGACGACTACGTCACCAAGCCCTACTCCACCCGTGAGCTGGTCGCCCGCATCCGCGCGGTGCTGCGCCGCCGCGGAGAGGACGGCGGCGCCGGCGACAACGGCGGCGGCCCGGGCGCCCTGGAGGCCGGTCCGGTACGGATGGACGTCGACCGGCACGTGGTGACGGTGGACGGCGCCAAGGTCGACCTGCCGCTGAAGGAGTTCGACCTGCTGGAGATGCTGCTGCGCAACGCGGGCCGCGTGCTCACCCGCATGCAGCTGATCGACCGGGTGTGGGGCGCGGACTACGTCGGCGACACCAAGACCCTGGACGTCCACGTGAAGCGCCTGCGCGCCAAGATCGAGCCGGACCCGGGCGCGCCGCGCTACCTGGTCACGGTCCGCGGCCTGGGCTACAAGTTCGAGCCGTAAACCGGCACGGCCACGCGGAAGGCTCCCACCGGCACTCGCCGGAGGGAGCCTTCGCGTCGTTCCCGGCAGGCCCGTGCGGGCCCGCCGGGGACGGTGTGGAGCGGGTGGGGCGTCAGTGCGTGCCGGCGGCCGGCGTGGCCGCACCGGACGCCGTGGCACCGGCGGTGGGGGTGCCGGCGACCGGGACGGTCGGGGTGGCGCCCGCCGCCGGCGTGGCGGCGCCGGTGGCACCGGCGGCCGGGACCGACGCGGTGGCGCCCGGGGTGGCGCCCTTGCCCGGGACGGCGACCGGCGAGGCGGTCGGGCCGAAGCCCTTGTAGATGCCCTTGTCCGGGCTCACGCCGGCCTGGACGTCGACCTTCTGGCCGTCCTTGAACGCGAAGGTCGTCGGCACCAGGCCGCCGACCGTGACGCCCACGGAGGCGAGCTTGGCGGACGGGTTGCCGTCGCCGCCCAGCAGCACGGCGCCGCCGGCCGGGACGACGATGCTGGTCAGCGGGGCGCCCGCGGCGTCCGCGAAGGTGGCGGCACTGCTGCCGACGGTGAGCGACTGCAGCTCGACCGGAGCGGGCCCGGTGTTGCTGATGTTCACCGTCACGTTGGCGGGGCCGGTGGTGTCGCCGGAGGTGTCCGTCCCGGTGACGACGACGATGTTGTTCAACCGGACGTTCGTGCCGAGCGTCGCCGCGGCGCTGTCCGGCTTGATCTGCAGGGTGTCCGGCTTGTCGCCGGCCGCGCAGGAGGACAGCGAGGCGATGGCGAGGACGGCGAGGGCGGCGATGCTGCCGCGTCGAAGGCTGCGGCTCACGGCGGCGGCTTCTCCCTAGGTCACGTGTCGGTAGGTCAGGTCTCAGATTATCGACCTCACTTATGCGGTCCTCACGGGGTGGTCCCCGTGTCGCACTCCCGGGGGCGCCACGGGGTCCGTCCGGCCGCACCATGGCGTGCTCGCGCCACGTGTTCGCGCCACGCGACCGCGCCGTCCCGGATCCGGCCGGGATCCGCCCCGGCCCTGTCCCGGGCCGTCCGGCGGGCCGTTCGGGGTGGCGACGTGCGGACAAGCTTCGACCAAGATCGAATAACGATCCGGAAACGGCCCGATAAACGGCGAAAACTCAAGATCCAATCATGGTTTCGGGAGTGTCGCGACAGGTTTCGCCGGACGCCGGAACCGCCTCCGACCTGCGGGAAGCCGCTCTCGAACATCGGTCGCAGCACGTCATGGGGGTGCTTGTCAAGCCCCGAGACCCGCCCTGACCTGCGAAAACGCCCTTCGGGTGCGCCGAAAAGCGTGTTATTCTGGAAAGCCACGGAAGGGGTCCTGTCACATGACGTTCAAGGTTGGCGACACGGTGGTCTACCCCCATCACGGGGCCGCGCTGATCGAGGCCATCGAAATTCGCCAGATCAAAGGTGTGGACAAGACCTACCTGGTGCTCAAGGTGCAGCAGGGAGACCTGACGCTCCGCGTGCCCGCCGAGAACGCGGAGTTCGTCGGCGTGCGCGATGTGGTCGGCCAGGAAGGTCTGGACCGGGTCTTCGAGGTGCTGCGCGCACCGTACACCGAAGAGCCGACCAACTGGTCCCGTCGCTACAAGGCGAACCTCGAGAAGCTCGCCTCGGGCGATGTCATCAAGGTCGCCGAGGTCGTCCGCGACCTGTGGCGTCGCGAGCGCGAGCGCGGCCTGTCGGCCGGCGAGAAGCGCATGCTCGCCAAGGCGCGCCAGATCCTCGTCAGCGAGCTCGCGCTTGCCGAGAACACCAACGAGGACAAGGCGGAGACGCTGCTCGACGAGGTCCTCGCCTCGTAGTGCGGTCGGGCTGCCGCCCGACGCTCCGCCCGAACGCTCACAGCGCCCGGTGCCGGCGCGCCGCTCCCGGAGGGATCCGGGAAGCGGTGCAGTGGCACTTCGGGCGCTGAGGCGTGTCCGGACTACGCCTCCCGCCCGAGCCGGTCCAGGCCTGCAAGACCGTTTCTGCGGATCGTGTGGGCCGCGGACCGGGTGATTCTTCGGAAGGGGTCCGTGCGCCCGTCGTGCACGCCATGGCCATACCCACTTCGCCGAAGGAGTGAAACCTGAACGCGTCAGCAGCAGTCGCAGCAGCAGTGGTGCCCGCCGCCGGACGTGGTGAGCGGCTCGGGCCCGGCGCCCCGAAGGCCCTGCGGGAACTGGGTGGTGTGCCGCTCCTGGTGCACGCCGTCCGGGCCCTGGCCCGCAGCCGGGCGGTCGGCCTGGTCGTGGTCGCCGCGCCGGCCGACGGCGTGGCGGAGGTCGTCGCCCTGCTGGACACCCACGGGCTGGACGGCAAGGACATCCGCGTGGTGGCTGGCGGCGCGACCCGCCAGGAGTCCGTCCGGCTCGGCCTGGCCGCGATCCCCGAGGACGTCGGGATCGTCCTGGTGCACGACGCCGCCCGTCCGCTCGTCCCGGTCGAGGTGGTGGACGCGGTCGCGGCCGCCGTCCGCGCCGGGGCCGAGGCGGTGGTGCCCGCCGTGCCGCTGGCCGACACCGTGAAGCGGGTCGAGCCGAACCCAGGCGGTGTCGAGCCCGTCCTCGACACGCCCGACCGCGCCACGCTGCGCGCCGTGCAGACCCCGCAGGGCTTCGACCGGGCCACCCTGGCCGAGGTGCACGCCAAGGCGCTGGCCGAGGAGGCCGCGGGCGGTACCGGTGTGCCGCCGGTGACCGACGACGCCGGCCTGGTGGAGCGCTTCGGCGGCCGGGTCGTCGTGGTGCCCGGTCACGAGGAGGCCTTCAAGGTCACCCGTCCGCTGGACCTCGTGCTCGCCGAGGCCGTACTCGCCCGCAGGAGGGCCGCCGATGCCTACTGACCCGACCGTCCCCGTCGTCCCCCGCGTGGGCGTCGGCACCGACGTGCACGCCTTCGAGGCCGGCCGCCCGCTGTGGGTGGCCGGACTGGAGTGGCCGGACGCCGAGTTCGGGCTCTGCGGGCACTCGGACGCCGACGTGGCCGCGCACGCCGCGTGCGACGCGCTGTTCTCGGCCGCCGGGATCGGTGACCTGGGCGCCCACTTCGGCACCGACCGCCCCGAGTGGGCCGGCGCGTCCGGGGTGAAGCTGCTCGGCGAGGCGGCCCGGCTGGTGCGCGAGGCGGGCTTCGAGATCGGCAACGTCTCGGTCCAGGTGATCGGCGTCCGCCCGAAGATCGGCAAGCGTCGGGCCGAGGCGCAGGCCGCGCTGTCGGAGGCGGTCGGCGCGCCGGTGTCCGTCTCCGGCACGACCACCGACGGCCTCGGTCTCACCGGCCGGGCCGAGGGACTGGCCGCGGTCGCCACCGCCTTGGTGTACGAACGGCGTTGAGCGCGGGCTGGTCCGTGGGCGGGGAATCACCCGGGGCTGACGAGTGTTCAACAGGCTTCGCGGGGGCCCGAGTCGATAGTGTGCGGTGCGGGCCCGCGCAGGCCGCGGCGCG
Organism: Streptomyces sp. SP17BM10; assembly: GCF_036322405.1. Lineage (NCBI taxonomy): Bacteria > Bacillati > Actinomycetota > Actinomycetes > Kitasatosporales > Streptomycetaceae > Streptomyces > Streptomyces sp. SP17BM10. The sequence goes on along the minus strand of NZ_JAQYXB010000642.1, from coordinate 75,053 downwards.
CCGCGCGCCGGGCCCGTACCAGTCGCCGACGAGAAGAGGTTCCCGATGGCTTCGCAACTCTCCGACCGTGCCAAGGCCCTGATCGACGCCAAGAGCTTCGCCGTGGTCTCCACCATCCAGCCGGACGGCAGCCCGCAGTCCTCCGTGGTCTGGGTCAAGCGCGACGGCGAGGACGTCCTGTTCTCCACCGTCGAGGGGCGCCGCAAGCACCTGAACCTCCTCAAGGACCCGCGCATCACGCTCCTGGTCAACCCGCCGCAGAGCCCGTACGAGTACTTCGAGGTGCGCGGCTCGGTCACGATGACCACCGAGGGCGGCCGCGAGCTGATCGACGAGCTCGCGCACAAGTACCGCGGCGAGGAGGTCTACAACTTCGACGGGCCGGACGACGTCCGGGTGGTCGTGCGGCTCAGCCCGCGCAAGGTGGTCGGCAACATCTGACCCTCCTCCGGGGCCGCCGGCCCGTCCGCGGGGTCCGTCGGCCCGCCGTTCACCGGGAATGTGACCGGGAATGTGGCGGGGCACCCCCTCGTGCCCACTACGCTTGACGCTGTGAGCATTCGCCTGTACGACACCAGCACCCGCCAGGTACGCGACTTCGTCCCGCTTGTACCGGGCTGTGTCTCGATCTACCTGTGCGGCGCTACCGTCCAGTCGGCGCCACACATCGGGCACATCCGGTCCGGGCTCAACTTCGACATCATGCAGCGGTGGTTCGCCTACCGCGGCTACCAGGTGACGTTCGCCCGGAACGTCACCGACATCGACGACAAGGTGATCGCCAAGGAGCGCCAGCTCGGCACCCCGTGGTGGCAGATCGCCTACGAGAACGAGCGCGCCTTCAACGACGGCTACGCGGCCCTCGGCTGCCTGCCGCCGACCGTCGAGCCGCGGGCCACCGGGCACATCCCCGAGATGATCGAGATGATGCAGGGCCTCATCGCGAAGGGCCACGCCTACGCGGCCGACGGCAACGTCTACTTCGACGTGCGCTCGTACCCGGACTACCTCGCCCTGTCCAACCAGAAGCTGGCCGACCTGCGTCAGCCCGAGGGGGAGGGCGAGACCGGCAAGCGGGACCCGCGCGACTTCGCGATGTGGAAGGCCGCCAAGCCGGGCGAGCCGAGCTGGGAGACCCCGTGGGGCCGCGGCCGCCCGGGCTGGCACCTGGAGTGCTCGGCGATGGCCCACAAGTACCTGGGCTCCGCCTTCGACGTCCACGGCGGCGGGCTGGACCTGATCTTCCCGCACCACGAGAACGAGATCGCCCAGTCCAAGGCCTACGGCGACGACTTCGCCAACTTCTGGGTCCACAACGCCTGGGTCACCATGGCCGGCGAGAAGATGAGCAAGTCGCTCGGCAACTCGGTGCTGGTCTCCGAGATGGTCCGGCGCTGGCGGCCGATCGTGCTGCGCTACTACCTGGGCGCACCGCACTACCGCTCGATGATCGAGTACAGCGAGGAGTCGCTGCGCGAGGCCGAGGCCGGGTTCGCCCGGATCGAGGGCTTCGTCCAGCGCACCGTCGAGCGCTTCGGGAACGTCGACGCGGCGCCCGAGGTGCCGCCGGCCTTCGCCGAGGCGATGGACGACGACCTGGGCGTGCCGCAGGCCCTCGCCGTCGTGCACACCGCCGTCCGCCAGGGCAACAGCGCCCTGAACGCGGACGACAAGGAGAACGCGGTGGCGCGTCTGGCCGAGGTCCGTGCGATGCTCGGAGTGCTGGGCCTCGACCCGCTCGACCCGCAGTGGGCCGGGACGGAGCGCGGCGAGGACCTCCACGGCGTGGTGGACTCGCTGGTCCGCCTGGTCCTGGACCAGCGGCAGGCCGCGCGCGAGCGCAAGGACTACGCCACCGCGGACGCCATCCGCGACCAGCTCGGCCTGGCCGGACTGGCGATCGAGGACACCCCGTCCGGCCCGCGCTGGACGATCAACAACCAGTAACCCCATCTGACGATCGGGGTGAGGGTGGGCCGTGCCGGACCGGTGCGGCCCTCCCGCATGACGTAGCGCATGCCGTCGGCCGCCGCCGGACAGAACGGGGCGGCCGGGCATGCCGGACAGACAGGAAGTACAGCCATGGCCGGCAACAGCCAGCGCAGGAACCGCCGCAACCCCGGATCGAAGAAGGGCGCGTCTGTCGGTACCGGCGGGCACAGCCGGAGGGCGCTCGAGGGCAAGGGCCCGACCCCGCCCGCCGAGGCGCGCAAGGGCCACCCCAAGCAGCGCGCCGCCAACGCCGCGGTCAAGCGCGAGCGCGACGCCAAGGCCCGCGCCGGCATGCGCCGGGCCGGCGGCGCCGGTCGCGGCGGCCGCGGTGGCGCGGGCAGCGCCGAGCTGGTCTTCGGCCGCAACTCGGTGGTCGAGGCCCTGCAGGGCGACGTGCCGGCCAACGCGCTGTACGTCCAGCAGTTCATCGACACCGACGACCGCGTCCGCGACGCCTTCCAGGCCGCCAACGACCGCGGCATCCCGCTGATGGAGGCCCCGCGCCCGCAGCTGGACCAGATGACCGGCGGGATGAACCACCAGGGCCTCGTGCTCCAGGTGCCGCCGTACGAGTACGCGCACCCCGACGACCTCCTGGTCGACGCCGCCGACGCCGGCCAGGACGCGCTGATCATCGCGCTGGACGGCGTCACCGACTCGCGCAACCTCGGCGCCGTCGTCCGCTCCGCCGCCGCCTTCGGCGCCCACGGCGTGGTCATCCCCGAGCGCCGCGCGGCCGGCATGACCGCCGGTGCCTGGAAGACCTCCTCGGGCGCCGCGGCCCGGCTGCCCGTCGCCCGCGCCACCAACCTGACCCGCACCCTGGAGGCCTACCAGAAGGCCGGCCTGATGGTCGTCGGCCTGGCCGCCGACGGCGAGGCCGAGCTGGGCGACCTGGACGTGCTCACCGGCCCGGTCGTGGTCGTCGCGGGCAGCGAGGGCAAGGGCCTGTCCCGGCTGGTCTCGGAGACCTGTGACATCCGGGTGCGGATCCCGATGTCGGGCCTGACGGAGTCGCTGAACGCCGGCGTCGCGGCGGGCATCGTGCTGTACGAGGCCGCGCGGCTGCGCGCCAAGCGCTGAGGTTCCGCCGCGGTTCCGCGGTTCCGCGGCGGTGCGGTTCTGCGGTTCCGCGGTGGTGTGGTGCCGGGGTGAGTCCCCAGCACAGGACGTGACCGGCGCGCAGGGGATCTTCCGAATCCTCCGCAAACCGGGTGAGAAGCGATCGGGCCCGACCGGGTCCGATCGCTTTTCTCATGATCACTTCAAGTGTGCGCCGGACATCCACCCGGGAGAGTGTCCTAAGCGGCCGTCACCCGGTTAGACGGGGCGTGGACACCAGAACACAACGGCGGCCCCTGTTCGGCGGCGGCAGTACCGGGATAGACGCGGACCCGGGCCTCAACACCGTCAAGGTGGAGTCGGACCCGGCCCGCCTCAGCAGCACCCAGGCCAGCTTCCGGCTCCGGCTCGGCGCCCCCGTGGCCCCGCTGATCGACGCCCCCGCCGGACTGCTCTCCACCGGCGCCGCGTTCGGCGACCCCTACGCGACCCAGGGCCTGATCCGCCGTCCGCTGGTCACCCCGCAGGTGGTCGTGCCCGCCTCCGCCGTCCCGGCGATGGCGGGGGCCGCCGGGGGCGGGGCGCCGCGCCGAAAGGGCCGGGTCACCGCCGTCACCTGGACCGGCCAGGCGCCCCCCGGTGACCTCGCGGCCACCCGGCTCCTGGAGGCCGTGCGGCTCAGCGGCTCCCCGGGCGGCGTCGGCCTGGCCGAGGACGACACCCAGGTGATCCCGGGCCTCGCGGGCGCCCGGACCGTCCCGCGGCAGCCGCGCGAGGGCGCCGGCACCGCGACGGACGCGGGCGTCGGCCCGATCGGCGCGCCGCAGGGCTGGACCCCGAGCGGCGAGCTGCCCGAGGTCTGCGCCGCCGACGCCGAGGGCAAGCAGCCCTGGTACCCCGGCCGGCGGGTCGACCTCGGCCTGGTGCTCCTGCCGCTGCGCGCCGTCCTCGGCTCGCTGTCCGTCTACGCCGGGTTCAGCAAGCTCTGCGACCCGGTGTACTTCGACGGCGGCGAGCGCGGCTCGATGATGCGCTGGCTGGCCTCGCTGCACCCGTGGAAGGTGGCCGAGCCGCTGCTCGCCTTCGCCATGGCGCACCCCGTCGGCTCCGGCCTGGTGGTGTCGTTCACCGAGATCGTGGTCGGCGTGCTGACCGTCCTCGGCCTGTGGCAGCGGCTCGCGGCCGGCGCGGCGATGCTGCTCTCCGCGGCGCTGCTGTTCACGGTCAGCTGGCGGGCCGTCCCGGTGTACGACACCCCCGACCTGATCTTCCTGGCCGCGTGGAGCCCGCTGCTGATCGCCGGGGCGCCGTTCGCCTCGCTGGACGGGCGGCTCAACCTGGAGGCCTGGCGGCGGTACGGCTCGGGCGCGCCCGGGGCGTTGCGCCGCCGGGTGCTGCGGCGGGGCGCCGTGGTCACCACGGTCGTCGTCGGCCTGACCCTGCTGCTCGGCTCGATGCTCGGCGCGGCGGTGCGCACCAGCGCCCGGCCGGCGCACCAGGCTCCGGGCCGGCCGACCGGCGACTACGGCACGCCGGTCTGGCCGAGCGGCTCCCCGTCGGGCGCCGCGGGTGGCCAGGGCGCGTCCACGCAGCCCGCACCGGCCGGGTCCCGCCCGGCGACCCCGACGGCCAGCCCGACCGCCCCGGCGTCCTCGCCCGCGGCCTCGCACCCGGCCACCCCGACGCCGAGCGCCAAGCACTCCACCAAGGCCGAGGGCGGCCAGAGTTCGGCCGCGGCGTCGGCCCCCACGTCGGCCGCGCAGCCGGGCGGCGGGACGCCCGCCCAGCGCTCCACCCCGGCCCCGGCCGGTTCGGGCACGGGATCCAAGCCGAGCCCCAACGGCTCGGGTTCGGGCTCCGGGCTGCTGGGCGGCGTGCTCGGCAGCGGTCCGCTGGCCGACCTGTCGGGCGGCGGCCACTCCAGCCGGCCGGGGACGCCGACGGCGACCTGACCGGGTCGGGCCCGGTCCGGGGTGGACCCGGTCGGGCCCGGCCGGGGTCGATCCGGGTGGGGACGGCGGTCGGCCGGGTGCTCCGTGGGGGAGCACCCGGCCGACCGTCCTTTTCGCGTGGGCGGCAGGGTTACCGGGGAGCGCGGCCCGCGCCGGCGGCGAGCTCCTTGGCGGCCTCCGTGAGGTCCTTCGCGGTGTCGATCGCGCGCCAGTAGACGCCCTGCGGCAGCTGGTAGCCCGCGAGCCGCTTGCTGCGGGCGAGTTGGGGGAACGTGGTGCGCTCGTGGTCGCCCACGTCCGGCAGCAGCTCGGTGAACTCCGGGCTGAAGACGTACAAGCCGGCGTTGATGAGGAACGGCGACGGCGGCGCCTCGATGAAGTCCAGCACGTTGCCGAACTGGTCGGTCTCCACCGCGCCCCACGGGATCCGTGGCCGGGCCAGGGCGAGGGTCGCGACGGCGTCCCGCTCGTGGTGGAAGGCGGCCATGTCGCGCAGGCTGAAGCGGGTCCAGATGTCGCCGTTGGTGGCGTACCAGGGCTCGTCCGGGCGGGGCAGCGCCCTGGCCGCGTACTTGAGTCCGCCGCCGCGCCCGAGCGGCTCCGCCTCGACGACCGTGCGCACGCGCAGCGGCAGGTCCGCCTTGTCCAGCCACTCCTGCAGGACGTCGGCCAGGTGCCCGCAGGACACGACGACGTCCGTGACGCCCTCGGAGGCGAGCCAGGCCAGCTGGTGGCCGAGGATCGGCGTGCCCGTGCCCGGGATCTCGACCAGCGGCTTCGGGCGGTCGTCCGTGTAGGGCCGCAGCCGGGAGCCCTGGCCGCCGGCCAGGATGACGGCCTGCGTGACGGGCGTCGTGGTCGGCCGCGGCGGCTGGACCTGCTGGGCCTGCTGGGGCATGGGGGCGGCGGCGGGGCCGGAATCAGCGCTCATGCCTGAACAATAGGCGCGCGGACGGAGGTTGGAGCCCCGCTGCGGTTGCGGTTGCGGTTGCGGTTGCCGGCGGTGGCGGTGGCGGGTGCTCGGGCGTCAGCCGGTGATGCCCGCCGCGAACGAGCCGTCGCAGACCGGGCGGGCGAACGAGCGGGCCCGCTGGACGTCACCCTGGTACTTCTTCACCGTCGCCCGGCCCAGCTCGGTGGCGAGCGAGGTGCAGTACGGCGTCAGGGCGGGCTGCTCGCGCATCGAGCGCTCGAGCAGGTCCAGCGCGGCGGCCGGGCTGTGCTCGCGCAGCTCGTCCAGCATCGCGACGCGCAGCGCGTCCTGCGGCGCCAGCCCGTCCGGCGTCTTGCCGGTCGCGCTCGCGGTCCGTCCGATGCCCGCGCCGTCGCCGCTGGACGCCGCGACGACCTGCTGGTCTAGCCCGGTCGGCGGGGCCCACGGGACGCGGGTCACGGCGAGGGTGCCGGTGGTCACCAGGACGACGGGCAGGGTGAGGGCGACGGTCTGGCCGATACGGCGCAAAAGCTGCTTCACGTTCAGGAGATTAGCGGTGGGTGCGCTCCGGATCGCCCTCCGTTACACCATCGAGTGACGACGTGTCCGGGTTCGTCCCGTCACCGTGTTGACGCGGGGGTGTACGGACGGAGCCCGCCGGACCGGGGAACGGTCCGACGGGCTCGTGTCGTGCTGGTCGTGCGGGTCGCTCAGCTGCTGAGGCGGGCACCCGTGCTGGTGGAGAACACGTGGGTCTCGTCGGCGATCGGGACGACGTGGATCGTCTCGCCGCGGGCCGGGATCTGCCGGCCGTGCACGCGGACCACGATGTCCTTGTCCTCGCCGCCGATCTTGGTGGTGCCGTAGACGAAGCCGTCCGAGCCGAGCTCCTCGACCACGTTGACCGTCACCGCGACGCCCTCGATGCCGCCGGCCGGGACGATCTCGAAGTGCTCCGGGCGGATGCCGACGGTCACGGTCTTGTCGAGGCCGGCGCCGGACAGGTCGTCGCGGGAGATGTTGACCACCGAGCCGCCGAACTTCACGCCGCCGTCCACCAGCGGCACCTCGACCAGGTTCATGGCCGGCGAGCCGATGAAGCCGGCCACGAAGAGGTTGGCGGGCTTGTCGTACATGGTGCGCGGGGTGTCGACCTGCTGGAGCACGCCGCCCTTCAGCACCGCGACGCGGTCGCCCATGGTGAGCGCCTCGGTCTGGTCGTGGGTCACGTACACCGTGGTGATGCCCAGGCGGCGCTGCAGGCCGGCGATCTGGGTGCGGGTCGAGACGCGGAGCTTGGCGTCCAGGTTCGACAGCGGCTCGTCCATCAGGAAGACCTGCGGCTGGCGCACGATCGCCCGGCCCATCGCGACGCGCTGGCGCTGACCGCCGGACAGCGCCTTCGGCTTGCGGTCCAGGTACTCGGTGAGGTCGAGGATCTTCGCGGCCTCCTCGACCTTGGTGCGGATCTCGGCCTTGTTGACGCCGGCGATCTTGAGCGCGAAGCCCATGTTCTCCGCGACGGTCATGTGCGGGTAGAGCGCGTAGTTCTGGAACACCATCGCGATGTCCCGGTCCTTGGGCGGCAGGTGGGTGACGTCCCGGTCGCCGATCCGGATGGCGCCGCTGTTGACGTCCTCCAGACCGGCCAGCATGCGCAGGCTGGTCGACTTGCCGCAGCCCGAGGGGCCGACCAGCACGAGGAACTCGCCGTCCGCGATCTCCAGGTCCAGCGCGTCCACGGAGGGCTTGTCCGCCCCCGGGTAGACGCGGGTCGCCTGGTCGTACGTGACAGAAGCCATGGTTGAGCTCTCCTTCACCGGCAGGAACGTGCCGGACGATCCGAGTAAAGGGGGGTGTCGTTCGTCTCGCCGCCCCGCCCAGTGGTCTGGACCACCACACGAACCGGCTCCCGGCGACGCTACCTGCGCCTCCGCCGCTTGTCAGCCCCCTCCGGTCCGATTTCCGCATCGTTTCCATCACGCCCGCCCCGGCCGCCAACCCCCGGATATCCCCCCACCCCGCCACCCGCGCCCGGTAGACTGCCCCCGGTGCCGCCGTGATCCATCGCGGACGGCCACCGTGCCTCCTTAGCTCAGCTGGCCAGAGCACCGCTCTTGTAAAGCGGGGGTCGTCGGTTCGAACCCGACAGGGGGCTCAGCGTCAGACATGGCAGAAGGGCCAGTTCCGCCGGGGGTTCCGGGGGAACTGGCCCTTCGTCGGTTGTCGGTGCGGGTCGGTCAGGCGGGGAGGGTGAGGGTGGCTTGGGCGCCGCCGGTGGGGTGGTTGGCGAAGGTCAGGGTGGCGCCGATGACGCGGGTGTGGCCGGTGGCGATGGTGAGGCCGAGGCCGTGGCCGCGGCCGCGTTCGGGGGCGTTGGTGCGGAAGCGCTGCGGGCCGTCGTCGAGGAGGTCGTCGGGGTAGCCGGGGCCGTGGTCGCGGACGGTGATGCGGTGGCCGTCGACGTGGAGTTCGACCGGGGCGGCGCCGTGGCGGTGGGCGTTGACGACGAGGTTTCCGAGGATGCGGTCCAGCCGGCGCAGGTCGGTGCGCACCTCGGCGTCGGCGGTGACCGTGACGTCCACGTCCAGGCCGGTGAGCGTGACGGTGCGGCGCACCGCCCGTTCCAGGGGGACGGCGCAGAGGTCCGGGGTCTCGACGTCGGCGTCGAGGCGGGAGACCTCCAGGAGGTCCTCGACGAGGGCGCGCAGCGCCTGGACCCGGTTCTGGACGAGCTGGGTGGGCCGGCCCGGTGGCAGCAGTTCGGCGGCTGTGACCAGGCCGGTCAGCGGGGTGCGCAGTTCGTGGGCGACGTCCGCGGTGAAGCGTTGCTCGTCCGCGAGCCGCCGGTGCAGCGAGCGGGACATCTGGTCGACGGCCGCCGCGAGGTCGGCCACCTCGTCCCGCCCGTCGACGAGTTCGCCGATCGGGGTGTCCGTCCGGCCGGCGGCGATGCCCCGGGCGGCGGTGGCCGCGGTGCGCAGGCGGCGGCTGATCCGGTCCGCGACGAGCACGCCGGCCAGGACGGTGGTGAAGACGGCCGCGACGACGGTGAGCAGGATGATCCGGTCGAGGTCGGCGATCGCCCGCCGGTCCTGGGTGAAGTCGATCCGGACGGAGAGCACGGCGTTCTGCACCGGTCCGGCCGCCCACATGGTCTCGCCGTCCGGTCCCGGCGCCAGCAGCGTGCCCTGCCGGCCGTCGGCGGCGAGCGCATGCAGGCGGGTCGGCAGCGCCGGGTCGTTCAGGGCGGCGCCGCGGCCGGCGACGTCGCCGTTGCGCGCGTACGCGGCGAGCGAGGAGTCGAGGGCGGTGAGGGCGGTGGCGCGGGCCTGGTCGACGTGCTGGCGGATCATCGCCTGGTGGACCAGCAGGCCGACGGCCACCGCGACCAGGACCGAGATCGTGGCGACGGCGGTGGCGATCTGACGGCGCAGCGTCATGCCGGCCGCCGCAGTTTGTAGCCGAACCCGCGGACGGTCTCGATCCGGCCGGCGCCGATCTTGGCGCGCAGCCGCTGCACGTGGACGTCGACCACGCGGGTGTCGGCGCCCCACTCGTAGTCCCAGACGCGTTCGAGCAGGGTGGAGCGCTCCAGCACGACGCCGGGCGCGGCGGTGAACTCCAGCAGCAGCCGCAGTTCGGTGGGGGTGAGCGGGACGAGGCGGCCGTCCACCCGGACCTCCATGCTGTCGGTGTCCACCTGCATGCCGTCGAAGCTGCGCAGGGTGGAGGAGACGGCCGCTGCGGGGGAGCCCACCGCAGGCGGGGAGACCACCACGGCCGGGGAGGGGGAAGGGGGCGGCACGGGGGCGGCGGGGAGGCCGTCCTCGGCCGGGGCCGGGACGACGCGCATCCGCCGCAGCACCGTACGGATCCGGGCGACCAGCACGGCGCTCTCGAACGGCTTGACCACGTAGTCGTCCGCCCCGGCCTCGAGCCCGGAGACGACGTCCACCGGGTCGGTGCGCGCCGACATCATCAGGATCGGCAGCTGGCTCTCCTCGCGGATCCGCCGGCACAGCCCGACGCCGTCGAGGAGCGGCAGCATGACGTCCAGCAGCACGAGGTCGGGCCGCACGGCGTGGAACGTCTCCAGCCCCTCCAGGCCGTCGGCGGCCGTGAAGACGGGGAAGCCGTAGCGTTCCAGGGCCATCCGGGTGGCCTCGCGGATCACCTCGTCGTCCTCGACGATCAGGATGCGGGGCTGCGCGGGCGTCTCGGCGGTGCTCATGGGTGGTGAGGCTAGGGGGTCGGGGTTCACGGCTGCACTCCCGGGAGGGCGGGCGTCGGCCGGGCGGCGGTCCTGGGGGCGAGCGGGGAGGGCAGGGCCGTCGGGGTCGCGGTCGGCGCGGCCGGCTGGGGGACCGGGCGGGACGGACCGGGGGCGCGGCCGCCCGGGGGCACGACGGACGTCACCGGATCCGGCGCGTCGGCCGGGCCGGGCAGCCGGCCGGTGCCCTCGAACTTCTGCTCCAGCCTGGCGAGGCGGACGCCGTCCCACCGGTAGTGGGTGGTGGTCTGGACGGTGGCAGAGGTCTGCTCGTGCAGCCAGAGGTCGGTGCCGATGGTCTCGGCGCTGAACAGCGGCAGCAGCTTGACCCGCAGGATCGGCACGAGCCGGTCGTCGACCAGGGCGTAGACGTGCAGCACGACCTGCTGGGGGACGGCCACGGCGGTGATCAGTTCGGGCTTCCCGTCGCCGGTGAGGTCGCGGAACTCGGGGCTGCGGACCGCACAGCCGGTGCACGAGCCGAGGGCCGGCCGCTCCTCCGCGTTCACGTCGGGGTCCTTGGTGAGGACGGCGCGGACGTCGACCGCGGTGATGTCCCGCCCGGGGACGATCAGGTCGGGGACGGGCTGCGGCGGCGCCTGGGACGCGGAGGCGGTCTCGGTGGCGGCGGTGGACGGCGGGGACGGGGTGTTCAGGCCGGGCCAGAGCGGCTGCGCCCGCGGCGACGGCGTCACCGGCTGCGACGGGCCCTGGTCCTTCAGGCCGCCGGGGTCGGCCCGGCCCACGACCAGGGCCGCGGCCAGCGCGCCGAGGACGGCCACGGCCGCGAGGGCGGCCGCCGGCGCGGCGGCGCGCCGGCGGCGGGTCGGGGATGCTGCTGCCACGTCGGTGCTCGCCTCCTGGGATGCCTGGGCGTGGGGGACACCGCGCGGGGACGGAGCCGGTGTGTTCGAGTAGGTCGTGCCCGGGGCGGCCGGTGGTTCCCGCACGGCCGACCGGGGCCGCTTCAGGCCAGGTCGGCCAGGACGACGATGTTGTCGGTCCAGTGGCCGTCCGGACCGATACTGCCCCCGCACGTGATGAGCCTGAGAACCGGGGCCTGGGTGTTGCCGTAGACGGCCTCGGTCGGGAAGCGGTCCTTGGCGGCCTGGAGCAGCGAGCGGACCTTGAAGTCCGCGGTGGTGCCGTCCGCGCGCCGCACCTGGATGAGGTCGCCCGGCCGCAGCTGCGGCACGCGCCGGAAGACGGCCGGGCCGTGGACGGTGTCGTAGTGCCCGATGAGGACGGCGGGGCCGGTCTCGCCCGGGGTCGGCCCGTTGCGGTACCAGCCGACCTCCTGGGCCCGGTCGGCCGTCGGCACCTGGACCGTCCCGTCGGCGTTCAGGCCGAGGCCGGCCACCGGGGCGTCGACGCCGGCGGACGGGATGAGCAGGCGGGTCGGCTCCGAGGCGGGGAGGGCCTTCGGCGTGGCGGGCGCGGTGGTGGCGCCGGTGGCGCCAGGGGTGGACGCGGCGGGCCCGGAAGACGGACCGTCCGTCGCGCTGCCGTGTGCCGAGGACTCGATCCGTACGACCGGCGTCTCCTGGGACCTGAGCGCCACCGACGCGCCGAGCACCAGGCACAGCAGCCCGACCGCCCCCACGACGGCTCGGCGCACCATGCCGGGCCGGCGCCGTGGCCCGCGCCGCCTCCGCCGTCCGTGCCCGTGTCCCTGCCCGTGCTTCGGTACGGATCCCCGTCCCCGGCCGGCCGCGCGCCGCCGGCCGGCCGGTGCCCCGTGAGCGGCCGGGGCCACCCCGGCGCCGCAGCCCCGCACCTGGCCAGGCGGGGCGGCGGTGCCGGGGTGCCCGGCGGGCTCGGGGCCGGTGTCAGCCGCGCGCACCGGAGCGGCGACGCAGGAGGGCGAAGCCCAGCGCCCCGGCACCGACGGCCGCGACGGCACCGCCGGCGGCCAGGGTCAGGCCGTTGCCGTCGGTGGCGGTGGACCCGTCCCCGGCCTGGGCGGCGCCCTTCGGGACCTCGCGGACCTGCGGCTTGGCGTCCTGGGGACCGGCCGGCGTGGGCGCGGCGGTGGGGGTCTTGGCCGCGTCGGCGGCGGTCGGCCGGGCCGGGGCGGGCACGGTGCCCTTCGGCACCACGACTGAGCCGGAGGCGGCGGTCGGCGTGGCGGTCGGGACGGCCGGGGCGGCCGGGGTGGCGGTCGGGACGGCGCTCGGGGTGGCCGTGGGCGCGGCCGCGGCGGGGGCCCCGTCGGCCCACGCCTGCCCGCCGGTCAGGGCGGTCAGCAGCGCGGCCCCGGTCATGGCGCAGACGGCCAGGACGCGGTGGCCCGGGGCACGATCGGTACGGTTCCTGCTCATGGGGTGCTCTCCTTCGTCGGCATCGTCGACGCTCGTCGTCGATGGTCGGCACTGACGTCTGCCCCCGGCGGCTGCACCAGCGGCTGTCATCGACGTCGGTCGTCGGCGTCCGTCCTCGACGTGTTCCGGCCCTTGCGGCCGGTGCGTCGACGGAGACGTTAGGGAGCCCGTGTCGCGGTCCCCGGCCGGTCGCGTCACGGCGGTCCATCGGCTTCGTAACGTCCCGGACGGCGTTCGTAACGCCTCCGACGGCCTTCGTAACGAGCTCCCCGGGGCCCTGTGACGAAGGCCGGGTAACAGTCCATAGCCCTCGGATCCCACCCGACTCCCCCGGATCCCACCCAACTGCCGTCACGCAGAAGGAAACCTCCCCCCGCCTTGAACCAACCAGCCCGCCCCTGCGTACCCCCTGACGACGGGGGGACCAGAGAGAAAGGTGGCAGCGATGAGCATGCTTGCCAACCTGGTCCCGGCGATGCGGCACGGCGGCAAGCACGACCGCAAGACCGGCAAGGAAACCAGGGAGACCAAGACGGGCCGCCGTCGTCGTCGCCGCGGATCGAAGTCGCGGCACTGACGGCCCCGCCGTCCTGTCAGGGCCGGGCCCCCGGCGGCCCGGCCACGTCTCACGGACTGGACTCGTACCGTGTGGTCACCGCTGCGGCCGACGGCCGCCGACGCGGGTGACGGCGACGACGTCCGGGTGGATCCGGTCGTCGAGCCGGCCCCGGCCCTGCCGCTGCGGCGGACCTTCGGGCGGCTGTGGCCCTACACCAGGGGCGGGCGGCGCTGGCTGGCCCTGCTGCTGGTCCTCGTCCTGGCCGGGCCGGTGGTGGACGCGGCCGCGATCTGGCTGTTCAAGGTCGTCGTCGATGACGTCCTCGTCCCGCACCGGCTAGACCTCTTCCTGCCGGTCGCGCTGGCCTACGCGGGGCTGACGGTCGTGGCGGGGGCGCTGGGCTTCGCCGACGAGATGACCTCGACGTGGGTCGGCGAGCGCTTCCTGCTGGGTCTGCGGGCGGACGTGTTCCGCCACCTTCAGGGCCTGTCGCTCGGCTTCTTCGAGCGGCGGCGGCTGGGCGACGTGCTGGCGCGGCTGACCGGCGACGTCGAGGCGGTCGAGACGTTCCTGCTCTCGGGTGTCGTCGACGCGGTCGCGTACGTCGCCGAACTCGCGGTCTTCCTGGGGGTGTTGTTCTACCTGCGGTGGGACCTCGCGCTGGTCTCGCTCGTCGTGGTGCCGCTGTTCTGGTACACCGCGCGGCACTTCTCCGTCCGGGTGAAGGCCGCCTCGCGCGAGCGGCGGCGGCGCAGCGGCTCGGTGAGCGCGCTCAGCGAGGAGTCGCTCGGCAACATCGCGCTCGTCCAGGCCTGCAACCGCCAGGGCTGGGAGCAGGAGCGGTTCCGGCGGGAGAACCTGGCGCGGCTGCGGGCGACGATGGAGGCCACCCGTCTGCGGGCGCTGTTCGCGCCGATCGTGGACGTCCTGGAGCTGGCGGGCGCGCTGATCGTCCTCGGGCTGGGGGCCTGGGAGCTTGCGCGCGGACGCCTGACTCTGGGCGAACTCCTTGTTTTCGTAGCCCTGTTGAGCCGTCTCTACGGTCCTGTCCGGGGGATCTCCCGGCTCAGTAACGGCTTCTACTCGGCCTCCGCCGCCGCCGAGCGGATCCTCGAACTCCTCGACGAACGACCGCAGGTGAGCGATCCGCCGGTGCCGCTGCGCCCCGCCCGGGTGCGCGGGGCGGTGGCTTTCGACAGGGTGTGGTTCCGCTACCCGGGCTCGACGCGGGTGGCGCTGTTCGACGTGTCGTTCCGGGCCGAGCCGGGGGAGACGGTCGCGCTGGTCGGCCCGAGCGGCGCGGGCAAGTCGACCGCCGCCAAGCTGCTGCTGCGCTTCTACGACCCCGAGCGCGGAGCCGTCCGCCTGGACGGGATCGACCTGCGCGAACTGGCGGTCGCCGACCTGCGCGAGCACATCGCCGTCCTGCTGCAGGAGACCCTGGTCGTCCACGGCACCGTGCGCGAGAACATCGCGTACGGGCGGCCGGGCGCCACGGACGCCGAGATCGTGGCCGCCGCGCGGGCCGCCGACGCCCACGAGTTCGTCAGCCGGCTCCCGGACGGCTACGACACGGTGGTCGGCCGCAACGGGCGGCTGCTGTCCGGCGGGCAGTGCCGGCGGCTGGCGATCGCCCGCGCGATGGTCCGCGACGCGCCCGTGCTGATCCTCGACGAGCCGACGACGGGGCTGGACGCGGAGTCCGCGCGGCGGATCCTGGCCCCGCTCGGGCGGCTCATGCGGGGCCGGACGACGATCGTCGTCTCGCACGACCTGCCCGCCGTCCGGCACGCCGACCGGATCGTGCTGCTCCGCGAGGGCTGCGTCGCGGACACCGGCACGCACCGGGAACTGCTGGCCCGCGACGACGGGTACGCCCGCCTCGACGGGCTGCACCGCTCCGACCTGGCCGAGGAGGTGCCGCGTTGAGCCGGTACGCCGTCCAACCGCCGCTCCCCGCGGGCACCTTCATCGCCTCCGGGTACCAGGCCCTGGCCCACCTCTGCCGCACCGGCTGGCTCGACCTCTACGACGCCTGGAGCGAGGAGCGCGACTGCCGCTGTGTCGTGAAGGTGGTCCGCCCGGACCGCCGCCACGAGCGCCGGCTGCGCGCCCGCCTGCTCCAAGAGGGCCGTTGGCTGGCCGAGTTCACGCACCCGCACCTCGTCCGCGGCTACGGCACGGGCGAGCGCCCGCAGCCGTACGCCGTCCTGGAGACGCTCACCGGGGAGACGCTCGCCCACGTCCTGGACGCCCGCCCCCGCCGCCCGGCCGCCACCGACGTGGCGCTGCTCGGGCTCCACCTGTGCTCGGCCGTCCACTACCTGCACGGCCGCGGCCTGCTGCACCTCGACCTCAAGCCCTCCAACATCGTGATCGACTGCCGCCGCGCCAAGGTGCTCGACCTCAGCGTCGCCCGCCCGCCCGGGCCGGCCGCACCCGGCCTCGGCACCGACGGCTACCTCGCCCCCGAACAGGCCCGCGGCGGCCGGCTCACCGCGGCCGCCGACGTCTGGGGCATCGGCATCACCCTCTACGAGGCCGCCACCGGCGACGTCCCCTACGACGGCCCGGACCCGGACGGTCCGGCACCGCCGGTCTCCCGCCACCGCCGACTCCCGCGTCCCCTGGCCGCCGCCATCGACGCCTGCCTCCGCACCGTCCCGGAATCCCGCCCGAGCGTGCTCGAACTGGCCGCCCGTCTGGATGAGTTGCTCCCCCAGGGCCGCCGCGCGGTGCTGCCGGACGAGGGTGACGTCAGCGCGCCGAACGCAGGCGACGCAGTGTCCAGTCCGTGCCCAGCCGCTGCGCGTGCGCCGTGAACAGCTCCGCGGCCCGCCGGTACGACAGCCGTCCCCGGCCCGTGTGGGGGCAGCGGTCCGTGGGGGCGGTGCCGGCGGGGGCCCGGCGGTCGGTGAGGAAGAGCGGTCCGGCGGCGCGGCCGGCGACGAGGAGGGGGAGCAGGCGGGCGGTGCCGGCCTGCCACCGCACCGCCGGGTGTCCCGGGCGGGTGCGGCGGGCGGGGAGGTCGAGGTCGTCGGTGTTCAGGGCGAGGACGGTTTCGATCGCGGCGCCGGACTCGTGCAGCAGGTGCCACAGCGTCTGTTCGCGCAGCGGTGCCCGGAGCGCGAACAGAGTGCGCAGCTCGTCCGGGGTCAGCGGGCCGGCGGCGGGTGCGGGGGCCGGGTGGGCGCACAGGTCGGCGGTCGGGTCCTGGGCGATCCAGCCCCGGGCGCGCCACCAGGCCACGGCCGCGCGCAGGGTGGACAGCTCGCGGTTGAGCGTGCGCGCGTCGGTGGCCGCGGCTCGGCGGGTGACGGCGGCGCCGAGGCGGGCGGCGGCGTCCGGGTGGTCGAGAAGCGCGAGCGGGAGGACGGGCGGCCGGGCGCGGCGCCGCCCCGGGCCGGTGGGGGCGGGGCGGCCGGCCAGGGCCCAGGCCCAGGTGTCGAGCCCGATCCGGTACACCCGCCGGGATCCCTCGGTGAGCCCGGAGGCGGCGAGGTAGCGCTCGACGGCGACGGCGTACTCGACCGGGGGGAGCTCTGCCATCAGTGGTCCTTTATCGCAGTAAATGAGTGACGTCAGGATGCTTCGATCGTATCCATGAATCGCAGTAAACAGCAGGTGGATCGACATGTTCGGGGCCATTTACTGCGGTACTTGGCCGTCTCGCGGAAATTGATGCGAAAAGACTCAACTTTTCCCGCCGGAACCCTTGAACGGCTGCTCGGCGCGGGGGCAGACTTGCCGCCCATGGCAGTGGAAACAGAACGGATCCCGGCCCGTCGACGGCGCCCGGGAGACCGTCTCGCCGTGCTGGGCGAGCACGACTTCCGGTGGTTCTTCACGGGCTACGCGACGTCCCTCCTCGGCTCCGCGATGGCACCGGTGGCGGTGGCCTTCGCGGTGCTCGACGGCGGCGGCAGGAGCACGGGTGGCGCCGACCTGGGCTGGGTGATGGCCGCCCGGATCCTGCCGGTGGTGCTGGTCCTGCTCGCCGGCGGGGTGGTCGCGGACCGGCTCGGCAGCCGCCGCGTCATGCTCGCCTCGGACGGGCTCCGCGGGGTCGTCCAGGCGCTGTTCGCCGTGCTGCTGGCGACGGGACGGGCGCCACTTTGGGTGATGGTGGCCCTCGTCGCCGTGTGGGGGATCGGCGAGGGCCTGTTCATGCCGGCGCTGGGCGCGCTGGTGCCCGGCCTGGTGCGCCGCGAGGAACTCATCGGCGACGCCAACACGCTGCTGGGGATGGCCCGTTCGGTCGCGACGGTGTTGGGCCCCGCACTGGCCGGCGTGATCACCGCGGCGTGGGGGCCGGCCGTGGTGCTGGCGGCCGACGCCGCGACGTACGGGATCGGCGCGCTCGCGCTGTACCGGCTGCGCCTGCCGGGTGCGGTGTCGGACGGCGGCCGCGAGTCGCTCCTCGCGGACCTCCGTGCGGGCTGGGCGGAGTTCGCCTCCCGCCCGTGGCTGTGGATCACCACCGCGCACATGGGGCTGTTCAACCTGCTGGCGTGGGCGCCGTTCCTGGTGCTCGGGCCGCTCACGGCGCAGCGGGAGCTCGGCGGTGCGCGTGCCTGGGGCACGGTGATGGCCGTGTACGGCGCCGGGGCGGTGCTGGGCGGCCTGCTGGTGCTGGGCCGCCGCCCGGCCCGGCCGCTGGCGGTGGC
The DNA here is from genome assembly GCF_036322405.1 of Streptomyces sp. SP17BM10. Taxonomy (NCBI): domain Bacteria; kingdom Bacillati; phylum Actinomycetota; class Actinomycetes; order Kitasatosporales; family Streptomycetaceae; genus Streptomyces; species Streptomyces sp. SP17BM10. The sequence continues at coordinate 57,293 of NZ_JAQYXB010000642.1, read as the reverse complement.
CACCGTGGCGACGCTGGGCTGGGCGCTGCCCCCGGCGGCGCTGGCGGCCGGCGCGGCGCTGGCGTGGGTGGTGGCCGGGGCGCTGGCCGCGGGCGTCGGCTCGGCGGTCTGCGGCACGCTGTACGGCACGACGGTGCAGCGCTGGGTGCCGCCGGAGGCGCTGGGCCGGGTGACGTCCTTCGGTGCGCTGGGCGCCTTCGTCCTGGGCCCGGTGGGCCTGGCGGCGGCGGGACCGCTGGCGGAGCGGCTCGGGACCGGGACCGTCCTGGCGGTCGGTGCCTTCTGGCAACTCGGCGCCGCAGCAGCGGTGCTGGCCGTACCCGCCGTGCGCCGCCGCCCCTGGGAGGGCGACGAGGAGCCCACCTGAACCCGCCCCGGGGCGCACCCCCGGGCGGACGCCCGGCCCCGGAGCGCCACCGCCCCGCCCGCCCGTCCGACCCAGCGGCGGGCGGGGCCGCCTCCCCGTCCCGGTCGGAGCCGCCCGGCTGCCCCCGCCCCCCGGGCGGGCCCGCCGGGCCGGTCGTACGGTGGAGGGTGCGGGGGGGACGACGGAGGAGGCTGGACATGCCCGGTTCGCTCACCATCAGCCACCACGAGGCCGCGGTGGCCCTCGACCACTCGGACGCCGCACGGCTCGCCACCGTGCTGGAGGAACTGGCCTACCTGCTGGAGATCCCGGGCCCGAACCGGATCAACGACGCGCAGCTGACCGTCCTGTGCGAGGGCCGCGCGGCGGACCGCGCCGAGCTGTCGCACTGGTCCCGCGCGCTCGCGGCGCAGCTGAAGGGCCGGCTCTAGCCCGACGCACCGGCGCCGACACCTACCCCGCCGTACGATGGCGCGCGGGGCGGGCGGGTGCCGCGCGCCTCCCGGGTGCCGGGGTGGCCGGCGGCCGGTCCGCCGGAGGGTGAGGGTGGGGGCCCGAGCGTGCCGCAGATGTCCTGGTTGACCGTGCCGACGCCGCTGCCGAGCGGCCCGATGCACGTCGCGGTGACGCCGCTGGGCGTGGCGGCGGCCGGTTACGGCGGTCGCGACGGCGAGGTGCCGGCCTGCACCGACGACGCGAAGATCGCCGCCGTCACCGACCGGATCGGCGCCTACCTGGCGGGCCGCAGCCGGGAGTTGGGCCTGCCGATCGACTGGAGCCTGAGCAGCGGCCCGCACCGGGAGGTGCTGCGGACGCTGTGGCGCGAGGTGCCCTACGGGCGGACCATCACCTACGGCGAACTGGCCGCGCTCAGCGGGGTGTTCGAGGACGTGACCGAGCCGGGCCTGGCGGCCCGGACGGTGGGGCAGATGATGGCCGCCAACCCCGTCGCGCTGCTCGTGCCGTGCCACCGGGTGGTGGCGGCGGACGGCATCGGGGGCTTCGGCGGCGGCCGGGTGGGAATCGACGTGAAGCGCTGGCTGCTGACCCTGGAGGGCGTGCTGGAACCGACCCTCGACTGGAACGGCCCGCTGTAGTGCCGGAACCTCCCGAGTGCTGGATCCGCCCGCGCCGGATGCGGGAGGATGGCATCCGGCATTCCGACGAGTTCGATTAGCCAATCGAACATATATCGATCAAGTGATCTAGTCGTACTATTTGTTCGGTTATTCCGAACCACTCGAATGAGTGATTGCGGCGTGCCTCCGTTCGGGCCCACCATGAAGTTGCACCATGAATATGCAAGGCGACACTTCATCGGTTTTGCGAAGGGCTCCCCTATGTCGACCGAAACGAATGCCGGTATTCCTGCGCCGGGCGCGCAGCCGGAGATCCGGCAGCAGCAGAGTCTGAGCACGGCGGGTGCGCGGAACCTCGCCACGACCACCAAGTCCGCGCCGCAGATGCAGGGCATCAGCCCGCGCTGGCTGCTCAGGATGCTGCCGTGGGTGCAGGTCTCCGGTGGCACCTACCGGGTGAACCGTCGCCTGCGCTACTCGGTCGGCCGCGGCCGGGTGAGCTTCGTCAAGACGGGCGCCGAGGTGCGCATCGTCCCGCCGAGCCTCACCGAGGTGCCGGTGCTGCGCGGCTTCCAGGACGAGGCCGTCCTGGAGGAGTTGGCGGGGCGCTTCGTGCAGCGCGACTTCGCCGCCGGTGACGTCCTGGTCTCCGCCGGCGCGGAGATCAGCGAGGTCTTCGTCATCGCGCACGGCAAGCTGGAGCGGATCGGCACCGGCAAGTACGGCGAGGACACGGTCATCGGCACCCTCGCCGACGGCGACCACCTCGGCGACGAGGCCCTGCAGGAGGACGGCAACGCCTGGCCGTACACGGTGAAGGCGGCGACCGCCGGCACCGTGATGGTGCTGCCGTGGCCCGCCTTCCAGGAGCTCCACGACCGCTCCGAGTCGCTGCAGTTGCAGATCATGGAGTACCTGAACGGCTTCCAGCAGGCGCAGAACAAGCACGGCGAGGCCGCGATCGACCTCTCCGCGGGCCACGAGGGCGAGTTCGAGCTGCCCGGCGCCTTCGTCGACTACGAGCTGAAGCCGCGCGAGTACGAGCTGAGCGTCGCCCAGACGATCCTCAAGGTGCACAGCCGGGTCGCCGACCTCTACAACCAGCCGATGAACCAGACCGAGCACCAGTTGCGGCTGACGATCGAGGCCCTGCGCGAGCGCCAGGAGCACGAGCTCATCAACAACCCGGAGTTCGGTCTCCTGCAGAACGCCGAGTACGACCAGCGGATCCAGACGCACTCCGGCCCGCCCACGCCGGACGACATGGACGACCTGCTCAGCCGTCGCCGCAGCACCAAGATGTTCCTCGCGCACCCGAAGGCGATCGCCGCCTTCGGCCGCGAGTGCAACAAGCGCGGCCTCTACCCGGGCACGGTGGAGGTCGAGGGCACGCACGTCACCTCGTGGCGCGGCGTGCCGGTCTTCCCGTGCAACAAGATCCCGATCATCGGCGGCCACACCAGCTCGATCATCGCGATGCGGGTCGGCGAGGACAATCAGGGCGTCATCGGCCTGAACCAGACCGGAATTCCGGACGAATACCAGCCGGGCCTTTCGGTGCGGTTCATGGGGATCGACGAGAAGGCCATCATCTCCTACCTGGTCACCGCCTACTATTCGGCCGCCGTCCTGGTGCCGGACGCGATCGGCGTCCTGGAGAACGTGGACATCGCCCAGCGCTGAGGCGGCCGCTGCGGCGGAGCGGGCCGGCGCCGAGGCCGCCCCACGACCGGCACGGCACGCCGGCCGCACGTCGACCGCACCGAGCGCTGTCCGGCCCCGGGCCCAGCTCCCGGCGCCGGACGGCGCCCCGCGCGTCCCACCGCGCACCGGCCGGCCGCGTCGCCCCAGGGCGGCGGCCGGCCTTCTCACGACAGGTCATCAGGGGGAGGAACCCATGACGAGCCCCACGCTGGAGCGGGACCACCGGGAGGGCCACGAGGCCGAGGACGTGCTCCTCCGGGCCCGCGCTCTGGTCGACCCGGTCCTGCGGGCCGCCGTCGACTCGCTGCCGGGCGCGATGCGCAAGGTCGCCGGCTACCACTTCGGCTGGTGGGAGGCGGACGGCTCGCCCTCCGCGGCGCCCTCCGGCAAGGCGATCCGTCCGGCCATGGTCCTCGCCGCCACCCAGGCCCTCGGCGGCGACCCGGCCACGGCCACCTCCGCCGCGGCGGCCGTCGAGCTCGTGCACAACTTCACGCTGCTCCACGACGACGTCATCGACCGCGACGAGACCCGCCGCCACCGCCCCACCGCCTGGCGGGTGTTCGGCACCACCGAGGCGATCCTGGCCGGCGACGCGATGCATTCGCTGGCGCTGCGGCTGCTGGCCGAGGACACCCACCCGGCCGCCCGCTCCGCCGTCCGCCGCCTCACCGACTGCGTGGTGGAGCTGTGCGAGGGCCAGCAGATCGACTGCGCCTTCGAGCAGCGGGACGACGTCTCGCTCGCCGAGTGCCTCGCGATGGCCGAGGCGAAGACGGGAGCCCTGCTGGGCGCGTCCTGTGCGATGGGCGCGGAGTACGGCGGCGCGTCCGAGCGGGCGGCGAAGGCGATGGACGGCTTCGGGCGGGAGATCGGCCTGGCGTTCCAGCTGATCGACGACCTGATCGGCATCTGGGGCGACCCGGCCGTCACCGGCAAGCCGGTCGGTGCGGACCTGGTGGCGCGGAAGAAGTCGCTGCCGGTGGTCGCGGCGCTCGGCTCGGGCACGCCCGACGGCGCCCGGCTGGCCGAGCTGTACGCGCTGGACCGGCAGCTCGGCGCCGAGGAGTTGGCGCTCTGCGCGGCGGCCGTCGAGGGCGCGGGCGGTCGCGGCTGGGCGCAGGGCGCGTCCTGCGAGCGGATGGCCGCCGCGATGGACCTGCTCGCCGTGGCCGTGCCCGAGCCGGCCCGGACGGACGAACTGCTCGCGCTGGCCGAGCTGGTGACGCGCCGCACCCACTGACCTCGCGGGGGAGTGGGAAGTCGGCCGGGCCGACTTCCCACTCCTGCCGTGTCCCCTTCTCGCCGTCCGCCCTCCAGGTGCTGACCGACGCCTCCCCGCCTAGCATCCCCTATGTAGTGATATGTCCGAATCCTGCTGGGGAGAGCGACAGCATGGTCAGCCCGGCCCTCGTCGACCCGACCACCGTCCGTGCGACGGCTGCCGAGGCGTGGCTGCGCGGGTACCCGATCCTGCGGAACTACCGCACCCTGTACGCGCAGGCGCTGGACGACGCCGACCCGGCGTACGTCGGCGGCTTCGGCGTCTTCCGCCACCACCCGCCGCCGTCCGCCCCCGACGCGGCGACCCCGCGTACCGCGACGCTCCGCCCCCCGCCGCCCGGTGCCGGATTCGTCGACCACGAGCTCGCGACCTCCTCCGCCTGGCTCGACCTGCGCGCCGAGCCCTGGGTCCTCTCCGTCCCCGCCGACGACCGCTACCACGTCCTGCCGGTCCACGAACTCGACGCCGTGTACGCCGGGTTCGTCGGCGCCCGCGTCACCGGCCCGGAGGCCGGCGACCACCTGGTGGCCGGCCCCGACTGGCGGGGCGAGCCGCCGCCGGGCGTCCGGAGCGTGATCCGCACCGCCACCCGGTTGGTCGGCATCGTCGCCCGCACGCACCTCACCGGACCGGAGCCGGCCGAGGTCGCCGCGATGGAGGCGGTCCGACAGCAGTACCGGCTGCGCCCCCTGCACGAGTACGCGGGCACCCCGGCGCCGCACCCCGCCCCGGACCCGGTCTGGCCGGTCTGGCGGGACGAGGTGACGGACACCGTCGAGTTCTTCGCCTTCCTCGACTTCCTGCTCGGCTTCTTCCCGCTCCCCTCCCCCCGCCACCCGGCCGCCGTCCCGCTCCCGCCCGCCGAGGCGGACCTGCGCGGCCGCCTCACCGACCTCGGGATCGACGGCCGCGGCGAGTTCGAGCCCGCCGCCCTCCCGCTGGACGTGCGGGGCGAGCTGGAGCGCGGCATCGCCGACGCCCGGGCCCGGCTGGAGCGCGAGGCCGCCGCCCGCCCCGACGCGCGCGGCCTCGCCGGCACCCGTGAGCAGACCGGCGCCGACCACCTCCGCCAGGCCCTCGGCGCCCGCCTCGGCCCGTACGACCTGCCCGCCGAGGAGGTCTGGTGCGGCGCCTGGACGGCCGACAGCGAGGGCCACCGGCCGCCCAGCGCGAGCGAGCGCGACTACACGATCCGGTTCGCCCCCGGCGCGCTCCCCCCGGCCCGCTTCTCCTGGTCCGCCGCCCTGTACGAGCTCCCGGACCGCCGGCCGGTCGACAACACCCTCGACCGCTACGCGATCGGCGACCGGACCCCGGGCCTGGTCCACGACCGGGACGGCGGTCTGACGATCCACGTCCGCCACAAGCGCCCCGCCGACTCCGAGCACTCCGCCAACTGGCTCCCGGCGCCGGACGGCCCGTTCACCGTCGTCCTGCGGCTCCGCGGCCCCGAGGCGGCGGCACTCGACGGCCGCTGGCGACTCCCGCCGCTCACCCCGCGCTGACGTCCACCCCCACCCCCAGGCCGCGACCGACCGTGACCCGACCCCGACAGGACACCCGATGACCCAGCCCGAGCTGGAGGCCCTGGCCGCCGACGCGTACGTCTACGGCTACCCGCTCGTCGCCGGCCTCACGATGGTCGAGCGCTTCACCAAAGGCGGGATGGGCACCCTCCCGGCGGCGACGTTCAACCGCTTCAGCCACGCCACCCGGCTGGCCGCGCCGGGGGACGACTTCGTCTCGGTCAACAACGACACCGTCTACTCGATCGCCCAGCTCGACCTCTCCGAGGGCCCCCAGGTGCTGCACGTCCCGGACACCGCCGGGGCCTACTACGTGCTGCAGTTCGTCGGCGCCTGGACGGACAACTTCGCCTACGTCGGCAGCCGCGCCACCGGCACCGGCGCGCAGACCTGGCTGGTCGTCCCGCCCGGCTGGCACGGCACCCGGCCCGACCCGGAGCGGGTGATCGAGGCGCCGACCACCGTCGCGACCGTCGTCGGCCGCTTCGCCTGCGCCGGCCCGGACGACCTGCCCCGGGTCAAGGCCCTCCAGCACGCGCTCACCCTCAGCCCGCTGGAGCCGGGAGGGCGGGCCACCGGCCTGCCCGAGCCCGACCAGGACGTGCCCGAGCGGCTCGCGTTCTTCGAGCGGATGCGGATCTGGATGCGGGCCTTCCCGCCCGCCGGCCCCGACGTCGAGTACGAGCGGCGCCTGGCCCCGCTGGGCCTCCTGGACGAGGGTGCCTCCCCGTACCGGGCGGCGGCCTCGGACTGGACCCACACCCTGCTCAAGGGGCTGGCCGCCGGGCGCGAACGGGTCGAGGCGGCCACCCGCCCGCCCGAGGACCACCCGCTGGGGGAGTGGCGTTCGGCGCTGCACCTGTTCGACTACAACATCGACCACCTGGGCCCCGGCACCATCGACGACCCCGAGTGGCGCATCCCCGACCGCCGCGCCGGCTACCTCAGCCGCGCCGCCGCCGCCCGCGCCGGCCTGTGGGGCGGCCACGCCTACGAGGCCTCGTACGCCATGACCTACGACGACTCCGACGGCCGCCCGCTCAGCGGCGCGAACCGCTACACGCTGCGCTTCGACGTACCGCCGCCGGCCGAGGCGTTCTGGTCCGTCACGATGTACTCGCTGCCGGACTACTACCTCGTGGCCAACCCGATCGAGCGCTACTCGATCGGCGACCGCACCCCCGGCCTGGTGCACGGCGCGGACGGTTCGCTCACGCTGACCCTCCAGCACGAGGAGCCGGAGGACCCGACGGAACTCGCGAACTGGCTGCCCACCCCGGCGGGCGAGTTCCGCCCGATCATCCGCTTCTACCAGCCGAAGCAGTCCGTCCTGGACGGCACGTACCGGGTGCCGCCGATCCACCGGCTCTGAACCGCTCCGGCCCGGACCGGAAGCACCCCCTACCGCGGCGAGGACCGAGGCGAGGACTCGGGCGAAGCCTGCGGCGGGGCCGACCCGCCGCTGCGCGGGTGCGGCGTCGCCGTGCCGCCCGGGGACGCCGTGGCCGTCGGGCTCGGCGAGTGCGGGGGCGGCGGGGGCGCCGGGGTGCCCGTGGGCTGGGCCGTGGGTGTGGCGGTCGGCGCGGGCGTCGTGCTGGGCGTGGCCGTGGCGGTCGGGCTGGCGCTGGGGGCGGGCGTGGCCGTGGCCGTCGGTGCCGCGGTCGGCGTCGGCGAGGCGGGCGCCGAGGTGGAGCCGCCCCGGTCCTGCGGGCCGCCCTCCAGGGTGACGACCGCCTCGGACGGTGGGAGCGCGATCCGTGCCGTCCAGTGCGCCGCGGGGGCGAGGTCGTCGTCCACCGTGACGATCACCGTGATGCGCTGGCCCGGCTCGAGCGTCCCGGAGTCGCGGCTGAGCCGGAGCCAGGCCGCGTCCACGACCGCGTGCCAACGGATCTCGCTGCCACCGGAGTTGGTGAGAGTGAGGACCGTCCGGTTGCCGTACTCGCCCGCCTCGACGGTGAGCAGCCCGGCCGGCGCGGGCCGGTCCGCGCCGCCGCCAGCGGCCCAGCCGGGCCCGCGGCCGGGCCCGACCGCCGCGGGGGTGGCGATCAGGGCCTGGCTGCCGAGGGGAGTCGCGCCCCGGCCCGGCACGGGAACGGCCGGACCCTGGAGCACCGGCCAGTGGTAGCCCGGGAGCAACGTTTCTGCACCCATCGCCCCGGCCCTCGCGAGCTCCACCCCGGACACCGCCGTCCCGACGGCGGAACCCGCTCCCGAGGTGGTGACGCCCACCCCGCCGGCCCCCGCCGTCCGTTGCTCCTCCTGCCGCCCGGCCTCGTCCACCCGCACGGACGAGACCGCCGCCGTCGCACCGGGCCCGACGCCGCCCCGGTGCCCGGCCCACAGCGTGACCACCGGCGCCGCCAGCACGGCCGCGAGCACCCCGGTGGTCACCACCCGCCGCCGGACGGCCAGCCCGCGCCCCGCGTCCGGCACGCGGTGCCGCGGGAAGCCGCTCTGGTCGAACCTCAGCCCGGGCTCGACGGCCGCCTCCGCACCCGCCCCCCGTCCGGACCCGGACGCCCGCGGCAGGTACGTCACCGCGCCGTCGCGCGCCCACTCCTCCCGCGACGACGCCGACGAACCGGGCGTACCGGACGCGGCCACCGCAGGCGCCGTCAGCAGCGGCAGCCCCGCCAGCCCGGAAAGCCCCGATGACCTCGACGACCCCGAACGCCCCGCGCCGTCCGCCGCCTCCTCCGCGACCCGCTCCGCCGTCCCCCGGCAGGTCGGACACTCCACGACGTGCTGGACGAGCTCCCGCCGCAGCGCCGGCCCGAGCACCCAGTCCCGCCAGCTCTCCGCCCCGGCCCCGCCGAGCCGGTCGAGCTCCGGGCAGCTGCCGACGCCGAGCACCAGCAGCGCCGACCTGGTGCGGGCGACCTCCGCCTCCGCCGCGCCGAGCAGCGCCCGGGTCGCGTCGAACGGCAGCCCGAGCACCGCGGCCACCTCCAGCGGGGTGAGCCGGTGGCGGGCCGACAGCTCCAGGGCCTCCCGCTGCTCGGGGTCGGTCCCGGCAGCCTCCGGCCAGGCGAGCGAGGCCAGCTCGCGCCGGCGCCGGGCGGCCTCGGCCTCCGTCAGCCCGGTGCCGGCCGTCCCCCCTGCGCCGTCCGCGAGCCGCCGCAGGCAGCAGTACCGGGCGAGCGAGAACAGCCAGGCCCGGACGAGTCCGGGTTCGGCCAGCCGTGCGCCGTGCCGCTGCGCCAGGTCGCGGACCTCGCGCAGCGCCTCGGTGGCGGTGTCGTGCTCGCACAGCACCGAGAGGCAATAGGTGAACAGGCCGTCCACCTGCCGGTCGTACGCCGCGAGCACGGCCGTCGCCGGCCCTTCCGCGCGCGGCGGCCCATCAGTACGCGTTGTCACCCCTCCGACGGTAGGCACGGCGGGCGGCCCGTCCGGCGGATTCCTCGCGTATGTACTTCTTTCGGGTAACAACATCGCCCACGTGTGTGGACGCCCGGCACCGAACGGGGCCGGCCCGGATCCCGCACGGCCGTGCCCACCGCTGTCGTACCCAGACGCTACGGTGGGCCCCATGGCTGCCCGTACCAAGACCACCGCCAAGCCGCGCCCGGCGTACCGCTGCACCGAGTGCGGCAACCAGCTGCCCAAGTGGGTCGGCCGCTGCCCGGAGTGCAACGCCTGGGGCACGGTGGAGGAGTACGGCGCGGTGCCGATCCGCACGACGGCGGCCGGTCCGGTCAGCGCGCCCGCCCGCCCGATCGGCCAGGTGGACGGCCAGGTCGCGACGGCCCGCTCGACGGGCGTCCCGGAGCTCGACCGGGTGCTCGGCGGCGGCCTCGTCCCCGGCGCCGTGGTGCTGCTGGCCGGCGAGCCCGGCGTCGGCAAGTCCACCCTGCTGCTGGACGTCGCCGCGAAGGCCGCCACCGCCCAGCACCGCACGCTCTACGTCACCGGCGAGGAGTCGGCCGGGCAGGTCCGGCTGCGCGCCGACCGGATCGGCGCGCTCTCGGAGCACCTCTACCTCGCCGCCGAGCAGGACCTCGGCGCGGTGCTCGGGCACATCGAGGCGGTCGGCCCCGGCCTGCTGATCCTCGACTCGGTGCAGACCATCGCCTCGGCCGAACTGGACGGCGCCCCCGGCGGCCCGGCCCAGGTCCGCGAGGTCGCTGGCGCGCTGATCCGGGCGTCCAAGGAGCGGGGCATGGCCACGCTGCTGGTCGGTCACGTCACCAAGGACGGCCAGATCGCCGGCCCGCGCCTGCTGGAGCACCTGGTGGACGTCGTGCTGAGCTTCGAGGGGGACCGGCACGCCCGGCTGCGGCTCATCCGCGGGATCAAGAACCGCTACGGCGCCACCGACGAGGTGGGCTGCTTCGAGCTGCACGACGAGGGCATCGTCGGCCTGGCCGATCCGTCCGGCCTCTTCCTGACCAGGCGTGACAAGCCCGTCCCCGGCACCTGTCTCACCGTCACGCTGGAGGGCAAGCGCCCGCTGGTGGCCGAGGTGCAGGCGCTGATGGTGGATTCACAGATCCCGTCGCCGCGCCGGACGACCTCCGGCCTGGAGTCGCCACGGATCGCGATGATCCTGGCGGTCGTCGAGCGGCACGGCGGCGTGAAGCTCGGCAAGCAGGACATCTACACCGCGACGGTCGGCGGGGTGAAGCTGAGCGAGCCGTCCGCGGACCTCGCGGTCGCGCTCGCGGTGGCCAGCTCCTCCACCGACACCCCGCTGCCGAGCAACCTGGTGGCGATCGGCGAGGTCGGCCTGGCGGGCGAGGTGCGGCGGGTGACGGGTGTGCAGCGGCGGCTCGCCGAGGCGCACCGGCTGGGCTTCACGCACGCCCTCGTCCCGCCGGACCCGGGCAAGGTGCCACCGGGCATGAAGGTGGTCGAGGTGGCCGACATCGGCGAGGCGCTGCGGGCGATCCCGGGCCGCCGCCGGGCCGCCGCCAAGCCGCGCGGCGAGGGGCGCGAGGAGGCCCGCGGCGAGGCACGTGGTGAGGCACCGTCGGCGCCGCCGGCCCCGCGCCGGGCCCGGGTCGCCGCCTACCCGGAGGAGCTGATGGACGGCTGGGAGCCGCTCGACTCCGACGAACTGCGCTGACCCAAGCCCTGTCCCCGCCACACGCAGTTAGACTTCCCCTGTCTCATTGACGAGAAGGCGAGTACCGAGCGGTACTGAGCGACAGAGCAACAGACCGCAGGCCGGCGCACGGCGCGAGGCGCGCGGCACGGGTCGACCGGAGGAGTCACGTGGCAGCCAGCGACCGGGGGGCGGACAAGTCCTCCCGCGAGGAGGCCCTGCTGCGGGCCTCCCTCAGCGCCATCGCGCCCGGCACGGGGCTGCGCGACGGCCTGGAGCGGGTCCTGCGGGCCAACACCGGCGGTCTGATCGTGCTCGGCTTCGACAGGCACGTCGAGTCGATCTGCACCGGCGGCTTCGTCCTGGACGTCGAGTTCACCGCGACCCGGCTGCGCGAGCTGTGCAAGCTGGACGGCGCGGTGGTGCTGGACAAGGACATCACCAAGATCGTCCGGGCCGGGGTCCACCTGATGCCGGACTCCACCATCCCCACCGACGAGACCGGCACCCGTCACCGCACCGCGGAGCGGGTCAACCGGCAGACCGGCTTCCCGGTGGTCGCGGTCTCGCACTCGATGCGGCTGATCGCGATGTACGTCAACGGCACCCGCCGGGTGCTGGAGGACTCGACCACCGTCCTCTCGCGCGCCAACCAGGCGCTCGCCACCCTGGAGCGCTACAAGCTCCGCCTGGACGAGGTGGCCGGCACGCTGTCCGCGCTGGAGATCGAGGACCTGGTGACGGTCCGGGACGTCACCGCCGTCGCCCAGCGCCTGGAGATGGTCCGGCTGATCGCCACCGAGATCGCCGGCTACGTGCTGGAGCTCGGCATCGACGGCCGCCTCCTGTCGCTCCAGCTGGACGAGCTGATCGCGGGCGTGGAGCCGGAGCGCGAACTGGTCGCCCGGGACTACTTCCCGGAGCGGGCCGCCAAGAAGGGCCGCACGGTCACCGAGGTGCTGGCCGACCTGGAGGCGCTCACCCACGCCGAGCTGCTCGACCTGCAGACGGTCGCGAAGGCGCTCGGCTACTCCGGCTCGCCGGAGTCGCTGGACGCCGCCGTCTCGCCGCGCGGCTACCGGCTGCTGGCGAAGATCCCGCGCCTGCCCAACACGGTGATAGAGCGCCTGGTCGAGCACTTCGGCGGGCTGCAGAAGCTGCTCGCCGCGAGCATCGACGACCTGCAGACGGTCGAGGGCGTCGGCGAGACCCGCGCCCGCTCGGTCCGCGAGGGCCTGTCCCGCCTTGCCGAATCGTCCATCCTGGAGCGCTACGTCTGACCCGTCGTCACGCCCGACCGGGAACGCCGAAGCCCCCGACCGCAGTTCGCGGACCCGGGGGCTTCGCCGTACGGGCGGGTGACGGGCGGGTGAGGGCCGGTCAGGCGTCCAGGCGGATCGAGATGCGCGCCGAGACCTTGTCCCCGGTGAGGCCGGTGAGGTCGGCGTTCACCACGTAGGTGTCGTTCGCCGGGGGTGCCGGGTCGGGCGTGGCGCACTGCGGCTTGCTGCGGCTGCGGTCCCAGGTGAACGTCTCGATCTGGCTGCCGTTGGCCGGGAGCTGCACCCAGAGGCTGCCCCGGTCCGTCGGGCAGTCGCCGGAGGACCAGACCCGGTCGCCCTTGTTGGCGGCGGTCACGGTGATCACCGAGGTCGTCCGGCCCAGGTCCACGCGGCAGTTGGCGCCGGAGGAGTTCTTCACCGTCAGGGCGAACCGCGGTTTGTCCTTGGACTGGTACGAGTTCTGGGGGCTGGCCAGCTCCAGGGCCACCTGCGAGGTGGCGCAGATCGGCAGCGCCATCACGTCGGGGGTGTTCACCGCGGGAGCGCCGCCGGAGCCGCCGGGGCCACCGGAGCCGGAGCCGCCCGCACCGCCGGCGGTGCCACCAGCCGCACCACCCGCCGCCGCACCACCCGCCGTGCCGCCGGTGGCCGGGGCCGGGTTGGCCGCGCCGCCGGTGCCGGTGCCGCCGGTGCTGAGGCTGACCTCGCCGCCGCCCCCGCCGGAGCCGGGAACGGCGCCGCCCGCGCCGGCGCCACCGGTGCTGCCGCCGCCGGGGCGCGCCGCGGGGCCGCTCGGCGAGGCGCCGGGCGTGATGGCCTGAGCGGGTGTCTGGGACTGGGTCGGCGCGGCCTGCGCGGTCTTGCTCGGTGATCCGTCGTCACTGCCGCCGCCCTGATCGGACATCAGCCAGGCGATGAGGGCGATGACCGCGGCCACGGCGGCGAGCACGACGACGCGCCGTCGCCAGTAGATCGAGGCCGGCAACGGTCCCACGGGTTGACGCAGAGAGGGCACGCCCAAACTCTACGAGACAGTGTGTGGCGATTGACTCACCAACACCGCACAGTCACCCCTTCCTTCACATGATCCGCCAGTTGAGCCGTTCGAGGGAGGTCTTTCGGCGTGTTCGCCTGAAAATTCCCCGAGATGCGGAATCATGCGCTCCGATTCGGCCGGGTCCGCGGGCGTGGGAGGATCGAAGGGCCATGACTTCCATCACCGCCGCCCCCGCCACCGCTCTCGTCGCCCCCCGGCTGCCCCTCCCGTTGCCGGCGCTGCACGCGACCGTCCTCGACTGGTACGAGGCCAGCAAGCGCGACCTTCCCTGGCGCACGCCCGACGCGTCGCCCTGGGCGGTCATGGTGAGCGAGTTCATGCTCCAGCAGACCCCGGTGAAGCGGGTCCTGCCCGCCTGGGAGGCGTGGCTGGAGCGCTGGCCCACCCCGGCCGACCTCGCGGCCGACGCCCCCGGCGAGGCGGTCCGGATGTGGGGCCGGCTCGGCTACCCGCGGCGCGCGCTGCGGCTGCACGCGGCCGCGGTGGCGATCACCGAGGAGCACGGCGGTGAGGTGCCGGACGACCACGCCACGCTGCTGTCGCTGCCCGGGGTGGGGGAGTACACGGCCGCCGCCGTCGCGTCCTTCGCCTTCCGCCAGCGCCACGTCGTGCTGGACACCAACGTCCGCCGGGTGTTCGCCCGCGCGGTGACCGGCGTCGAGTACCCGGCCCAGGCCACCACGGCGGCCGAGCGCCGGACGGCGACCGCGCTGCTGCCCGACGACGCCGAGACCGCCGCCACCTGGGCGGTCGGCGTCATGGAGCTGGGCGCGCTCGTCTGCACCGCCCGTGGCCCCGAGTGCGGTGACTGCCCGCTGTTCGCCCACTGCGCCTGGCAGCGGGCCGGCCGCCCGCCGTACGAGGGCCCGGCCCGGCGCGGCCAGTCCTACGAGGGGACGGACCGGCAGGTGCGCGGCAAGCTGCTCGCCGTCCTGCGCGAGGCACACGGCCCGGTCGAGCAGGCCCGGCTGGACGCGGTCTGGCCGGACGCCGTGCAGCGGGCCCGGGCCCTGGACGGTCTCGTGGCGGACGGCCTGGTCGAGCCCGTCGAGCAGGGCGTCTACCGCCTCCCGCAGTAGGCCTTCCCGATACGCGACGGCGCCCCCGGAGACCTCTCCGGGGGCGCCGTCGCGCGTCAGCCGCGTACGGCAGGGCCCGTCAGATGGCCGCGGCCTCCAGCGAGGCCTCGGCCGCCTTCTCGTCCTTGCCGGTGCCGCGCAGCGGCACCTCGCGCATGAAGACCGAGGCGGCGATCGCGATCACGGCCACCGCCGCACCCCACAGGAAGACGGTGTGCATGCCGTTGGCCACCGCGTGGTGGTAGGCGTCCTGGACCGGGGCGGGCAGCTGCTTCAGCGCCGCCGGGCTCATCTGGCTCGGGTCGCCCTTCGAGGCGCCGGCCGAGGCGTGCTCGCCCAGCCGCTCCTTCATCGTGTCGGCGACCCGGTTGTTGAACAGCGCGCCGAACAGCGCGACACCGAAGGAACCGCCGATGGTGCGGAACAGGGTGGCGGTGGAGCTGGCCACGCCCATGTCCTTGAGCTCGACGCTGTTCTGCGCGACCAGCATGGTGATCTGCATCAGGAAGCCCATGCCGGCGCCCAGCACGATCATCCAGCAGGCGGAGGTGAAGCTGCTGGTCTCGGTGCCCATGGTGGAGAGCAGGACCATGCCGCCGGCCATCACGATGGTGCCGATGACCGGGAAGATCCGGTACTTGCCGGTCCGGGTGACGACCTGGCCGACCACGAGCGAGACGACCAGCATGCCGAACATCATCGGCATCAGCAGCAGGCCGGAGTTGGTCGCCGAGGCGCCCTGGACGATCTGCTGGTAGAGCGGCAGGAAGACGGTCGCGCCGAACATCACGAAGCCGACGATGAAGCCGATGATCGAGACCAGGGTGAAGTTCAGGTTCTTGAACAGGCTGAGCGGGAGCATCGGCTCCTCGACCCGCTGCTCCACGTAGCAGAAGGCGATCAGCGACGCGGCGGCCAGCGCGGCCAGGCCGAGGATCTGCTTCGAGCCCCACGCGTACTGCTGGCCGCCCCAGGTGGTGATCAGCACGAGCGAGGTGATGCCGGTGGTGAGCAGGACCGCGCCCAGGTAGTCGATCCGGGCGTTGTTGCGGACCTTGGGCAGCTTCAGGGTGACGACGACCACGGCCAGCGCGATCACGCCGAGCGGCAGGTTGATGTAGAAGGTCCAGTGCCAGCTCAGGTGGTCGGTGATGAAACCGCCGACGAGCGGGCCGCCGATGGTGGCGAGTGCCATCACCGCGGCGAACATGCCCTGGTACTTGCCGCGGTCGCGCGGCGGCACGAGCGCGCCCATGATCGACATGACGCCGACCATCAGACCGCCGGCGCCCAGGCCCTGCAGGGCGCGGAAGCCGATCAGCTCGTTCATGTTCTGCGACAGGCCGGACAGCGCCGAGCCCACCAGGAAGATGACGATCGAGGTCAGGAAGGTGCCCTTGCGGCCGTAGAGGTCGCCGAGCTTGCCCCAGATCGGGGTGGAGGCGGCGGTGGCCAGGGTGTACGAGGTGACCACCCAGGACAGGTGCTCGGCGCCGCCGAGGTCACCGACGATCGTGGGCATCGCGGTGCCGACGATCAGGTTGTCGAGCATGGCCAGGAGCATCGTGACGACCAGGCCGACCATCACGAGGCGGATCTCACGGGGTGACCGCGGCTGTTGCTCCTCGGTCTGCTTGTCCTCCGGCACCGGGTCGGCGGTCTTGGACTGTGACATGGGGTGGTGTCTCCCGGGACTGGGTGTGGACGATCGTCGGGCCTGGCGCGGCTACTTACTTGTCGCCCGGCTAGTTTATGGACCGTCGGCACGGTAAGTTGTCCACTAGCCGGTCGTCAAGCCAGTTTCTCTCCCGGCCGCCTGGGCAGGGAGAATGTGTCCCGGGGGCGGGCACCGCCGGCGTCCGCAGCAGTCACCGACGCAGTCATGAGGCAGGCCATGGGTACGACGCACAGCCCGCGCAGCGACACCCGGGCCCGCATCATCGCGGTCTCCCTGGAGCTCTTCGCCGAGCAGGGTTACGAGCAGACCTCGCTGCGCGAGATCGCCGACCGCCTGGGCGTCACCAAGGCCGCGCTGTACTACCACTTCAAGACCAAGGACGACATCGTCCACGGCATCGTGGAGTCCATGGCCGCGCCGATCGACGAGGCCATCGAGTGGGGCCGGCAGCGGCCCTGGACGCCGGAGCTGCGCGACGAGCTGATCCGCCGCTTCGCCGCCGGGATGTCCGAGCGGGCGCCGCTGCTGCGCTTCTTCCACGAGAACCAGCCCGCGCTGCGCGAGTCGCCGGCCGGCCTGGAGTTCAAGGAGCGCATGATCGCGATGGTCCGCCTCGTGCACGGGCCGGACGCGAGCTTCCAGGACCGGCTGCGCGCCGCGATGTCGCTCTTCACCATCAACTCGGCGATGTTCCTGCTCAAGCAGGACGAGACCGGCACCGACCACGCCGACCACCTGTGGCACGAGTCGCCGCAGGCCACCGTGGAGGAGGCGATGGCCGCCGCCCGCGAGGTCGCGCTGGAGATCGGCGCCCTGATCGACCGTCCGGTGCCCGCCTCCGCCCAGGCCTGACCACGCCGGGCCCGATCGGCCCGATCGGCCCGGTCAGACCGGGCGGGATCACGACGAAGGGCGGCCGCCGCGCGAGCCGCGCCGTCCCCCTCGGGTGTTCCCGACCTCCGGTCCTCAGAACGCCGTGACGCCGTGCGCGGACAGGTAGGCGATCGGGTTGATCACCGCGCCGTAGCGGTTGCTGGTGCGGATCTCGAAGTGCAGGTGCGGCCCGGTCGAGTTGCCGGTGCTCCCGGAGCGCCCGATCTCCTCGGCCGCCGAGACCTGCCGGCCGGGTGACACCTCCACCGAGGACAGGTGCGCGTACTGCGCGAAGTGCCCGTCCGCCAGCCGCAGCACGACCTCCTTGCCGTAGGAGCCGTCCCAGCCGGCCGACACCACGGTCGCGTTCCCGACCGCCAGCAGCGGCGTACCGGGGCCGACCGCGAAGTCCACCCCCGTGTGATATCCGGCGGCGTACTCGGAGTTGGGCACCCCGTACGGGTTGCTGGTCGGCGCGCCGGGCACGGGGGCGGACCAGTCGGGCGCCGCGGCGGGTGCGGGCACGGGCGCGGCGGCCTCCTCGCCGCCGGGGGCCGGCGCCGCCGGGGCGGGCTCGGCGGGCGGCTCGACCGGCAGCAGGTTGGGGGCCGTCGCCACGTCGGCCTGCGCCGACTCGCTGTCGTCCGGGAGCCGGTACGGGCTCGGCCCGGCCACCTGCACCATGCCCGGGGCGGGCACCGTGGCCTGCGGCGCGGTGAAGGCCGAGCTGCCGGGGGTGGTCGGGAGGACCGTCTGCGCCGAGGCGCTGCCGGGCGCGGCGACCAGCAGCGCGCCGGCCAGCAGCACCGCGGTGCCCCCGGCGGCGATGACGGCCCGCTCGCGGTCGGCCCACACCCGGGCGCCGGGCAGCGGGTGCCGGGACTCGGTGAGGGCGAGCACCGGCGCGGCGTGCGAGCCGACGGTGCGGACGGCGTGGCCGAGCCGGGGCTGCCAGGCCGCCGCGCGGGCCGCCGTGCGCGCGGCGAGCCGGCGCAGGGCCGGCCCCACGGGCGGGACAGAGGACATCGCAAGCCCAATCACGGTCGTACGAGGGCAGCACGAAGCGCCCGAACGGACGCGGCGTGTGCTGAGCGGGGGACCACTCAGCTTTAACCGTCACCGAGCGGACTCCCAAACGGGGTGACGTACTACGGCGTGTAGTCGGCGTTGCGCCGGAGATTCAAACCGACGGAGCAACGATCATGAGATCCGATCGTCTGCCCTGGGTCCGTGCCGTCCACCGCGCCCGTCACCGCCCTCTACTACCGCCGGTCGTACCGGCTCCGGGCCCTGTGACCAGCGCCACCCGACCGCGGGGTTTGCCGCCCGCGGGGCCCGCCGCTCGCGTCCGCACCGCTGACCGGGAGCCTCCGCTGCGGGACGATCGACGCATGTATGCCAACAGCAGCGACGACGGCCCCCGCCGCCCGAGCCTCCAGGACCGCCGCTTCACCGCCCAGCGCGGCTGCGAGCGGCTGCTCTCCGGCCACCGGCCGAAGAGCCTGCGCGAACGCCTCGCCGCCCTGGCCGGGGAGGCGGAGGGCGTCCATGACCTCGACGGGCGTCCGGACCAGTACGGCGACGGCGTGGTCCGCGCGCTGGAGCGCCGGGTCGCGGACCTGCTCGGCACCGAGGACGCCGCGTTCTTCCCGACCGGCACGATGGCCCAGCAGGTCGCGCTGCGGATCCACGCCGAGGCGGCCGGGCTGCCCACCGTGGCCACCCACCCGCTCGGCCACACCGACCAGCACGAGCGCCACGCGCTCGGCGTGCTGACCGGCCTGCGGAGCGTCTGGCCGACCCTCGCCCCGCGCCTGCCCACCGTCGGGGAACTGCGCTGCTTCGACGAGCCGTACGCCGCGATGATCCTGGAACTGCCCCTGCGCGAGGCCGGCTTCGTGCTGCCCGACTGGGCCGAGCTGGTGGCGGTGGCCGAGGTCGTGCGGACCGAGCAGGGCGCCGCGCTGCACCTGGACGGCGCGCGGCTCTGGGAGTCGGTGTTCCACCTCGGCCGCTCGCTGCCGGAGATCGCCGCGCTGGCCGACTCGGTGTACGTCTCCTTCTACAAGACCCTCGGCGGGATCAGCGGCGCCGCACTGGCCGGCCCGGAGCGCTTCGTGCGGACGGCGAAGGCCTGGCGGCACCGGTACGGCGGCCAGCTGTTCCAGCAGTGGCCGCCCGCGCTGGCCGCGCTCGCCGGGCTGGAACGCGAACTCCCGCGCCTGGAGGGGTACGTGACCCACGCGCGGACGGTCGCCGGCGCGCTGGCCGAGGCCGTCGCCGGGGTGCCCGGCGCCCGGGTGCACCCGGCGCCGCCGCACACCCACCAGTTCCAGTTCTGGCTGCCGTACCCGGCCGCGGAGCTGGAGGAGGCGGGCCTTGGCCTGGCCGAGGACACCAAGGTCGGCCTGTTCGGCAGCTGGCGCGAGCCCGGCCCGCCGGGGCTGGCGATGACCGAGGTCACGGTGGCCGCCGAGGCACTGGACTGGACGCCCGCCGGGATCGCGGAGGCGGTCGCGGCCTTCCTCGACCGCCTGCCCGACCGCAAGGCCTGAAAAAGCGTCCGACCCGCCCCCGCGCAGTGCGGGGACGGGTCGGACCGTCGGATCAACTACGTGCGATCACCGATCAGTTGTCGACCGGACGGACCCGGATCCAGGTCTCCAGGTAGTTCGAGGACTCGTTCTCGACCTCGATGCTGGTGCCCGTCTTCGGGACGTCCACGCCGCTGTACGGGTTGTCCTTGGACCACCACGACTTCAGGTCGTTGAACTCGTCGACGCCCTTGGACTTCGGGACGACGGTCTCGACGCCGGCCTTGTGCAGGGTCAGCGCCGGGACGCGGCGCGAACCGAAGGTCGAGTCGAAGCCCTGCATGCGCGGACGCATCAGGGTGCCGTCCGCCCACTTCATCGGGGTCGGGTGCGAGTCGACCGGCAGCACGAGGCCGTGGCCCGGGTGGGCGCTGACGTTGTTGTCGGTCTGCGACGCGTCCCAGTACCAGATCAGCAGGCCGGGCTGGTACGCGTAGTGCTCGACCCAGCTCGGCTTGTCGGCGAAGCCGAAGTTGTACGGGCCGGTCTTCAGCGTCTGGTCGAACGACACGTACTGCTTGTTCTCCGCGATGTAGTACTGCGCGTAGTCCTTGGTGAACGAGCCGCCGAAGCGGGTGAAGCCGGCGGCGGTCCAGCCGTTGTCGCCGTTCTCCACGTCGTCGCTGAACACGGTGGCGCCGTCTGCGGTCACCGCGATGTCGTCCACCGCGAAGCCCCGGTAGTGCAGGCCGCCGTCGGTGGTGTTGTGGTAGCGGAACTGGATCTTCTTCCCGGCGTAGGCGTCCAGGTTGAAGGACAGGTCGCCCCAGGTGGCGGCGAGGCCGCTGAGGGCCGGGCGGCCGTTCTCCTTGGGGAGCGCGGCGCCGTTCCAGGTGCCGTCCACGACGGTCCAGGTCTTGCCGCCGTCGACGGAGACCTCACCGAAGGTGTAGTCGAAGTCCGGCTCGAGCTCGTACCAGGCCTTGGCGTTGATGCTGGCCTTGGCCTTGCCGGTCAGATCGACGTCGCGGGTGAGCGTGACGTTCAGGTTGTCGGCGCTGCCGCTCCACCACTCGGACTGGCCGCCGAACGGCTTGTTGATGTCCGTGGTGATCGACTTCTTCGGCAGGTCGACGATGAGCGCCTGCGGCAGGTTGGTGTTGTACTCCACCGGACCGATGTGGTGCGTCGACTCGGTGCCCGCCTTGGCGCGGTCGGCCTTCAGCCAGCCGAGCTGGTACTTGCTCCAGGCGTCGAGGTCGTTCGGCATGTCGCCGATGCTGTCCTTGCCCTCGCCGAGCCAGGAGCCGGAGGACATCAGGGACCAGAAGCCGACCGAGTTGTCGATGCCCTTGCCCGCGGTGTCGTAGAGGTCCGGCAGACCGAGGTCGTGGCCGTACTCGTGGGCGAAGACGCCGAGGCCGCCGTTCTCCGGCTGCATCGTGTAGTCGCCGATCCAGAGACCGGTGTCGCCGACCTGGACGCCGCCGAGCTTGTTGCCGTCGGGGCCGGCCTGGCCCGTCAGGTTGCCGTAGACGTAGGAGCGGTGGGCCCACAGGGCCTTGGTGCCCTGCTTGCCGCCGCCGGCCGACTTGTCCTCACCGGCGTGCACGATCTGGAAGTGATCGATGTACCCGTCGGGCTGGTTGAAGTTGCCGTCGTGGTGCGAGCCGTAGCGGTCCCACTGGTCGTACTGGGCCAGGGTCGCCTTGATCTGCTCGGTGGTCTGACCCTTCGCCACCTGGTCCTTGTACCAGATGTCGACGGCGTCCCGGATCAGGTCCTGGGCGCTGGCGCAGACGTTGGAGCCGCAGTAGTCCGAGCCGTAGCGGGCCTCGTTCCACGGCACCCGGACCCAGTCCGAGACCACGCCGTCGACCGAGTAGCGGCCCGAGGACTGCTTCTCGTAGAAGGTCTTCAGCGAGGGCTTGTCCTTGGAGAAGTACAGGTCCTGGTAGTGCTGCTGGTTGTAGTCGGCCTGCCAGGCGGTCGAGTTGTTGGTCGCGCGGTCCGGCGCGGCTATCTCGTTGTGCTTGGGGCCGGGCTCGCCACCGTACTTGACCTTGCCGTCGGCGGTCTTGGTGGTGTTGTCGACCTGGTCGCCGAAGTCGACGAGGATCGTGAAGATCTTGTCCGTGCGCTCACGGGCGAGCTCGACGTACTTGTCCTTGCCGAGCTTCACGCTGGTGCTGCCGTTGTGCTGCTCGACCTGGGCGGTGCCGTCGAGCAGCTGCTCGGTGGCAGCCTTGCGCTCGGCGTCCACCTTCTCGGTCAGCGGGCCCGGGATGTTGTGCTCGGTGCTGACGGACTGGACGGCATCGGCCGGGTCCTTCGGCGTGGGAGCCGAACCGGCCGCGACGGCGCTGTTCGGGAACAGACCCGCGCCGAGCGTGACGATGACCGCCGCAGCCGTGGCGGCCGCAGCGGTTCTCCTGGTGGTCTTCAACGTTGTGCGTCCTCCCCGACCGAGCCGACTCTTGGCCAAGGCCCGGTAAACCAATATGAAAGACAGGTGGACGTACTTTGACCGAAGTGGAGACGGAAAAGATAGACCTTGACCCTGACATGGCGACGGCGCTATGCTCGCCGACTTTCCGTCAGCTGATGGATCGTGGGAAGAGCCCAGGTCAGCGCGGTGCGGAGGGCAAACGAAACGGGCTGAGCCCCCGGCGCGAACGCCGGGGGCTCAGCCCGCTTGCTGTTATCTGTTAAATGTTGCTACTTCGTCAGGTCCGGACCCGACGAGGCAACGGCGGCCGGGGTGTCCGCGACGGCGGACTTCTCCTCGCCCCGGAAGGTGAACTTGGCGTCCTTGCCCTCGCCCTCGACGTCGACGACGACGATGTGGCCGGCCCGCAGCTCGCCGAAGAGGATCTTCTCGGAGAGGTGGTCCTCGATCTCGCGCTGGATCGTGCGGCGCAGCGGACGCGCACCCAGGATCGGGTCGTAGCCGCGCTTGGCGAGCAGCTTCTTGGCCTCGACGCTGAGCTCCAGGCCCATGTCCTTGTCCTTGAGGCGCTCGTCCACCTTGGCGATCATGAGGTCGACGATCTGGATGATGTCGTCCTCGGACAGCTGGTGGAACACCACGATGTCGTCGACGCGGTTCAGGAACTCGGGGCGGAAGTGCTGCTTGAGCTCCTCGCCGACCTTCGCCTTCATCCGCTCGTACCCGGTCTGGGTGTCGCCCGTGGCCGCGAAGCCGAGGTTGAAGCCCTTGGAGATGTCCCGGGTGCCGAGGTTGGTCGTCATGATGATGACGGTGTTCTTGAAGTCGACCACGCGGCCCTGGGAGTCGGTCAGGCGACCGTCCTCCAGGATCTGCAGCAGCGAGTTGAAGATGTCCGGGTGGGCCTTCTCGACCTCGTCGAAGAGGACGACCGAGAACGGCTTGCGGCGGACCTTCTCGGTCAGCTGGCCGCCCTCCTCGTAGCCCACGTACCCGGGCGGGGAGCCGAAGAGCCGGGAGACGGTGTGCTTCTCGGAGAACTCGGACATGTCGAGCGCGATCAGCGCGTCCTCGTCGCCGAAGAGGAACTCCGCCAGCGTCTTGGACAGCTCGGTCTTACCGACGCCGGACGGGCCGGCGAAGATGAACGAGCCGCCGGGGCGCTTCGGGTCCTTGAGGCCCGCACGGGTGCGCCGGATGGCCTGGGAGAGCGCCTTGATGGCGTCCTTCTGGCCGATGACGCGCTTGTGCAGCTCGTCCTCCATGCGCAGGAGGCGCGAGGTCTCCTCCTCGGTCAGCTTGAAGACCGGGATGCCGGTGGCGGTGGCCAGGACCTCGGCGATGAGCTCCTCGTTGACCTCCGCGACGACGTCCATGTCGCCGGCCTTCCACTCCTTCTCGCGCTTGGCCTTGGCCTGCAGGAGCTGCTTCTCGTCGTCGCGCAGGGACGCGGCCTTCTCGAAGTCCTGCGCGTCGATCGCGCTCTCCTTCTCGCGGCGCACGTCGGCGATCTTCTCGTCGAACTCGCGCAGGTCCGGCGGCGCGGTCATCCGGCGGATGCGCATCCGGGAGCCGGCCTCGTCGATCAGGTCGATCGCCTTGTCCGGCAGGAAGCGGTCCGAGATGTACCGGTCGGCCAGGGTGGCGGCGGCGACCAGGGCGGCGTCCGTGATGGAGACCCGGTGGTGGGCCTCGTAGCGGTCGCGCAGACCCTTGAGGATCTCGATGGTGTGCGGCAGCGACGGCTCGGCGACCTGGATGGGCTGGAAGCGGCGCTCCAGCGCGGCGTCCTTCTCCAGGTGCTTGCGGTACTCGTCCAGGGTGGTGGCACCGATGGTCTGCAGCTCGCCGCGGGCCAGCATCGGCTTGAGGATGCTGGCGGCGTCGATGGCGCCCTCGGCGGCGCCCGCGCCGACCAGGGTGTGCAGCTCGTCGATGAACAGGATGATGTCGCCGCGGGTGCGGATCTCCTTGAGGACCTTCTTCAGGCGCTCCTCGAAGTCACCGCGGTAGCGCGAGCCGGCCACCAGGGCGCCCAGGTCCAGCGTGTAGAGCTGCTTGTCCTTGAGCGTCTCCGGGACCTCGCCCTTGACGATCGCCTGGGCCAGACCCTCGACCACGGCGGTCTTGCCGACGCCGGGCTCACCGATCAGGACCGGGTTGTTCTTGGTGCGGCGGGACAGCACCTGCATGACCCGCTCGATCTCCTTCTCGCGCCCGATGACCGGGTCGAGCTTGGCCTCGCGGGCGGCCTGGGTGAGGTTGCGGCCGAACTGGTCCAGGACCAGCGAGGTCGACGGGGTGCCCTCGGCGGGCCCGCCGGCCGTGGCCGACTCCTTGCCGCCGCCGGTCTGGTAGCCGGACAGCAGCTGGATGACCTGCTGGCGCACCCGGTTCAGGTCGGCACCCAGCTTGACCAGGACCTGGGCGGCGACGCCCTCGCCCTCGCGGATCAGGCCGAGCAGGATGTGCTCGGTGCCGATGTAGTTGTGGCCGAGCTGCAGGGCCTCCCGGAGCGACAGCTCCAGGACCTTCTTCGCCCGGGGGGTGAAGGGGATGTGGCCGGACGGGGCCTGCTGGCCCTGGCCGATGATCTCCTCGACCTGCTGGCGTACGGCCTCAAGAGAAATCCCGAGGCTCTCCAGGGCCTTAGCGGCGACGCCCTCGCCCTCGTGGATCAGACCCAGGAGGATGTGCTCGGTGCCGATGTAGTTGTGGTTGAGCATCCGGGCTTCTTCCTGAGCCAGGACGACAACCCGCCGCGCGCGGTCGGTGAACCTCTCGAACATCGTTTATCGCTCCTCAGAGCGGTCGGGCAGTTCGGGGTCGGTCCCCGCCCTGTCCTTCCGCATGCTAGTCCCGCTCAGCGGCGCGGCCCACGGATTCACTCCCCGGTACGGGAGCGAGATGCTGCGCGACCAGCCGACACCAATCCCAACCTGATGCTGGGAATCGGTGTTCCCACAGGCGGGCCGGATGCACCGGATACCGCTACGCCATCGGCGAACAAGAACCGCCGGGACGAACCGGATCCGTCTGCGGCCGGTCACGCATACTGCCCCTGGACGGGTCGAAGAACCCGTCCACCTGCATTCATACCCGGTATCGGGGCGGTTCTCGCGCAGTTTCCGCGGTGGCGGTGTTCGCCTGGCGAGAAGTCGGGCCGGGACGGGGCCGCGGTGACGGTGGCTCAGCGCCGGCCACCGTGGCCGGTACGCCATCCCGGTGGTGTCCGCGTTACCGCTTCGCCCCTACAGCGTTGCACAGCTCGTGATTGTTCCGCCGCCCGAGTCCGGCCCGCGGTCGCCCCGCCCGGCCCCCGGCGCCGGTGCGGCCGGTCCGGCGCGCGCCGCGGGGCGCGGAGGAGCCTCCTCCGCGCCCCGCGGCGCGCGCCGTCGACGCCGTCCGCGGACGCCGGGGCCCCGCACCCGCTCCGGTGGTCCGGGGGCGGGGTCAGGCCGCGTTGGCCTTGTCGTAGGCGTCGCGGACCACGCTGGGCACGCGGCCGCGGTCGTTGACCTCCAGGCCCTGCTCCTTGGCCCACGCGCGGATCTTGGCGGTGTCCGGAGCGCTGCCGGACGGGCGGGCGGCGGTGCCGCGGCCGGGGCGGCGCGGACCGGCGAGCCGGCCGCTCTGCTTGCGGCCCTTCTCCACGTACGGCGCCAGCAGACCGCGCAGCTTGTCCGCGTTCGCGCTCTTCAGATCGATCTCGTAGGCAACGCCGTCGAGCGCGAACGTCACCGTCTCGTCCGCCGAACCGCCGTCGAGATCGTCTTCAAGAATGACCTGCACCCTCTGTGCCACGGGCTTCCCTTTCCGCTAAACGACCCATTGCCTAAGGAAAGGAAAGCGCCTTTCACCGGAAAACACAAACCCCTGACCGGCGCGGAGCCGCTCAGAGGTGCAGCAGCATGCGCGAGTTGCCCAGTGTGTTGGGCTTCACCCGCTCCAGGTCGAGGAACTCCGCGACACCTTCATCGTACGAGCGGAGAAGTTCCTCATAGACATCCGTAGCGATCGCCGCCGGGTCTGTCGTACCATCATCGGTTTCCTGGAGCTCGCCGATCTCGACGAAACCGTGTTTCGCGAAGAAGGGCACCTCGAACGTCAAGCAGAAAATCCGACGGACGCCGAGCCAGCGGGCCGTCTGCAGCAGCTTCTCCAGCAGCAGGTGCCCGACCCCGAACCCCCGGCAGGCCGGGTCCACCGCGAGCGTGCGGACCTCGGCGAGATCCTCCCACATCACGTGCAGCGCGCCGCAGGCCACCACGGTGGCGTCGTCGTCGCGTTCCGCGACCCAGAACTCCTGCACGGATTCGAACAGGGTGACGGTGGGCTTGTCGAGCAGAATGCCGTCCCGGGAGTAGGCGTCGATGAGCCTGCGTACTGCCCGCACGTCCGTGGTCCGTGCGCGGCGGATGGTGACCTCCATGGCGGGACGTTATCGCGCCGCCCCGGGTGCGGTCCCCCCGGTATCCGTCCCGTCGGCCGGGGAATCCGGGCCGGCGGGTTCGGGCGGATCGGGCGGGAACAGAGCCGCCACCCGCAAGGCGTCCCGCAGCGCCTCCCGTTGCTCGGGCGACATGAGGCCGAAGAAGTGCACCAGGGCCGCCGCGGGATTGTCACTCGTGGCCCACGCGTCGTTCATGAGCGCCGCGGTGTACGCCTCGCGGGACGAGACCGGTTCATATCGATAGGCCCGGCCGGCGCGCTCGCGGCGCAGCCAGCCCTTTCTGTGCAGCTTGTCCAGGACCGTCATCACCGTGGTGTAGGCGATTTCGCGTTCCGACAGCAGATCCTGGAGAACCTCGCGAACCGTCACCGGGCGGTTCCACCGCCACACCCTGGTCATGATGGCGTTCTCAAGTTCGCCGAGTTGCCGGACCATAGTGCCGCCAGGATAGGGAATGAATGGGGCAAATCTTGTGAAGTGCGCCAAACCGGCGCGCCGCCACCCCCGGAATCGGGAATGGCGGCGCGCCGGCCGTGCGGGCGGCGGCCGGCCCGGGACGCGGGTGCGCCCGGGCCGTCCGCCCGCGGATCAGTCGAGGTCTTCCTTGGCCTTCTGGGCCCCGCCCTGGCTGCGGACGATGGCCCGCACCAGGAAGCCGAAGCCGATCGCCATGACCAGCGGCGGGACGATCGCGCTGACGTAGTCCATCAGGTCACTCCTCCTCGGTCTTCTCCGCCGCGGCGGCGGCGGAGGCCTTCGGCTCCGGCTTCACCAGCGGGAACAGCACGGTCTCCCGGATGTTCTTGCCGGTCAGCAGCATGATCAGGCGGTCCACGCCGAGGCCGAGGCCGCCGGTGGGCGGCATCGCGTACTCCAGGGCCCGCAGGAAGTCCTCGTCGACCTGCATGGCCTCGACGTCGCCGCCGGCCGCGAGCAGGGACTGCGCGGTCAGGCGGGCGCGCTGCTCGACCGGGTCGACGAGCTCGGAGTAGGCGGTGCCGATCTCGGTGCCGAAGATGACCAGGTCCCACTTCTCGGCCACGCCCGGGATCGAGCGGTGCTGGCGGGTGAGCGGGGAGACCTCGGTCGGGTAGTCCTTGATGAAGGTCGGCCGGACGGCGTTCTCCTCCAGCAGGCGCTCGACCATCTCCAGCACGATCTGACCGTGGCCCCAGGTCTTCTCGAACGGGATGTCGTGGTCGAAGGCCAGCTTGCGCAGCTCCTCGACGCTGGTCTCCGGGGTGACCTCGACGCCGAGGTGGGCGGAGATGCCCGGGTAGACGCTGACCTCCTCCCAGGGCTCGGCGAGGTCGATCTCGTGCTCGACGCCGTGCGGGTCCAGGCCCTTGATCACGGTGGTGCCGAGCGCGTCCCGGGCCGCGTTGACGATCGTCGCGCGGATCAGCTCGGCCTGGGTGTCGTAGTCGCCGTACGCCTCGTACGACTCCAGCGAGGTGAACTCCGGGTTGTGGGTGGAGTCCGCGCCCTCGTTGCGGAAGTTGCGGTTGATCTCGAAGAGCTTCTCGGCGCCGCCGACCACGAGCCGCTTGAGGTACAGCTCGGGCGCGATGCGCATGTAGAGGTCGATGTCGTACGCGTTGATGTGGGTCTTGAACGGGCGCGCGTTGGCGCCACCGTGGACCGGCTGCAGCATCGGGGTCTCGACCTCGATGTAGCCGCGGTCCTCGTAGGTCCGGCGGATCGAGCGGACGACCTTGCTGCGCAGGTGCAGGATCTCGCGCGCCTCGGGGTTCACGATCAGGTCGACGTAGCGCTGGCGGACCCGGGCCTCCGGGTCGGTCAGGCCCTTGTGCTTGTCCGGCAGCGGGCGCAGGCACTTGGCGGTGAGCTCCCAGCGGTCCACCATGACGGACAGCTCGCCGCGCTTGGAGGTGATGACCTCGCCCTCGACGCCGACCTGGTCGCCGAGGTCGATGTCGGCCTTCCAGGCCGCCAGGCGCTCCGGGCCGAGCTTGTCCAGGGAGAACATCACCTGGAGGTCGCCGCTGCCGTCGCGCAGGGTGGCGAAGCAGAGCTTGCCGCCGGTGCGGGAGAGGATCACCCGGCCGGTGACGCCGGCGCGCTCGCCGGTCGCGGTGTCGGGCTCCAGGTCCGGGTGCTTGGCGCGCAGGTCCGCGATGGTGGTGGTGCGGGGGAAGCCGACCGGGTACGGGTCGACACCGGCGGCCCGGAGCCGGTCCAGCTTCTCGCGCCGGACGCGCATCTGCTCGGGAAGGTCGTCGGTCGCGGGAATAAGACTCTGATCGCTCACCCCACAAGGGTAGCCAGCCGCACACCGTGCTCCGCCACGGGATGACGGTGTGGGGAGGACGGCGGGCGCCCTCCCCGCACGGGTGCGGACGGCTCAGCCCTTCCGGCGGGAGCGGAGCCGGTGCGAGCCGATCAGGGCGGCGGTGCCGAGGGCGACGGCGGCCGCGCTCGCACCGGCCGGCGGCAGGGCGGCGGACCTCCCGGTGTCGGCCGGCGCGCAGCAACGGGCCGAACGCCCGGCCGCGCGGTGTGAAGGTCACGGAGATGTGACCGCCATTCGGTGGGGGAATGGCCGGAAAGTCGACACATGGACAAGGGAGGCCGCTCGGTGCGGCCTCCCTTTCGTCCGGTGCGGCCCGGATCAGCCGGTGCCGGTGGCGAGCTCGACGTCCTCCGGACCGGGCGCCGGTGTCGCCGGCGGGGCGGGCCGGGTCGGCGGCTTGGGGCGGCGGCCGAAGAGTTCGGCCGGCGTGGGCATCCGGTGCGGGCGGGGCGGGTCCTGCGGGGCTGCGGGCCGCTCGGCGGGGGAGTCGGTGCTGCTCATCGTGATCCGTCCTCCAACAGGGGTGGGGAGACTGCTCGGTGGTGCGGCGGGGTTCGGTACGGCCACCAGGTGGCGCGGCTGGCCGACGGTGCGGGCGAGCCGCTCGCGGACGGCGGCCTCGGCGAGCGCGTGGCAGCGCCCGGCCAGCCGGGAGCGGCGGGAGCGCTCCAGGTGGCCGCAGGGCTGGCGGGTGAGCCCGCGCAGCGCGGTGAGGTCCTCGGGGCCGGGCAGGTAGCCGTCGGTCACGGCCTCCTCCAGGCGCTCCAGGTAGCCGCTGGCGCTGCCGGGCAGCGCGGCCCGGTAGCGCCCGAGGTCGGCGAGCAGGAAGGCGCGCAGTCGGCCGCCCTCCTGGACGGCCTCGTCGATCGCCTCGGTCAGGCGCAGCGCCTCCTGGACGTCCTCGGCCCACAGCTCGGCGCCCGGGTCGGTGCAGGCCGTCCGTTCGAGGGCCGTTCGCTCGAGGGCCGGGAAGTGGACGGGGGTGGCGGGGTGCAGGGCTTGGGCGAGGGCGCGGCGCAGCACGCGGACTTCGTCGGCGCTGAAGGCCATGCCGCCGCGCGATCCGTGTGGCGTAGGCATGGGCTGACACTACGTGAGGAATATCCGATTTGTCGGTAACGTCGCGCCGATGCCCCACGTTCGGCCCGACGCAGTGCGCCGGTCAGCTCGGGCGGTTGCGCTCCCAGACGAGCCGCAGGCCGATGAGGGTGAGCCAGGGCTCGTGGACGTCGATGCTGCCGGCCTCGCCGAGGACGAGCGGGGCGAGGCCCCCGGTGGCGATCACCTGGACGTCGTCCGGGTCCTTGGCGAGCTCCCGGGCCATCCGGTCGACCAGGCCGTCGACCTGGCCGGCGAAGCCGTAGAGGATGCCGGACTGCATGCCCTCGACGGTGTTCTTGCCGATCACGTTGCGCGGCCGGGCCAGTTCGATCTTGCGCAGCTGGGCGCCGCGGACGCCGAGCGCCTCCACCGAGATCTCGATGCCCGGGGCGATCGCGCCGCCCACGTAGTCGCCGCGGGCGTTGACCGCGTCGAAGGTGGTCGCGGTGCCGAAGTCGACCACGATGCACGGCCCGCCGTACAGGTGGTTGGCGGCCAGCGCGTTGACGATCCGGTCGGCGCCGACCTCCTTCGGATTGTCCATCAGGACGTGCACGCCGGTCTTCACGCCGGGCTCCACGATCACCGCGGGGACGTCGCCGTAGTAACGGCGCGTCACCTCGCGGAGCTCGTGGAGCACGGCGGGGACGGACGAGCAGATCGCCAGGCCCTCCACCGTGGCCTCGCTGGCCGCGGTGTGGCTGCCCATCAACCCCTTCAGCAGCACCGCCAGTTCGTCGGCCGTGCGGCGCGGATCGGTGGAGATCCGCCAGTGTTCCACCACGTCCTCGCCGTCGAACAGGCCGAGTGTGGTCTGGGTGTTGCCGACGTCGATGGTGAGGAGCATGGGGCGCTTTCTGCGAGTCGGGACGGGCCTGGCGTCTTCTCTGACGGTCAGGCGCGCAGGTCCAGACCGATGTCCAGGATCGGCGAGGAGTGCGTGAGCGCGCCCACGGCCAGGTAGTCGACACCAGTCTGGGCGACCTCGCGCGCGGTGGCCAGGGTCAGGCCGCCGGAGGCCTCCAGCCGGGCCCGGCCGGCCACCAGCGCGACGGCCTCCTTGAGCTGTTCGACGGTGAAGTTGTCCAGCAGGATCAGGTCCGCCCCGGCCTCCAGCACCGGCGGGATCTGCTCCAGGGTGTCCACCTCGACCTCGACCGGCAGCTCGGGGTAGGCGGCCCGCACGGCCCGGAAGGCCTCGGCCACGCCGCCGGCCGCGACGACGTGGTTGTCCTTGACCAGTGCGGCGTCGGACAGCGCCATCCGGTGGTTGGCGCCGCCGCCGCAGCGGACCGCGAACTTCTCCATCGCGCGCAGGCCGGGGGTGGTCTTGCGGGTGTCCCGCACGACGGCGCCGGTGCCCTCCAGGGCGTCGGCCCAGGCACGGGTCGCGGTGGCGATGCCCGACAGGTGGCAGAGCAGGTTGAGCGCGCTGCGCTCGGCCGTCAGCAGGTCCCGGGTGCGGGAGCGGATCGACAGCAGCACCTGGCCGGCCTCGACCCGGTCGCCGTCCTCGACGTGCCGCTCGACCTCGAACTCCTCCTCGCAGACCAGCGAGACGACGGCCTCGGCGATCCGCAGGCCGGCGACCACGCCGGCCGAGCGGGCGGTGAAGTCGGCGGTGGCGACGGCGTCGGCGGGCACGGTGGCGACGGAGGTGACGTCCTCGCCGCCGGCCAGGTCCTCGGCCAGCGCCAGGGTGGCGACGTCCTCGACCTCGATCGGGTCCAGGCCGGCCCGCTCCAGCAGCTCGGCCAGCTGCGGGTCCAGCCCGGTCTCGTAGCCCTCGCCGTCCCCGCAGGCGCAGCCGTCGCCGCAGCCGCCCTGGTCGGCCAGGGGGAGTTCCTCGTGCGCGTGGGTCATGGTTCTACTGCTCCTCGGGGGTGCTGACGGGGTCGCCGGAGGCGGCGAGGGTGGTGATCAGGTGGCGCCGCCAGTTGGCGTCGTCGCGCTCGGGGAAGTCCTCGCGCCAGTGGCCGCCGCGGGTCTCCTCGCGCTGCGCGGCGGCCGCGACCAGGGCGGTGGCGACCAGCAGCAGGTTGGCGGCCTCCCAGGTCTCCACCCGGGGGTCGGCCGGCTTCTCCTCGGCCACGTGGGACCGGGCCTGCTCGGCGAGCAGGGCCAGCCCGGCCGCGGCGTCGGCCAGCGAGGCGGCCGAGCGCAGCACGCCCGCGCCGCGCGACATCAGCCGCTGGATCTCGGCGCGCGACTCGGAGGCCGGCAGCGGCACGGCCTTCGCGGCCTGCGCGGCGGCGACGTCCACGGTGCGCTCGGGCAGTTCGCCGGCCGCGTGCCGCTCGGCCAGGTCGGCGGCGATCCGCTCGGCGAAGACCAGGCCCTCCAGCAGGGAGTTGGAGGCCAGCCGGTTGGCGCCGTGCACGCCGGTGCAGGCGACCTCGCCGCAGGCGTACAGGCCGGGGACGGAGGTGCGGCCGTGCCGGTCGGTGCGGACGCCGCCGGCGGCGTGGTGCGAGGCCGGGGCGATCGGGATCGGCTCGGTGACCGGGTCGATGCCGTGGGAGCGGCAGGAGGCCAGGATGGTCGGGAAGCGGTGCTCCCACATCTCGGCCCCGAAGTGCCGCCCGTCCAGGTACATGTGGTCGGCGCCCTTCTCCTGCATGCGCCGGGTGATCGCCTTGGCGACGATGTCGCGTGGGGCGAGTTCGGCCAGCTCGTGCTGCCCGACCATGAAGCGCACGCCGTCGGCGTCCACCAGGTGGGCACCCTCGCCGCGCACGGCCTCGGAGACCAGCGGCTGCTGGCCCGCGGCGTCCGCGCCGAGCCAGAGCACGGTCGGGTGGAACTGGACGAACTCCAGGTCGGCGGCGGCGGCGCCGGCCCGCAGGGCCAGGGCCACGCCGTCGCCGGTGGAGACGGCCGGGTTGGTGGTGGCGGAGAAGACCTGGCCCAGGCCTCCGGTGGCGAGCACCACCGCCCGGGCCCGGACGGCGCCGACGCCGTCGCGCTGGCCCTCGCCCATCACGTGCAGGGTCAGCCCGGCGGCGTGGCCCCCGGCGTCGGTCAGCAGGTCGAGGACGAGGGCGTGCTCGATCAGTTCGAGGTCCGGATCGCTGCGGACGGCGGCGACCAGGGCGCGGGAGACCTCCGCGCCGGTGGCGTCCCCGCCCGCGTGCACGATCCGGTGGCGGTGGTGGCCGCCCTCGCGGGTGAGCAGGATCTCGCCGTCCTCGTCGCGGTCGAAGGCCGCCCCGACCGCGATCAGCCGGCGGACGGCGTCCGGACCCTCGGTGACCAGGGTGCGGACGGCCTCCTCGTCGCAGACGCCGGCGCCGGCCACCAGGGTGTCGTCCAGGTGCTGCTCGGGGGTGTCGCCCTCGCCCAGGGCCGCGGCTATGCCGCCCTGCGCCCAGCGGGTCGAGCCCTCGTCCAGGACCGCCTTGGTGACCACCATGGCCCGCAGGCCGGCCTTGCGGACGTTGAGGGCGACGGTGAGGCCGGCGATGCCGGAGCCGACCACGACCACGTCGGTGGTGGCGGTCCAGCCCGGGGCCGGGGCGGTGAGGCGGTGGGTGACGGACATGACTCAGCGGCTCCTTCGGCGCGTGGCCGCGGTGGCCGCGCCGTCCTCGTCACGGTACGCCGCGTCCCCGCGGAGCAGTCCGCTGCCCTCCGGGGCCTGCGCCGGGTCCCCGCCAAGGCCGGTGATCCGGTTCCGCTCGTCCACGAAGACGATCTTCGGCTCGTAGCCCTTGGCCTCGGCGGTGTCCATCTGCCCGTAGGCGATGAGTATGACGAGGTCGCCGGGGTGGACCAGGCGGGCGGCGGCGCCGTTGATGCCGATCACGCCGGTGCCGCGCGGGCCGGCGATGGTGTACGTCTCCAGCCGGGCGCCGTTGTTGATGTCGACGATGTGGACCAGCTCGCCGGGGAGCAGGTCGGCGGCGTCGAGCAGGTCCTCGTCCACCGTGACCGAACCGACGTAGTGCAGGTCGGCCTGGGTCACGGTGGCCCGGTGGATCTTGGACTTGAGCATGGTGCGGAGCATTGCGGGTCACGCCTCCTGTGAGTGCATGCCTGAAAGGGGAAAAGCCATGGAACGGTTCTGTGCGTGACGCTCATCCGCCTAGCGGCAGATGACGTGGACGTTGTCGATCAGGCGGGTGGAACCCACCTTCGCGGCGACGGCCAGCACCGCCCCGCCCTGGAAGTCGTCCGCCGCCTCGGTGAAGTCGTGCGGGTCGATCAGGGCGAGGTAGTCAAGGGTGACACCCTCCGCGGTGTCCAGGACGGCCGCGGCGGCCTCGCGCACGGCCTTGGGGCCCTGGGCGGCGACGTCACGGCCCGCGAAGAGGGCCTTCGAGAGGACGAGGGCGCGCTCGCGCTCCTCCTGCGACAGGTAGCGGTTGCGCGAGGACAGCGCCAGGCCGTCCTCCTCGCGGACGGTCGGCACGCCGACGATCTCGACGTCGAAGTCCAGGTCGGCGACCATGCGCTGGATGACCGCCAGCTGCTGGGCGTCCTTCTCGCCGAAGAAGGCGAAGTCCGGGTCGGTGATGTGCAGGAGCTTGGCGACCACGGTGAGCACGCCGTCGAAGTGGCCGGGGCGGGTGGCGCCCTCGAAGCGCTCGCCCATCGGGCCGGCCGCCAGGCGCACCTGCGGCTCGCCGTTGGGGTAGACCTCGTCGACGGAGGGCGCGAAGACGACGTCGGCGCCGTTCTGCTCGGCCAGCAACACGTCGTCGTCGAGGGTGCGGGGGTAGCGCTCCAGGTCCTCGCCGGCGCCGAACTGCAGCGGGTTGACGAAGACCGTCACCGCGACCCGGCCCTCCGGGCCGACCTGCTTGCGGGCGGCCCGGATCAGCGCGGCGTGGCCCTGGTGCAGGGCGCCCATGGTCATCACGACGGCGTTGTCGACCGGCCGCTCGTCCGGCCAGAACGCGGCCTCGAAGTCGTCCACGGTGCGGGTGACGACGGCCCGGTGGACCTTCGGCGTCCGCTGGGGCTTGTTCGGCTGCTTACCGCGTGCCATCTGGCTTCTCCTCGTTCAGTACGTCCAGCAGCGCCGCCGCCGACGGTTCGTCGATCGTCCCGTTGGCGAGCGCCCGCTGCGCGGTCGCGCGGGCCATCGCCCGGTAGGCCGCCGGGATGTCCGGGGACACCGTACTGAGCTGCGCCAGGTGACGCCGAACGGTGCCCGCGTCGCCCCGGGCGACCGGGCCGGTGAGGGCCGCGTCGCCGGAGCGCAGGCTGTTGTCCAGGGCCGCGCCCAGCAGCGGGCCGAGCAGCCGGCCGGGCTCGGCGACGCCCGCCGTGCGCAGCAGGTCCATCGCCTGCGCGACCAGCGTGACCAGGTGGTTCGCGCCGTGCGCGAGGGCCGTGTGGTAGAGCGGGCGGACCTCCTCGGGCACCCACTCGGGCTCGCCGCCCATCTCCACCACGAGCGCCTCGGCGACCGGCCGCAGCTCGGCGGGCGCCGTCACGCCGAACGGGCAGCCGGCCAACCGGTCCAGGTCGACGGAGGTGCCGGTGAAGGTCATCGCCGGGTGCAGGGCGAGTGGCAGCGCCCCGGCCCGGGTGGCGGGCTCCAGGATGCCGACGCCGTGCGCGCCGGAGGTGTGCACGACCAGCTGGCCGGGGCGGATCGCGCCGGTCGAGGAGAGGCCCGCGACCAGGTCGGCCAGGGCGTCGTCGGGGACGGTCAGCAGGACGAGGTCGGCGGCGGCGAGCACCTGCGGCGGGGTGACGATCCGCACGCCCGGCAGCAGCGACTCGGCCCGGCGGCGCGAGGTGGCGGAGACGCCGGAGGCGGCGACGACGGTGTGCCCGGCGAGCTGCAGGGCGGCGCCGAGGGCGGGGCCGACCCGGCCGGTGCCGACCACGCCGACGGTCAGCCGGGCCGGGCGGTTGCCGGGGTCGCGCGGGTCGCCGAAGCCGTCGTCGAGCGGGGCGAACCCGGCGAAGTCGTCGCTTTCGTAGGTGCTCACGCTCCCACCTCGCTTCGCTCGGCGGGGGCCTTCGCCCATGCGCGCCAGTCGATGGTGAGTTCGCTGCGCTCACTCACGCTCCCACCTCGCTTCGCTCGGCGGGGGCCTTCGCCCACGCGCGCCAACCGACGGTGAGTTCGCTGCGCTCACTCACGGGGCCCACCTTGTCCCTGATTCCCGTTCCGGTCCACCTCGGGTACCGGACGTACCGCCCCAGTGTACGGGCGCGTCAGTCCCCGGCCCCGGCCCGGATGAGCCCGGCCTCGTACGCGAGGACCACGGCCTGGACCCGGTCGCGCAGGCCGAGCTTGGCCAGGATCCGGCCGACGTGCGTCTTCACGGTGGCCTCGGAGAGCACCAGCCGGGCGGCGATCTCGCCGTTCGACAGGCCCTGGGCGACCAGCAGGAACACCTCCCGCTCGCGGTCGGTGAGCGGGCCCAGGGCGTCCGAGCCGGGGGCGCTCTGCGGGGTGGGGAGCACCTCGGCGAAGCGGTCGATCATGCGGCGGGTGGTGGTCGGCGCGACCACGGCGTCGCCGCCGTGCACGGCGCGGATCGCGGCCACCAGCTCGGTCGGCGGCACGTCCTTGAGCAGGAAGCCGCTGGCGCCGGCCTTGAGCGCGGCGAAGGCGTACTCGTCGAGGTCGAAGGTGGTGAGGATGAGGACGTGCGGGGCGTCCGGCAGCGGAGTGCCGTCCTCGGCGAGGCAGATCCGGCGGGTGGTCTGCACCCCGTCCAGGCGGGGCATCCGGACGTCCATGAGGATCACGTCGACCGGCGTGTGCTTCAGCTTCTCCAGGGCTTGGGCGCCGTCGCCGGCCTCGGCGGCGATCTCGATGTCGCCCTGGGACTGCAGGATCATCCGGAAGCCGGTGCGCAGCAGCTCCTGGTCGTCGACGAGCATCACGCGGATGGTCAAAGGGGGGCTCCTAGGGGGTGAGCGGCGGGCGGGCTAGTGGGCCGTCTTCAGGGGCAGGACGGCCCGGATCCGGAAGCCGCCGCCGGGGCGGGGGCCCACGTCCAGGCTGCCGCTGACCATGCCGACGCGCTCGCGCATGCCGATCAGGCCGTGGCCGAGTCCGTCCGTGCCGCCGGAGGCGAGCTGCTCGTCGGTGGTGCCGCGGCCGTCGTCCTCGACCAGGACGGCGAGTTCGCGCTCGCCGAAGTCGACCGCCACCCGGGCGTGCACGTCGGGGCCGCCGTGCTTGCGCACGTTGGTGAGCGCCTCCTGGACGATCCGGTAGACCGTGAGCTCGACGCCGCGCGGCAGTTCGCGCGGGTGGCCGGAGGTGGCGTAGTCGACCCGCAGGCCGGCGGTGCGGACCTGTTCCAGCAGCTCGGGCAGCTCCTCGACGCCCGGCTGGGGCACGTACTCGTCGGCGGTGTCGGCGGTGCGCAGCACGCCGAGCAGGCGGCGCATCTCGACCAGCGCCTGGCGGCCGGTCGAGGCGATCGTGCCGAGCGCCTCCTTGGCCTGCTGGGGCGAGTTGTCGAGGACGTAGGCGGCGCCGTCGGCCTGGACGATCATGACGGAGACGTTGTGCGCGACGACGTCGTGCAGCTCGCGGGCGATCCGCGCCCGCTCGGCGGCGACGGCGACCTTGGACTGGGCGTCGCGCTCGCGCTCCAGCCGGGCGGCGCGGTCCTCCAGCTCGGTCAGGTAGGCGCGGCGGACCCTGGTCAGCCGGCCCCAGGCCCAGCAGAGGATGAACGGGGTGCTCATCAGCAGCATGATGAGCAGCGCCTCGCCGACGCTGTACGGGGTGCGGACGGCGGTGACGCCGTCGTCCGCGAAGTGGGTCTTGGCGGGGTTCATCCGCCAGTAGGCGAGTGGTCCGGCGAGGAGGCCGGCGGCCAGGGCCAGCCGGGAGGTCCAGGTGCGGCCGAAGGCGGCGCCGGTGTAGGCGAACACCAGGTAGGCGATGGAGGAGGCGGCCGGGTCGACGTTGGCGCAGACCTGGCCCAGCGCGATCGCGGTGGCCGCGGTGACCGTGAGGTCGGGCAGGCGGCGGCGGAAGACCATGAGCGCGGGCAGCGCCACCGCGGTGGCGATCTGTGCGTCGAACCGCCAGCCCCCGGAGAAGTTGTCGTTCGGCAGGAGGCCGAGGAAGAGCACGATCGCCGCCCAGGCGGCGTCGACCACCATGGGGTGACGGCGGAGCCAGGCGTTGAGTCGATGCACGCCTCAAGCGTAGGCAGTCGCACGACCCGTCCAGGTCCGCCGGTAGGGCGATCCGTTCTACTCCGTAGGTCGGAGAAGCCCCGGCGCCGGTTGGGGAGGGGCCCGGGGCGGCCGGTAGCGTCGCGCCCCATGACGTGGATGCGGTGGGCGCCCGCCATGGAGCGGGCCCTGTACGACCAGGAGGCGGGCTTCTACCGCAGGCCGGAGGGCCCGGCGGGGCACTTCCGCACCTCGGTGCACGCCTCGGCGGAGTTCGCCCGTGCGGTGGCCCGGTTGCTGCTGGAGGTTGACGCGGCCCTCGGCCGTCCGGAGGAGCTGGCGTTCGTGGACGTCGGGGCCGGGCGGGGGGAACTCCTGACCGGGGTGCTCGATGCCGTCCCGGACGAGGTGCGCGCGCGGCTGCGCCCGTACGGCGTGGAGATCGCGGACCGCCCGGCCGGACTGCTGTCCACAGCCCTGTGGACGGACGAGGTGCCGCAGGGCGTCACCGGGCTGCTGTTCGCCAACGAGTGGCTGGACAACGTGCCGCTGGACGCCGGCGAGGTGGACGAGGACGGGGTGCTCCGGTACGTCGAGGTGGAGACGGGGACCGGCCGGGAGCGGCTCGGCGAGCCCGTCTCCGAAGCCGACGCGGCCTGGGCCGCCCGCTGGTGGCCGGTCGAACACCCCGGGGACTTCGTGGAGTTCGGCGGCCCCCGGGACGCCGCCTGGGCGCACGCCGTGGCCGGGCTGGAGCGCGGCCTGGCCGTCGCCGTCGACTACGGGCACACCGCGGCCCGCCGTCCGCTCTTCGGCACGCACGCCGGTTTCCGGGACGGCCGCGAGGTGGCCCCCGTGCCGGACGGCTCGTGCGACGTCACCGCGCACGTCGCGCTCGACTCGATCGCCGTCCCCGGTGTCCACAGCCTGTGGACGACGCAGCGCGAGGCCCTGCGCGCCCTCGGCGTCAGCGGCGGGCGCCCGCCGCTCGCCCTCGCCTCCAGCGACCCGGCGGCCTACCTGCGGGCCCTCGGCGGCGCCGGGGAGGCGGCCGAACTCACCGACCCGTCCGGGCTGGGCGCCTTCGGCTGGGTCCTGCAGAGCGTGCGCATGTCGCCCCTTGAGATTGGGCAGGGGCTCGGAGCCCGGAACCCCTGGTGGGATGGCAGACTCTGAACCCATGAGGGAGACCACGGTCGGCATCGGGGCGGGAGCCGAGAACGTCACGGGCGAGGCGGGCACCACCGACATGGTGCTCAACATCGGCCCGCAGCACCCCGCGACGCACGGCGTGCTGCGCCTGCGGCTGGTGCTCGACGGCGAGCGCATCGTCACTGCGGAACCGGTCATCGGCTACATGCACCGGGGCGCGGAGAAGCTGTTCGAGGCCCGCGACTACCGGCAGATCATCATGCTGGCGAACCGGCACGACTGGCTCTCCGCCTTCTCCAACGAGCTCGGCGTCGTGCTCGGCGTCGAGCGGATGCTCGGCATGGAGGTGCCCGAGCGGGCGGTGTGGATCCGCACCCTGCTCGCCGAGCTCAACCGGGTGCTCAACCACCTGATGTTCCTCGGCTCCTACCCGCTGGAGCTCGGCGGGATCACCCCGATCTTCCACTCCTTCCACGGCCGCGAGGACCTCCAGCACGTGCTGGAGGAGGCCTCCGGCGGCCGGATGCACTACATGTTCAACCGGGTCGGCGGCCTCAAGGAGGACCTCCCGGCGGGCTGGCTCGGCCGCGTCCGCACCGCCGTCGCCGGCGTCCGCGCCCAGATGCCGGTCTTCGAGGACCTCGTCCTCGGCAACGAGATCTTCCGCGCCCGCACCGCCGGCGTCGGCGTCCTCACCCGCGCGCAGGCCGAGGCGTACGGCGTCAGCGGCCCGATCGCCCGCGCCAGCGGCCTCGACTTCGACCTGCGCCGTGACGAGCCCTACCTCGCGTACGGCTCCGAGGAGCTGCGGCAGGTGCTCACCGTCGTCACCCGCGAGGAGGGCGACTGCCTGGCCCGCTTCGAGTGCCTGCTGGAGCAGACGCTCAACGCGCTGGACCTGGCCGACGCGTGCCTCGACAAGCTCGCCGTGCTGCCGGCCGGCCCGGTCAACCTGCGGCTGCCCAAGGTGCTCAAGGCCCCCGAGGGCAGCACCTACGCCTGGACCGAGAACCCGCTCGGGATCAACGGCTACTACCTGGTCTCGCGCGGCGACAAGACGCCGTGGCGGCTCAAGCTGCGCTCGGCGTCCTTCAGCAACATCCAGGCGCTGACCGAACTGCTGCCCGGAACCCTGGTCGCCGACATGGTCGCGATCCTCGGGTCGATGTTCTTCGTCGTCGGCGACATCGACAAGTAGTCGGCGCGTAGCGGACGGACGGGCCCGGGGACGATCCGTCCCTGGGCCCGTCCGTCCGCTACGTCAGTCCTTCTTCTTCGCCTTGCCGACCGGATCCGCCGGGTGCGGCGCCACCTTGCGGTCGCCCTTCGTGGCGATCCGCTCCTCGCACAGGCCGGCCAGCACGTCGTAGCCCGCCTTGCCCATCAGCTCGGTGAGCTCGGGGCGGTAGCTGACGTACACCGGGTCCGGGCCGCCGTGCGCCTCCGGGCTGCCGGTGCACCACCAGTGCAGGTCGTGGCCGCCCGGGCCCCAGCCGCGGCGGTCGTACTCGCCGATCGTCACCTGGAGGTAACGGGTGTCGTCCGGCCGGTCGATCCAGTCGTAGGTGCGGCGGATGGGCAGCTGCCAGCAGACGTCCGGCTTGGTCTCCAGCGGCTCGCGGCCCTCCTTGAGCGCCAGCGCGTGCAGCGCGCAGCCGGCCCCGCCCGCGAAGCCGGGGCTGTTCACGAAGATGCACGCGCCGCCCACCCGGCGGGTCTGGCGGTCGCCGTCCTCGTCGAGCATCGTGATGCCGCCGTCGGCCTTGATCCGGCCCTTGCCGTCGGTGCCGTGCGCGAAGTTCTCCCAGATGTCCGGCGTCAGCCGGGCGGCGTGGCCGGCGACGCGCTTCTCGTCGTCCTCGTCCGAGTAGTGCGCGCCCAGCGTGCAGCAGCCGTCCGACGCGCCGCGGCCCTCGCGGATGCCGTGGCAGCCGCGGCCGAACACGCACGACCAGCGGGAGGTCAGCCAGGTGAGGTCGCAGCGGAACACCTGCTCCTCGTCGCCCGGGTCGGCGAACTCGACCCACGCGCGGGGGAAGTCGAGCGGGACCTCGGGGCGCAGGGCCGGCATGGCCAGGTCGACCGGGGCCGGAGCGGCCGGGGTCTTCGCCTTGGACTTCTTCTTGGACGTCTCTGCTGGTGCCACCCGGCAAGGGTAGAGCCTCCGGGGGAACCAACGGTCGTGTCGGACGGTCCGTTCGGTTTGATGATTCCGAGCCGTTGCGTGTTGGATGCCCCGTGCGTCCGTGCCCGCGGCGCCCGACGCCCGACTGGAGCCCCGAGCCGTGACCGCCTCGCCCCGCGCCGTCCGGACCGCCGTCCTCGCCTCGCTCGCCGTCCTGGCCTCCGGCTGCGCGTCGGGACCCGCGCTGCGCGCCCGGGCGCAGACCGCGCCGCCGCCCTGCGCCCAGCCCGTGGTGATCGGCCACCGCGGCGCGCCGCAGAACGCCCCCGAGAACACCCTGGCCTCCTTCGACACGGCGCTGCGCCAGGGCGCCGACTGGATCGAGACCGACGTCCAGACCACCCGCGACGGCGTTCCGGTGCTGATGCACGACCCGAGCGTGGACCGCACCACCAACGGCAGGGGCGCGATCGGCGACCTGACCGCCGCCCAGGTCGCCGCCCTGCGGGTGACCATCGGACCGGGCCCGGCCGAGCCCGTCCCCACCCTGGAACAGCTGCTCCAGCGGATGGCCGGCACCAACGCCACCCTGCTCATGGAGATCAAGTGGCAGCGCCGCCCCGAGGACGTCGTCCGGATCGCCGAGCTCGCGGCGGCCAGCCGCGCCCGGGTCATCGTGTACTCGTTCTCGGCCGACCACCTGCGGGTGGCCCACGCCGCCGCGCCCAAGCTGCCCATCGTCCTCATCCAGGGCGCCTCCATCGCCGAGAACCCCGGCAACCTGCCGCTGAGCGGCATCGCCCTGGACACGACCCTGGCCAGCGCCTCCCGGATCGCCGCCGAGCGCAGGGCCGGGCGCGAGGTGTACGTGTGGACCGTCGACGACGAGGAGTCCTGGCAACTGATGACCGGTCGCGACGCCGACGGCCTGATCACCGACACCCCAGGCCCGGCCCGCCGCTGGTTGGACGCCAACTGCCCGACCGGCCGCCCGACCGGCCGCCCGACCGGCCCGCACCGGAACTGAGGGAACCGGCCACCCGGTCCCGGCGCCCACGCTCCGCGGGCGCCCGCCCCGCCCCGCGGCACCCGCGACCAGCACGGGTGCCCCGGCCGCGCCGAGGCGGTGCCGCCGCGACCGATCACCCGCGCGGCCGGATCGCGTAGCGTGGAGAGCTATGCGACTCGGTGTGCTCGACGTAGGTTCCAACACGGTCCACTTCCTCGTGGTGGACGCCCATCCGGGCGCCGCCCCCGTGCCCGCGTACTCGCACAAGGCCGAACTGCGCCTCGCCGAGCTGCTCGACGAGCGGGGCGCGATAAGCGGGGCCGGCGTCGAGCGGCTCGTCGGCCACGTCGCCTCCTCGCTGCGCGTCGCCGAGGACAAGGGCGTCGTCGACATCCTGCCCTTCGCCACCTCCGCCGTCCGCGAGGCCGCCAACGGCGAGGAGGTGCTGCGCCGGGTCGCCACCGAGACCGGCGTCGAACTGCGGGTCCTGTCCGGCCAGGACGAGGCCCGCCTCACCTTCCTCGCCGTGCGCCGCTGGTTCGGCTGGTCCTCCGGCCGGCTGCTCAACCTGGACATCGGCGGCGGCTCGCTGGAGATCGCCTGCGGCCTGGACGAACAGCCCGACGTCGCCTGCTCGCTGCCACTGGGCGCCGGCCGGCTGACCGCCCGCTGGCTGCCCGGCGACGTCGCCGACCCGGAGGGGCTGCGCGAGCTCAGACGCCACATCCGCGCCGAGATGGCCACCGTCGTCGGCGAGATCTCCCGGCTCGGCGCCCCGCAGCACGCCGTCGCCACCTCGAAGACCTTCAAGCAGCTCGCCCGGATGACCGGCGCCGCGCCCGCCGACGCCGGCCCGTACGCCGACCGCCGGCTCACCCGCGCCGGCCTGTCCGCGTGGCTGCCCCGGCTGTCCACCATGACCGTCGCCGAGCGGGCCCAGATCCCCGGCGTCTCCGAGGGCCGGGCCAAGCAACTGCTGGCCGGCGCGCTGGTCGCGGACGCCGCGATGGACCTCTTCGGCCTGGAGGAGCTCGACGTCTGCCCGTGGGCCCTGCGCGAGGGCGTCATCCTGCGCCGACTGGACGCCATGGACAGCCCCGCCGACCGCCGCAAGCCCGCGCTGACCACCTGAGCCGCCGGGCCGCGCCGCCGGCCGTGCCGACGGGGGCGGACGAGGAGGGCGGACGAGGAGCCGACGAAGGGGACGCCTGAGAGCCGCGTCTCGTTCGCCCGGAGTCCGGTGCCGTTCGCGAGCCGGTCCGCTTACGCTGTCTCCCGTGGTGCAACCAGCGGGCGACGACGGGACGCGGGAGGGCCGCGCCCCCGGCGACGGGCAGCCGCGGCCGGACGGCCCGCGCCGCAAGCTGGGCAAGACCGTCAAGGGCGCCACCGCCGCACAGGCCGCCAAGGCCGTGAAGGCGGCCCAGCGCACCGCGCAGGGCGCCAAGAAGGCCGCCGCGAAGACGGCCACCGCCAAGACGGCCACCGCCAAGACGACGGCCAAGAAGGCGGCGGCCGGGAACACGGCGGCGGGAGCCGGGAAGTCCGCCCCCAAGGCCACCGCGACCCCGGCACCCAGGGAGACCCGCACCGCCCGCGCCACCGGCGCCGCCAAGGCCGCCGTCCAGTCCGTGAAGTCGGTCAAGGCCGCCAAGCGCGAGGCCGCCCGGGCACCCCTCCTGCGCACCACCGACCGCCTCGTGCTGCCCCCGCACCCGACCCTGCACATCCCGGACACCAAGGTCGCGCTCTCCACCGCGTCGGTGTACCCCGCGAGCACCGCCGTCGCCTTCGAGCTCGCCGCCAAGCTCGGCTACGACGGCGTCGAGGTCATGGTCTGGAACGACCCGGTCAGCCAGGACATCGAGGCGCTGCGCCGCCTGTCCGACCACCACCGGCTGCCGATCCTCGCCGTGCACGCGCCCTGCCTGCTGATCACCCAGCGGGTCTGGACCACCGATCCGTGGACCAAGCTGGTCCGCGCCCGGGCGGCGGCCGAGAAGCTCGGCGCGAGCGCCGTCGTCGTCCACCCGCCGTTCCGCTGGCAGCGCCAGTACGCCCGCGAGTTCGTCGAGGGCATCAACCGCATGGCGGGCGAGACCGACGTCCGGTTCGCGGTCGAGAACATGTACCCGTGGCGCTACCGCGACCGCGAGATGCTCGCCTACGCGCCCGGCTGGGACGTCACCGAGGAGGCGTACCGGCACTACACCATCGACCTCTCGCACGTCTCCACCTCCCGGATCGACGCGTTCGAGATGGTCGAGCGGATGGGCGACCGGCTCGCCCACATCCACCTCGCCGACGGCAGCGGCTCCGGCAAGGACGAGCACCTGATCCCCGGCCGCGGCAACCAGCCCTGCGCCGAACTGCTGGAACACCTCGCCCGCACCGGCTTCGACGGCCACGTCGTGCTGGAGGTCAACACGCGGCGCTCCGCGTCCCCCGCCGAACGCGAGGCCGACCTCGCCGAGGCGCTCGCCTTCACCCGCTTGCACCTGGCCACCCCCTCGCGCGTACGCTGAACCCACGTGCCCCACTGGGCACCAACTGCCGCGCGTAGGGGGAGACATGACGGAGGCAAAGAACTTCCGGGAGCTCGCTCAGAGTTTCGGCGCGGTCGCCGCCGAGTACGACCGGGGCCGCCCGACCTACCCCGACGCGCTCTTC
The DNA here is from genome assembly GCF_036322405.1 of Streptomyces sp. SP17BM10. NCBI lineage: Bacteria > Bacillati > Actinomycetota > Actinomycetes > Kitasatosporales > Streptomycetaceae > Streptomyces > Streptomyces sp. SP17BM10. Next base: position 12,399 of record NZ_JAQYXB010000642.1, on the reverse strand, counting down.
GACGCCCTGGAGCGGCTCTGCGGCCGCGGTCTCAAGGGCGCCCGCGTCCTGGACGTCGGCGCCGGCACCGGCATCGCCACCCGGCTGCTCGCCGCCCGCGGCGCCGACGTCGTCGCGGTCGAGCCCAACGGCGGCATGGCCGCCCAGTTCCTCGCCTCCTCGCCCGGCCTGCCGCTCGTCAAGGCCTCCGGCGACGACCTGCCCTTCCACGACGGCTCCGCCGACCTGATCACCTACGCCCAGGCCTTCCACTGGACCCGCCCCGACCTGGCCGTTCCCGAGGCGATCCGGGTGCTGCGCCCCGGCGGCGCGCTCGCCACCTGGTGGAACGTCCACGACGAGACCGTCCCGTGGGTGCGGGCCCGGGCCGAGCGGATGGCCGCCGCGCTGCCCGAGCGCTACCGCGGCTACGGCGGCATCAGCGAGCACACCGGCCACTTCGCCCCGGCCGGGCTCGCGGTCGAGCGCACGGTGCTGCGCTGGGAGCGGCGGGTCACCGTCGACCACGTGATCACCGACCTGACCTCCCGCTCGTACCTGGCCTCGCTCGACCCGGCCGAGCGGGCGCCGGTCCTCGCCGCCGAGCGCGAGGCCACGCTCGCGGAGTTCCCCGACGGCTGGGTGGTCGAGCCGTTCACCGTGGAGCTGGTCGTCGCGGTCACGCCGTCCTGACTCCCGAGCGCCCGTACGGCCCGTACGGTCCGTGCGCCGAGCGCGCCCGCCGCCTGACCGCATCGCGGACGGGGCGTCCGCCGCGCGGACGGCGGGCGTAGGCTCGGTAGCCACAGCGGTTCCCGCACCCTCCCACCCGCGGGGCCGCGCGCGAGCCCCGAAGGAGTGGAGCACAGTGCCCGAGCTGAGGTCCCGTACGGTCACCCACGGTCGCAACATGGCAGGCGCCCGGGCGCTTCTCCGGGCCGCCGGCGTAGCCCGTGAGGACTTCGGCAAGCCGATCATCGCGGTCGCCAACTCCTTCACCGAGTTCGTCCCCGGCCACACCCACCTCCAGCCGGTGGGCCGGATCGTCTCCGAGGCGATCAAGCAGGCCGGCGGCATCCCGCGCGAGTTCAACACCATCGCCGTCGACGACGGCATCGCGATGGGCCACGGCGGCATGCTCTACTCGCTGCCCTCGCGCGACCTGATCGCCGACTCGGTCGAGTACATGGTCAACGCGCACTGCGCCGACGCCCTGATCTGCATCTCCAACTGCGACAAGATCACCCCGGGCATGCTGATGGCCGCGCTGCGGCTCAACATCCCGACCGTCTTCGTCTCCGGCGGTCCGATGGAGGCCGGCAAGGCCACCCTCGTCGACGGCACCGTGCGCAAGCTGGACCTCGTCGACGCGATCTCCCAGGCCGTCAACGAGAACGTCTCCGACGAGGACATCGCGATCATCGAGGAGAACGCCTGCCCGACCTGCGGCTCGTGTTCCGGCATGTTCACCGCCAACTCGATGAACTGCCTCACCGAGGCGATCGGCCTCTCGCTGCCCGGCAACGGCTCCGTCCTCGCCACCCACACCGCCCGCCGCGCCCTGTACGAGAAGGCCGGCCGGACGGTCGTCGAGATCGCGGACCGCCACTACGGCCAGGACGACGCCTCCGTGCTGCCCCGCGCGATCGCCACCCGCGCCGCGTTCGAGAACGCCATGGCCCTCGACATCGCCATGGGCGGCTCGACCAACACCATCCTCCACCTGCTCGCCGCCGCCCAGGAGGCGGAGCTGGACTTCGGCCAGCGGGACATCGACGCGATCTCCCGCAAGGTGCCCTGCCTGTCCAAGGTCGCGCCCAACGGCTCGTACTACATGGAGGACGTCCACCGGGCGGGCGGCATCCCCGCCATCCTCGGCGAGCTGTACCGGGCCGGGCTGCTCAACGAGGACGTCCACACCGTGCACGCCGACTCGCTCGCCGAGTGGCTCAAGACCTGGGACGTGCGCGGCGGTTCGCCCTCCGCCGAGGCCATCGAGCTGTGGCACGCCGCCCCCGGCTGCGTCCGCTCCGCCGAGGCCTTCTCGCAGTCCGAGCGCTGGGAGTCGCTGGACACCGACGCCGCCAAGGGCTGCATCCGCAGCGTCGAGCACGCCTACTCCGTCGAGGGCGGCCTCGCCGTGCTGTACGGCAACCTCGCCGAGGACGGCTGCATCGTGAAGACCGCCGGCGTCGACGAGTCGATCTGGACCTTCAGCGGCCCGGCCGTCGTCGTCGAGTCCCAGGAGGACGCGGTGGAGGCGATCCTCGCCAAGCGCGTCAAGGAGGGCGACGTCGTCGTCATCCGCTACGAGGGCCCCAAGGGCGGCCCCGGCATGCAGGAGATGCTCTACCCGACCTCCTTCCTCAAGGGGCGCGGCCTGGGCAAGGCCTGTGCGCTCGTCACCGACGGCCGCTTCTCCGGCGGGACCTCGGGCCTGTCCATCGGCCACGCCTCCCCGGAGGCCGCCTCCGGCGGCACCATCGCCCTCGTCGAGGACGGCGACACCATCGCCATCGACATCCCCGGCCGGACGATCTCCCTGGAGGTCCCGGACGAGGTGCTCGCCGAGCGCCGCCGGGCGCTGGAGGCCTCGGGCGGCTACCGCCCGAAGAGCCGCGAGCGCCAGGTCAGCCAGGCCCTGCGCGCCTACGCCGCGATGGCCACCTCCGCCGACAAGGGCGCCGTCCGCGACGTCACGAAGCTCGGCTGAGCCGCCCGCACCGCACGCGCGAGGAGGAGCCGCCCCGGACCACGGGACGGCTCCTCCACGGCGTCCGGGGCCGTGGGACGAGGGGGCGGGGGATAATCGGCGGCGTGAGCGAGCAGCCCCCCACCCCCACCCCCGCCCCGGACCCCGCCGCCCCGCAGCCGGAGCCGATCCGCTGGTTCGGCACCAGCTGGGTGCACCGCGACCACGGCTACTGGCCGCGCCGCGTCGCCGTGTCCGCCGGCTCGCTGGTCATCGCCGCAGCGGCCGCGTTCGTGCTGCGCCTGGCCGTCGAGGGCGTCGCGCTCTCCGCTCAGGGCGGGTTCCTCAACACCCTGCTGGTGCTGGCCGTCGCGCTCTGCTCGCTGCTGGCCGCGCTGCGCACCTGGAAGGTCCTCGCCGAGGGCAAGGACCACCTCACCGGCTGGATGACCGAGGACCGCTCGCTCGGCGCGGTCTGGATGATCGGCGGGGTCGGCTCGCTGCTGGCGTACTTCGTCCGCAGCCTCACCGAGGCCCCGGGCGAGGGCGTCCGGCGGGCGCGGTACGAGCGGGCCGTCGAGCAGTACGAGAAGCGCCGGGCCGGCCGCAGTGGCCGACCCGGCGGGAAGCGCAAGCGCTGACGGTCAGTTGCGGCTGACCGTGCCGCACTGGTCGGTCGGGACGAGGTCCTTGCTGCGGTCGTACGGGTCGGTCGCCGGGCCGGTCGGCCGGGAGCCCGGGGAGTCCTGCTGGACCGGCTCGAACTGGGCGAACTGCGGGTGGTAGAAGCCGTCGTAGACGTCGCAGGCCGAGTTGGCCGAATCCGAGCCGCCGCCCTCGCCGAACGCGATCTTCTTCGGGTTGACCTGGTAGCGGGCCGGGTCGTAGAAGCGGAAGTTCTCGACCCGCCGCACGACCGTGCGGGTGGTCCAGGTGTCCCCGGCCACGTCGGCCGCGGGCACCACCAGGCCCACCGGCCTGGCCGCCGGGTCCTGGGTCTGCGGCGCGGCGGGCTTCGTCGGCTTCGGGCCGCCGGCCGACGGCGCGGGCGACATGGCCCGCTTGGCGGCGTCCGGGCCCGGACGCACCGCGTACACGTAGCTGAAGTCGGTGTGCACCAGCACGCCCTTGTCGCCGTCGCCCTCGAAGCTGATCCGGCCCTGGACCTTGACCACGCCGCCCACCTGGACGGCCTCGCGCGGGTCGAAGCGGCTGAACCAGTTGGTCGGGTCGTTCTCCTTGGACGGGGTCGCCAGGGCGGCGGCCGCCTGGTCGCGCTCGGCCCGGTCCAGCAGCGCGAGCGCGGCCTCCGGGCGGCCGCCCGCGATCACCTGCGGGTCCAGGTTGGCGGCGGTCAGGTAGTCCTTGACCAGCTGCAGCTGGGCGGTGACCTGCTCGGTGGAGAAGACGCCGGTGGCCTTGGCCTCGGGGAGCACGAAGGCGTCCGCGCCGTTCGGCCAGCCCTCGGCGGGGGATCCGGCCCAGGGGTGGTCGACCGTCGGCTGGTCGGCGTCGACCTTCGGCGGCGCCGTCGTCGGCTTGGCCGTCTCCGGGGCGACGGTCGGCACCGGGGTGTGGGCCGAGGAGCCGGTGCCGGTGCCGTGGTACCAGTTCCGCAGGCCGTCGATGTTCAGCGCGGCGAGCAGCACCGCGACGGTCAGGGCGACGAAGAGCGGCGTGCGCCACTCCAGACCGCCCCGGCGCTTGGGCGGGCGCGGGTTGCCCCAGGGGTCGACGACCTGGAGCTTCGGCTTGCGGCCGAACCGGCGCTTGGGCGCCGCCGGGCCGTCGTCGACCGACCGGCGCCCGCCCGGGTCGACCGGCGGGGTGTGCTTCCACTGGGCGGCCAGCATCCGGGTGCGGCCCGACTGCTCCTTGACGGCGGCACCCTTGACGAACTCGTCGTCGAGGACGAGGTCCGCGAACGGGTCCTTCCCGCCCGCTCCGGACGGGTCGGACCCGCCCTCACCGCCCTCCGAGGGGCGCGGTTCTGGATCTTCGGCGATCGGCATCGCGCCAGTATGCCGACGGGGTGTGACGACCGGCCGATCGGGGGCACGCCTTGTGGTGAACGCGTGTACCGAGTGTGGACCTTTGCCCTGTTTGCCCAGGTCGCAGCGGTGCCGACGGGCCTCAGCCGCGGCCCCGGGCCTGCTTCACCGACCCGACCACGCCCGCGATCGCCAGCAGGATGCCGGCCGGGATGAGCGACTCGAAGAAGGCGGCGAACACGCCCGCGTCACCGAGGAACAGCTGCGCCAGCGTGTTCAGGAGCAGCAGTCCGCCGGCCGCCGGGAGCGCCGCCCGCCACGGGTGCGCGTCGGCCCACCGGCGCAGCCGTCGGTCGCCGGTGTCACGCCGCAACCGGCCGCCCACGGTGCCGACGAGGAAGAAGAAGAACAGACCCCAGCCGGCCGGTCCGGCCAGCATGCTCAGCGACCAGTCCCCGGTGATCGCGTCGATCCCCAGGGCCGTCGCCCCCACCACCGCACCGACCCCCGCGGCCGTCCGCCACGGACCCACCGTCGCCGAGGCGACGGCGAGTTGCCGGTTCTCACGTCGGGACATCTCCTCGTGTGCCATGCGTCCACGGTGCTCCTGCGGACGGCCAGGGGCCATAGGGGAAACCCCCGAGTTTCTCCGTGTTCCTCCGTAAGGGACCACGGACCGGACGGTCCGGCGAGCCGGTGCCGCGCGGTGCGAGGATGGCAGCAGTACCGAGGTTAGGAGCGGCCATGGGCGGCAGCGCAGCGCACGGACAGAAGATCGCCTTCCTGGGCACCGGCAAGATCGGCGAGGCCCTGCTCTCCGGTCTGCTGCGGGCGGGCAAGGACCCGGCGGACGTCCTGGTGACCGCCCGCCGCCCCGAGCGCGCCGCCGAACTGGCCGACCGCTACGGCGTCGTGGCCGCCTCCAACGCCGAGGCCGCCAAGCTCGCCGACACCTTGATCCTCGCCGTCAAGCCGCAGGACATGGGCACCCTGCTGGAGGAGCTCGCGCCGCACGTCAGCCCGGACCGGCTGGTCATTTCGGCCGCGGCCGGCGTGCCCACCGCGTGGTTCGAGGAGCGGCTGGCGGCCGGCACCCCGGTGGTCCGCGTCATGCCCAACACGCCCGTCCTGGTGGACGAGGGGATGAGCGTCATCTCCGGCGGCTCGCACGCCACCGAGGAGCACCTGGTGCGCGCCGAGGAGATCTTCAGCTCGGTCGGCAAGGCGCTGCGCCTGCCCGAGGCCCAGCAGGACGCGGCCACCGCGCTCTCCGGCTCCGGACCGGCCTACTTCTACTTCCTCGTCGAGGCGATGACGGACGCCGGCATCCTGCTCGGCCTGCCCCGGCAGGTGGCGCACGACCTGATCGTCCAGTCCGCGATCGGCGCCTCGGTGATGCTGCGCGACTCCGGCGAGCACCCCGTGAAGCTGCGCGAGGCCGTCACGTCGCCGGCCGGCACCACCATCGCGGCCATCCGCGAGCTGGAGAACCACGGCGTGCGGGCCGCGCTGCTGGGCGCCCTGGAGGCGGCCCGGGACCGCTCCCGCGAGCTGGCCTCCGGGGGGAAGTGACCGCCGGTCGACGGGCATTGGCACGCCCGCGCCCGAGCTGTTCCCGCATGCCGCCCGCTCCCTCACCCCGCCGCCGCGGCTGACGGCCGCCGTGGCCCGGGCTGATCGCCGGCCTCGCCGAGGTGCCCGCGCTGCCGGGCTGATCACCCCGAGCCGAGCGCGGAAAGCGCTGCACACCCTCTCCCCAAAGTCCTCGCGGGCACCTACGCTCTCGCCAACATCGTCGTACCGGCCGGTAGCGAGGTTCCCGCATGCGCCCTGCGTTCCCGTCGAGTGCCGAGGTCCCGTCCCGCCTGCGGGCCGGCCGCGCCGCGCTGGCCCTGAGCTTCCTGCTCCAGGGCACGACGTTCGCGCTGCTGGTCACCTGCATCCCGGAGATCCAGCACCGCTACGGGCTGAGCGACGGGCTGCTGCCGGTGTTCCTGGCGGCCGTGCCGATCCTGGCGGGCGTCGGCTCGATCACCTCCGAGCAGTTGGTGAGGCGCACCGGCGCGCGGGCCGTCCTGCGGGTCGTCCAGCCGGGTGTCTGCCTCAGCCTCGCGGGCGCCGGCCTCGGTGACGAGCTGTGGCAACTCGCCATCGCGCTGGGGGCGTTCGGGCTGCTCGTGGGGGCGCTGGACGCCAGCATGAACATGCTCGGGGTGGGGCTCCAGCACCGGTACGGCCGCTCGATCATGATCGGCTTCCACGCCGCGTTCAGCCTCGGCGGCATCCTCGGCGCGGCCGTCGCCGGCCTCGGCTCGCACGACGACGTCGGTCTGCCGGTGCTGTTCGGCACCGCGGCCGCCGTGATCGCCCCGCTCGCCGTCCTGGTCGGCACCCGCTTCGCCGGGCCCGCCGAACTCGGCGACGCCGTCCGGGAGGCCGCCGAGGCCGCCGCCCGCTCGATCCCGTGGCGGCCGCTGCTGCCGCTGTGCCTGGCTATGGCCTTCGCGTACATCGCGGACGCGTCGGTCTCCAACTACAGCGTCAAGTACCTGACCGACGGGCTGGGCAGCCCCGAGGACGTCGCCAAGCTGTCCTACCTCGGCTACATGGTGGCGATGCTGCTCGGCCGTGCCCTCGGCGACCGCGCGGTGCAGCGCTGGGGCGCCGTCCCGGTGGTCCGCGGCGGCGCGGCGCTGGCGGCCCTCGGCTTCGCGGCCGCCGCCGGGGCGCCCGCGGCGTGGGCGGGCATCGCCGGGTTCACGCTGCTCGGCTTCGGCATCTGCGCGATCATCCCGCAGGTGTTCGCGGCCGGCGGGCGGCTGTTCCCGGCCGACTCGGACGCCGCGGTGGCCCGGCTCAACCTCTTCAACTACGTGGGCTTCCTGATCGGCTCGCCGCTGGTCGGGGCGATCGCGAACGGCAGCTCCTACCGCTGGGCGCTGCTCGCCCCGATGGTGCTGGTTCTCGCCGTCCTCCCGCTGGCCGACCGCTTCGCCCCGGCGCCCGCCGCCCTGACGCCCGCCGAGGCGTAGCCCGTTCGACCTGCCGCTGTCCGGCGCGGATCCCGTCCAGGGACTCCCGCAGGATCGCGCGGGCGCGGGTGAACCGGTCGGGCCGGTCAGGACGGCCACCTCGTCCGGCGTGCGGTCGGCGAACAGGGCGCCGACGCGCTCGTAGAACGGCCCGTGGACCTGCGGGATGCGCTCCTGCGCGTCCTCGGCCCTCACCACCCGCACCCGGCGGCGGCGGCCGGCCCGGCCACCCCGACTGCCCCGACTGCCGTCTCGCCGGCCGCCGCCCGTGCCCGCGCGACGCTCCCCGCGTCCACGGCCGCCGCCGCCGCGGCCCCGGCGGATGACCGTTCCTGACGTTCTGCTTCAAGCCGCCTTTCCCGCACGGGTTTGAACCCGGACCCCCGGGACTCGCCCCGGCCCGGCGGCCGCCCGCGGACCGCCACCCACTACGGTGGAGGCCATGCCCGAAGCCGAGCGTGATCTCCCCTGCGGCCTGCACCTCTTCTGGGACGAGGCCGTCACCGCCTACGACTTCGGCCCCGGTCACCCGATGGACCCGACCCGGCTGGCCCTCACCATGCGCCTCGTCGAGGCCCTCGGCCTCGCCACCGCCCCCGGCGTGACCGTCAGGGCGGCGCCGCCGGCCGGGGATTCGACGCTCCACCTGGTGCACACCCGCGAATACGTCGAGGCCGTCAAGCGCGTCGCCGCCGACCCCGACCGGCACGACGCCCGGCACGGGCTCGGCACCGACGACAACTGGGCCTTCCCGGCGATCCACTCGGCCTCCGCCCTGATCGCGGGCCAGTCCGTCGCCGCCGCCGAGGCCGTCTGGCGCGGCGACGCCCCGCACGCCGTCAACTTCACCGGCGGACTGCACCACGCCATGCCCGCCAAGGCCTCCGGCTTCTGCATCTACAACGACCCGGCGCTCGCCATCGCCCGGCTGCTCGAACTCGGCGCCCGGCGCGTCGCCTACGTCGACGTCGACGTCCACCACGGCGACGGCGTCCAGCAGGCCTTCTGGAACGACCCCCGAGTGCTCACCGTCTCCCTGCACGAGCACCCCGCCACGCTCTTCCCGCAGACCGGCTTCCCGACCGAGACCGGCGGCCCCGACGCCCCCGGCGGCGCCGCCAACCTCGCGCTCCCGGCCGGCACCGGCGACGCCGGCTGGCTGCGCGCCTTCCACGCCCTGGTGCCCGAACTCCTCGCCGCCTTCCGCCCGGATGTCCTGGTCACCCAGCACGGCGCGGACACCCACCTGGAGGACCCGCTCGCCCACCTCGCCGTCACCGTCGACGCCCAGCGGCTGATCGCCGAGGAACTGCACGACCTCGCCCACCGCCACGCCGGCGGCCGCTGGGTCGCCACCGGCGGGGGCGGCTACGCCGTCGTGGACGTCGTCCCGCGGACCTGGACCCACCTCGTCGCCACCGCCGCCGGTCACCCCGTCGACCCGGCCACCGAGACCCCGGAAGCGTGGCGCGCCGAGGTCTACCGCCGCACCCGCCGCCCCGCCCCGCTGCGCATGACCGACGGCGCCCGCCCGGTGTGGCGCGACTTCGACGCGGGATACGATCCGGCCGACCGCCTGGACCAGGCGATCCTCGCCAGCCGTCGCGCCGTCTTCCCCCACCACGGCCTGCTGGCCTGAAACCGGCGCCCGGGGCGCCCCGCGCGGTGGCGGTGCGCACGCCCACTGCTACGAACCGCCGACTGACTACGTACTGCAACAGGACTATCTCTCACCGTACGAGGACTGCGCTTCTCCCTCTTCCCACTGGTACCACCCATAACTACTCTGGGGATACACGTGTGCCGGTGGAGTCACCGGAGGGGAAGCCGGTGCCTTGCACACGGGTTAAGGGTCGGGTGATGGTCATGAGTTCCGGCGAACGCCCCCTGCAGGAAGTCGTCTTCCTGACCGTGGCAGAGGTTGCCGCGGTCATGCGGGTGTCCAAGATGACGGTGTACCGCCTGGTGCACAGCGGAGAGCTGCCGGCCATCCGGGTCGGACGGTCCTTCCGGGTGCCCCAGCAGGCGGTGCACGAGTACCTCAAGGAGTCCTACGTGCGGCTCGAGAGCGCGTAGGACGGGGCGCGCGGGTGCGGGGTCCACCACGGTGGGCACCGCACCCGTTTGCCACGGATTTCCCGTGCGTTCCCCGGCCGACGGGGGCGCGATTTACAGCCCCGGGCACGCGGACGGTAGGCTAGGCCCTCACGTCAGTCGTATGGACTCCGTCTCTCACGGACGAGAGTCTCAGTGAGCGAGGGTTGTTCCGTGGGCTCTGTCATCAAGAAGCGTCGCAAGCGTATGGCCAAGAAGAAGCACCGCAAGCTTCTGAAGCGCACGCGCGTTCAGCGTCGCAACAAGAAGTAAGCGCCCCCGGTTGCGCCCTGCGCACCGCGCGCTTCCACCGCCCGCCCGGCCCCTCGTGGGCTCGGCGGGCGGTGTCGTATCACGGCCCGTGGCGGCGGCGCGGTACGGTGCACGCAGGCCGCTCGGGTCGAGGATTGGGGTGGAGCACTGTGGGCGTCGTCGTGCTCGTCACGGGTGTGGCCCGGCATCTCGGGGCCCGCTTCGTCGCCGAGGTCCGCCGCCGGCCCGACGTCGACCTGGTGGTCGGCGTCGACGTGCAGCCCCCGGGGCGACCGCTCGAGGACCCGGACGGCCCGGCCGCGCCGTACCGCTTCCACCAGCTGGACCTGCGCCGCCCGGCGGTCTCCCGGGTGATCGCCGAGCACGGCGTCGACACCGTCGTGCACCTCAGCGTCTCCGCCACCGGGCTGGGCTCCACCCACCGCTCCGCGGTGAAGGAGTCCAACGTGATCGGCACCATGCAGCTGCTGGGCGCCTGCCAGAAGGCGCCGGGCGTGCGGCGGCTGGTGGTGAAGTCGACCACCGGCGTCTACGGCTCGGCCCCGCGCGACCCGGCCGTGTTCACCGAGCGGATCCAGCCGAAGAACCCGCCCGGCGGGGGCTTCGCCAAGGACGCCGCCGAGGTCGAGGGCTACGTCCGCGGCTTCGCCCGGCGCCGGCCGGACGTCGCGGTGACGGTGCTGCGCTTCGCCAACATCGTCGGCCCCGCCGCCGACACACCGCTGAGCGAGTACTTCGCGCTGCCGGTGCTGCCGACCGTCCTCGGCTACGACCCCCGGCTCCAGTTCGTGCACGAGGACGACGCCGTCGCCGTGCTCTGCCGCGCCGCCGGTGAGCCCGAGCCGGGCACCGTCAACACCGGCACCTTCAACGTCGCGGGGGAGGGCGTCCTGCTGCTCTCCCAGTGCGCCCGCCGGCTCGGCCGGCCCACGCTGCCGCTGCTGCTGCCCGCGGTCAGCTGGATGGCCGGCCTGGCCCGGCAGACCCGCCTCGTGGACGTCTCGCCCGAGCAGCTGCGGCTGCTCACCCACGGGCGCGTCGTGGACACCACCCGGCTGCGGGAGACCTTCGGCTACCGCCCGGCCTTCACCACCGCCGAGGCCTTCGCCGACTTCGCCGCCGCCCGGGGCCCCGGCCTCCTGCCGCCCGAGCGGCTCGCCGCCGTCGCCGACCGGCTGACCGGGCTGCTCGGGCCCGAACCGGCCCCCGCCGACCGTAGCCGCACCGGCCGCGACGGCACCGACCGCGACGGCACCGACCGCCCGACCCGACCGAGGAGCTGAACCCGCCATGAGTGCCGCAGCCGAGAACGCGCCGGGCGAGGCCAAGGTCATCCCGATCGAGTCCGCCCCCAGCTGGAGCTCCCCCGACCGCCCGGCCCTCGCCGACCGGCTCGCCGGGGCCGTCGGCGGCGCGCTGTCCGGGCAGCTCGGCCCGGCCGCGACCCGGCTGTTCGGCAAGGGCTGGGAGGCCCGGGCCGCCGAACGGCTGGCCTTCCTGCGCCGCCGCGTCACCGGCGACTACGAGGTGGACGAGTTCGGCTTCGACCAGGAGCTCACCGAGGAGGTCCTGCTCGGGCTGCTGCGCCCGCTGGCCGAGAAGTACTTCCGGATCGAGGTGCGCGGCGTCGAGCACATCCCGGCCGAGGGCGGCGCGCTGATCGTCGCCAACCACTCCGGGACGATCCCGCTGGACGCCCTGATGACCCAGGTCGCCATCCACGACCACCACCCGAACCACCGTCACCTGCGGATGCTCGCCGCGGACCTGGTCTTCGTGCTGCCGGGCGTCAACGAGTTGGCCCGCAAGGCGGGCCACACGCTGGCCTGCAACGAGGACGCCCAGGCGCTGCTGGAGCGCGGCGAGGTCGTCGGGGTGTGGCCGGAGGGGTTCAAGGGCATCGGCAAGCCGTTCGCCGAGCGGTACAAGCTCCAGCGCTTCGGGCGCGGCGGGTTCGTCTCGTCGGCGCTGCGCGCGGGGGTGCCGATCGTGCCGTGCTCGATCGTCGGGGCGGAGGAGACGTACCCGATGATCGGCAACCTGAAGACGCTGGCCCGGCTGCTGGGCCTGCCGTACGTGCCGATCACACCGACGTTCCCGTGGCTGGGCCCGCTCGGCGCGGTGCCGCTGCCGACGAAGTGGACGATCCAGTTCGGCGAGCCGATCGCCACCGACGGGTACCCGCCGGAGGCGGCGGACGATCCGATGCTGGTCTTCGACCTGGCGGACGAGGTGCGGGAGACCATCCAGCACACGCTCTACAAGCTGCTGGTGCAGCGGCGCTCGGTGTTCTTCTAGCTCGGCGTTGTTCCAGCTCGGCGTTCTTCTGGCTCGGCCG